>DEVX01000041.1 GCA_002363515.1 Candidatus Saccharibacteria bacterium UBA3225 | reverse complement strand
GGATGCGCTCTACCAACTGAGCTATCGCGGCACTGCATATATTTTACCACAGATAAGCGGTAGCTTCAAGCGTAAGGCGATTATTCGTCGAAATGGTCCTCAAAATCGTCCATTATCCTATCGCGAGTCTTATTGAACTCCTGACGCGAATCTTCGAAGTCTTTGTTTATCTTGATTGCAAAAAATATAGAAAAACCAATTATTACGAGCGTAGCAATTGCAACGACTACAACGATAACCTTTCTAAACTTCAGCGATTGATCAACGCTGTCGAGCAATTTTAGTTGAATATCTTTTGCTTTTAATCTGACTTCTGGATCTACAAAATCTTTATCGTATTCCACGGCATAAGCGCGGCGGCAGTTTGGACATTTAACATTCGCCTCGCCAACATCGAATTCTAAGTTAGCATGGCAATTTGGGCATTTTTTCTCTATAATCTTCATTCTTTAACAATTCCTTCCCTAGAATCCATAACGGAACGATTCAGCTCTTCTTGCCGCCTAACCTTTTCGTCGTAGCTAGTAGTGCTGTCGGTCCAAATCTCATCTGGTTTTTCCTGTTTTGTTATTTTAGCTTGTAGGTATGTGCCGCCAAAACAGATAAATGTGACTATAATCAGCAGAAAGCAAAAGAATATCATCTTTTTGCTCGCCTGTTTTTCCCAAAACGCTTCTCTTTTTTCAGCCATTACTTAATTTCCGTTCCGCCCCATTCTACCACCGTGAAGCCCTGACGACTAACCGGCGATAGCTGCTGTGGCTTTGTTTCGATTTTAGTGTCGAGATTTTGATATTCCATCACAATGCGAATCATTGTATCTGGCTTTGGAGTGACGATTAATCCCATATTTTTCTCTATTTCAGCCGCGGTCTGAAAACGAATGAAAGTGTATGGTTTTTCTTCGAGAATACCCGCCCAATAGGTTATAAACTCCTCGCGTTCTTTGAAATTCAGGCCCAAAACCGCAAGTTTTTCGTCCAGGAATGACTCTACGTTTTCTCGAGACACTACAAATCCTTCTTTGAGACTGTCCGAACTATACTTCTTAGTGTTCTTCGACTCATAATATAAGGCGTAATATTTTTTACCATTTTGATCCGTGAGCGTGCCGTTCGGCTGTGCCGTTACAGTCCATCCTTTTTGGTAATCTGGGTAGTCTGTAGTTAAGCGCTCAGGGTTACTTAGCATAACATTAACCTTCGTAGTCTTCGTCGGATACAAATACACTATCGGCTTTTTAACCGGTATATCAGCCGTGTTATCATGCTCGCTTGCATCCCAACTGACCGTAACCGTCTTCGGCTGAATGTTCTGAATCTGAATAAGAGTCACACTACCTCTAACACCAGAATCTCCCCTAAGCGTTGAGTATGACCCATCAATATGAATATTGTAAGACTCGTCGCGTGTTACTTTTTCAATATCCATCACGCTAAAACCGGCAGCTTCCTTTGCGACTGCGATAATAGAGCCAGTCTTAAAGAAATCGGAACCAACGGAATAGACAAATGGAACACCATCATTGGCCTTGACCGAATTTATAGCATCTACGAAATCATCTAGCTCCGATGAGCTATGAATAATCGCGTACTCCTCGTCTTTGACTCCATTTAGCGCTAAGAAAGAGTTCGTAACTTCCTTTGAATCGCTCGATGGCACATTATAGTCAACATAAACATTATCGTAATCAACTTCAATTGACTCCATTATCGGCCCGACGGCAGTCTGTCCACTTTGCTCGTCAGTATTATTAGTGCATTTGTTCGATACCTGAATACCTATAAGCACTAGACCAAGTACGAATACGGCACCAAAGACTACTACTAAAATTGTCGTCATTGCTATCTTAGAATCAACATAATTCTTCGATACGGCTTTCTCGTTGTTCTGGCTCGACTCGCCACCCTTTTCTTCCATGTTGCGTTTTTGCCCTTTCCTTAGATTTTCATTATTTCTGCTTCTTTTTCAGAGAACAACTTGTCAATTTCAGCATTAAAGTCTTTGATAATATCATCGACTTCTTTTTCGGCGCGCTTCTTGGCATCCTCGGCTAATTCAGCAGCCTTGATATCCTTGCGCGCATCATCGCGTGCTTTGCGAAGGGCAATTTTCGCCTCCTCGACCTTTGCGCTCGTAGTCTTCACGATTTCCTTGCGGCGCTCTTCTGTAAGTGGAGGAATCGGCACGCGAATTACGCGACCATCATCAGATGGGTTGAGACCGAGTGATTGGTCGGCGCGAATGGCAGCGGAAATCTTGCCAATGTTTGATGTGTCATATGGAGTGATTAAGAGCATAGTTGCGCCCTGGACGGTCACGTTGGCAATTTGATTGAGTGGCGACATTTGGCCGTATACTTCTGCTCTGACATTAGCAAGCATATCAGGATGCGCACGGCCAGTACGTACTTTTTTTAACTCTTCTTTAAAATGTTCGACCACGGTGGCCATCTTGTTTTTTACGCTGTTAGTATTGAACATAGTTTTTCAAACTCCTTCTCGTCTTTAAACTTTAGTACAATATCGCCGGAACCACGCGCATTCGTGCGAACCTTTACGCCAACCCCTAGCTTTTTGCTAAGTGCAGCAGCACGAGACTCACTCTCGGCGCTCACTGGGCGTTCCTCGGCTTTTTGGGCCGCTTTAGCACGCGCTTTTACTTCCACCATATATTGCTCGACTTTACGAGCGCTCCAGCTTTCGTTGATGATTTTCGGCAAAACTGCCTTGATTTGCTCTGGCGTAGCGGTAATTAATGGACGCATTTGTCCTTCGGATAGTTTATGTTCGACCATCGCATGCTTCGCTTCTTCCGGCAGGCTTAACAAGCGCATAGTATTAATGACGGCAGACTCGCTCTTGCCAACACGCTTAGCGACTTCCTCGGAACTCATATTGAATTGGTTTTTGAGTTTCGCATATGCGGTTGCCGTCTCGATGGCATTTAGATCTTCACGCTGAACGTTTTCAATAAGTGACAGCTCTAGCCGGTTCTGCGCATCTAATGACCGCACAATTGCGGGAATTTTTTCTATTTCGGCAATTTTAGACGCGCGCCAACGACGTTCTCCGGCAACGATCTTATATTTGTTGCCATCTTTCGTTACGACAATAGGCTGCAATACGCCGTGTTCTTTAATTGAGTTGGCCAATGCCTGTAGTTGCTCAGGCTTAAAATCGCGTCGCGGCTGGTCTGGGTCCGGCTCAATGTCGGACACCTTTATTTCGCGCAATTTGCTATCTTTCGCATCTTCGTCAGCCGTTGGGTCAAAAGTGGAATCGATATTCTCCGTCGGAATTAACGCCTCAAAACCCCTCCCTAGTCCGCGTGCGCTCATTTTTCAGTCCTTTCCAATACTTCATCGGCTAACGATTTGTATGCTTTTGCACCTTTACTAAAGCGGTCGTACTGACCAATAGCAACGCCATGACTTGGCGCCTCGGCCAGGCGAACGTTGCGTGGGATTGTAGTCTCAAATACCTTGTCTTTAAAATATCGCTTCAGCTCCGCTAGCGTTTGTGAGCTAAGGACCGTGCGACGATCATACATCGTAGCAAGGACGCCAAGTAGTTTGAGTTTTGGGTTCATTGCTTTCTTGACTAGATTCATACTCTCAAGTAGCTGCGCAACGCCTTCTAGTGCGTAGAATTCCGTCTGAACTGGAAGCAAAAGATAATCAGCGGCAATCATGCCATTGACCGTTAGTAATGATAAGCTCGGCGGACTATCGATAATAATATAGTCGTATTCATCCTTGATTGAATCAATAGCCTTCTTTAGAATGCGGAATTTATCTTCCATATCGGCCATTTGGACTTCGACATTCGCAAGTTCGGGCATGGTTGGCGCGACAAATAACTTCTTAATTTTTTGGTTAGCCTGGCAAATTACATTCTTCAATTCAGTCTCACCAAGCATGACATCGCACATGGTTTCTTTGAGGTTGCGTTTGTCTATGCCGAGTCCAGAGGTGGCATTTCCCTGAGGATCAAAATCTATTAACAATACTGTTCTGTTCTTCTTTGCAAGATAAAATGCTAAGTTGATAGACGTCGTAGTCTTACCAACACCTCCTTTTTGATTGGTAACCGTAATCACCTTTGCCATATGTCTATTTTATAATAATCTCCACTTTTATTAAAGAGGTATTACCAAATATAAGACTCTATAATCTCTGGTAATGGAATTTCTAATAGAATAAGGCCACCCTCTTCGGCACGTTCGCCGATATAATGGATTAGGTCGACTTCTTCTTCAAAATAATGAATTTTTGGGTTTTCAGGGTCAGTGCCAGTAGTGCTCCCCAAGACGCAAATATCCGTCAAAAGCTCCGTATTTATGGCTTTAATTTTGTTCACGTCGTCAATGATGACGGTTTTTGCTGGAGATTCTAATGCCATTATTGTCATACAGCCAAGCTTTACGTCGTCTGCGGCTACATAGGCCGAATCGTCAATTACGATAGTTCCACCAATACCCTTTGCCGGTGACATGCGACCATGTAGTGGCACAATGGAGTCGGTGCCGGCGATTAATTTTTCTTTTGGTATCTGGAATTGCTTACCAACTGCGCAAGCCATAATGATTGGACGAATATTGTGCTCGCCAAGTATTTTAATCTTTACATGAAGCCGGTCGCGCTCTTCGTCGATAAAATCGCCTTCATAGCCATCAAGCGAGAAGCTGCTATTCTCGAAGTAGAAGTCGGCTGGGAGCTCGTCGCCATAAGTATATATGTTGGGATTCTTGAGGTATTTTGCGAACTCTTGCGGAACGTCATTAAAGTTCACGAACACGCGCCTAGCGATATTCGCAATCGAGAAGAAACGTTGCGCCTCTTCGTCGGTTCGGCAACTAGTAACTACGACAATATCTGGCTCTATTTCTGGAAAATCTGCTGACGACTTGTAGTCAAGAATAACGACATCAGCATCGACATTTTTATTTACGCCCATAGTTACGACGAATTGCTGGCCGAGTATCATACCAAGGGCGCGAATTGCAGATTTGCGACCATACGAACCCGTCACTACAATAGTTTTGATTTGTGGATTTTTCTTTAGATATCTTTCAATACGAGCTTTTGGTCCAAACATGGCTACTTCTTCGCCCCTTTACTGGAAGCGCCAAGTGCTTTCTTACGCCTAGCCGAACGCTCAGCGTGTAGCTCCTTCATTTCATCCTTTGAATGAACACCAAAGAATAGATCAGTAAGACCGTTAATTAAAAGATAAGTCCCGAATAGCATAATATGAGCCACGTCACTAATGTTTCCAGCGTTAAAGATAACAAAACCTAGAACACAGCCAAGCATGCCGTTTACTACCCACATGAAACGATCAGTAAGGTTATCAAAGCTGCGAAAGCCCATTACGACCGTGATGATTGACGCGACTAATACATAGGCGGCAAGCATCGATAGGCGAAGTGGCAGAAGTTCTGCGAGCGTAGCGTTAGGGTTCACAGTATAAAGAAGCGCAACAGAAATCGCCATCTCGACGACGCCCAAACCAAGCGGAAATCCCCAGTTGCGCTGACGGCTAGAGCGATGTGCAACATTGACAACTTCGATAATCGCTAGCGCAAGCATTGTCCAACCAACAACTTGAATTAAGAAGTTGACGTCTTGACGATGCGTAAACATCATATAGAATCCCGCAAATAGCGAAACAATACCTTTTAGGACAAAAACGCCCCAATGGCTTTCAATATATTTTCGTTTTGTACTCACTTCAAAAAGCTCCTATTTCTTTAATTTAAGTATATTTAAAACAAGAGCGTTTTGCAAGTTGGAACAATTTAGACGTGACGAATTTTAGCGCGTATTTTTTCAATCAAATAATTAATGCGATATTTGCCAGGTTGAATGATTAAATCGTGCGCATGTAAGTACTGAAGCTCATATACGCCAAAGCTTCGCTTAAACTGACTAACGCCATAGAAACGATGTTTTGTATCGTTTAAGCCGGTAATCCCCCAAAGATTATAGCGTTCAATGCCGCGCTCACGCGCATCTTTCATTGCCATTTCATGAAGCAGCAGCACGCCTTTGTGCTTGAGGCCCAACGACGTAGACGCCGCATAATGATAAGAAGCCTCATTGCCATAGAAAATAATATAAATTTGCGCAAGAATCTCGCCTTCGTAACGTGCGGTGTACAATTTTACTTCGTCATACTTAGCAAAAGCTTCGAATTGTTTTTGCAAGAAGTCTTCCGAAAAAGCCACAAATTTATGACGATCCGCTGTCTCCATCTGAGTTTTATAAAATTCAGGAATACAGGAAGGATCAGTGCTAACTTCGGTCGTAATTCCCTCATCTTTGTGCGCCTTGCGGAAGTTGCGGCGCAGGCTCTGCGAGAAGCCCGCAAATACTTCGTCTTCCGATTTGCTAATATCCACAACGCCGGCATATTCCACGGATAGATACATCGGAGCTGGCTTAAGTCCGAGCTTTTCGAATAACTTGCGGTTATCTTCACCTTCAGTAATCTGCGGACGCACACGTACGAATACGCAGTTGTTAGCCTCGCCCTGTTCCCTAATATCTTTAAATATCTCTTTGACTAGCTTTTTATTGCTCCAATCGAGAATCGGGCCACCAGCAATTGCCATATAGGTGCCACGCTTAGCGGTTTCTACTTGTCCGACATAGGTGGCCTGGATTTTGTTTTTATCGTCAACGGCTATGCGGCGAACGACCGTTTTGCCGCGCGATTCGTGAAACTCGCCCCATGCCCAGCTTTGCAAAAAGTTAGCCTCATCATGGCTCGTCACAAACTTGTCCCATTTTTTCTGATCAGTAGCGTCAATAATCTTCATGCTACTTATTTTAACACAGTTATAAATGACGGCGTTTTTTGCGTACTTCTTCCAGGAGATGAACGGCTTTATAATGTATCTTTTTGACTGGCAAGTCGTGCGCTGGCACAAAAGTGACCTGCTCGCCACCAAAACCGCACTTAAAAGTCGTCACTCCTGAGTAACGATGATGCGGCGAATTAGGCGGCGCAATACCGAAGAGATTATAGCGCTTAATACCCATCGCCTTGGCATCTTTTATGATTTGCCATTGCAAAGCGTGTGCGCCTGGTAGCTTTCGCCCCTCATCAGTCGATGCGGCTTCATGATAAACCGCCTCTGGCTTTTGTAATAGAATTAACCCTTTAGCTAACTCTACGCCATCGAGTGCGGCCGTATATATGCGCGCATTATCGCCGAAGGCCTCACGCTGCGCTTGTATAAACTTGCGCGAAGACGGAATGAAGCCCTGTCGTTCGGCGGTTTTCAGTTGGATGTCGTAAAAATTATCGAATGCTTCTTTGGAATTATCGAAATCGACCTTGATGCCAAGCTTAGCACTGCGGCGCACATCGTAACGAGTCTGGCGGCGCATGTCGGCCAATAGTTCGTCTTCGCTCTTCGTTAAATCGAGCATGACAGTATGCTCGGCATGCAGATGCATCGGCGACTTTACGAGCCCCATTTCCGCCAAAAGCTTTTCCATTTCGGGCGAATCGTAGACATTTGGGCGCATACGCACGAAGACGCATCTATTTTCTACCGCTAACTCACGAACCTTGTCGAGGAAGAATTTTAATACTTTCTTGCCTTTATCCCAATCTAGTAATGGTCCGCCAGGTATTTCTAGATATCTCCCGCGCTTTGCTGGCTTTAAGATAATGACAGCCGAAGCCACCATCTTGCCATCCTTTTCAACGCCGCGATAAAATACCTGCTCTTTATCGATCTCGTATACTTTACCCCAGGCCGAGGTCTGCAAGAAATTAGCCTCTGGGTGAGCCTTAAAAACGTATTTATCTAGCTCTTCCGGTTTTAGCTCTACGAATTTCAACATTATTTTTCCAGCTCCTTATATTGCGCCGCGATTTCCGCCGCCGTCTCTTTAGTGTCTTTGAGATAATGCGAATGGCGCCAACCTTCTTTTACGGTTAACGAGGAATTGCCGAGCAACTCATGCATCTTTTTGCCTTGACGTAGAGGAGTCATCTGGTCATCGGTGCCCCATACTATTCTGGTCTTAGTCGTGATTTTGCTCAAATCCAGTTTCTTATCAGAGTCAAGCATATTCGTCATTGTTTTCTTCATATTGTCAGGGGCGTCGTTATAGTCGTGCACGCCTAGCACCTTGTAGACGGCCTTGCGCGCAAGCTTACTCTTTCTGAGTGGCGCAAACGCCTTAGACATCTTGCGCATTAGGCTATTCTTTAGCGATGGCTCATATATTCCAGCCGAGTCAAGCAAAATTAAGCCGCTCAAATAATTCGACCCCTTTTGCTCTAGCATATTCAACAGAATGCGCCCACCATTACTATGGCCAAGCGCAATTGAACCCTTTGGGATCTCCTTTGCCGCCCATTCCGCATAATCGTCGATAGTATAAACTTCGTCCGATTGCGTACCAAGACCAGGAACACGCAACAGTACTGCATTTATCTTATAGTTCTTAAGTTCTTCGATAACTTCTTCCCACGGTTCTGGCATATAAGTCCAACCGTGAATAATATACAATTTCTTCATCAATTTAGTCCCCATTGCGCTCGGCGCTTCTTGTAGAGTGCGGTTTGGCGAGGAAGCTTCGCGGCGTCGTCTGGGTTTTCGAGTAATTTTTCAATAATCCATTCGAGATATTGGCTGCCCTTAAACAGGATTGTCTCACCCCCCTTGAGGTTATTTTCAAGATACTTTAAAGCAGCATCTGGTTTGCGGAAGGCCATCGCGTGTACGCCCTTCTTTTTTTGAAGAACTGGATAGGTGTATTTTGTCGTGCGTCGACCTACCAACAATATCTGCTCAACATTCATATTAGCTAATAACTCCGCCAGACGTTCGTGTTCTTCTTTTTCAACACTACCCTGGTCGATAATGTCACCAATTACGAGCCACTTGTGTTCGGCTTCCATTTCCTCAAACGTCTCGAGCATAGTTTGCATGCTAATAATGTGAGCATTATAGCTACTATCGATAATCTTGATATCATTCTTGCCTTTGAAGAAATTGTTGCGACCGGGCGGCGTAATATAATTGCTTAGATTGTAGTTTACCTTGACGTCCAGATAATCCATCAGCTTTTCGAGCATTAACAACTGAATCGTTGCGTCGCGCGGAATTGGGTCATGAAATGTAAACTTACGCTTCGTAAAGGTAAATACTGCACGGTCTGGCTGAACTTTATAGCTTTTAAGCTCATTTTTACTAACCTTTACAACCTCCGCATTAGTATCGTTGGTCTTTTCGACCATAGTTTTATTGTCGCCATCAATCAGTACGAGTTTTTTAGTATTATGCGGAATGGTAGCAAACTCATGCGCAATCGCTTCATCAAGAGATTTGAATTTTCCCTTTTTGACTACCTCGTCGAAACACATTGCGTGCGAACGCCCAAGACTAACCCAAAGTGATACTTCTGGCTTTAGCCATCTAGAGATATATTCTGCCCGTCCCGGAAAATCACCATCGGTCTCCACAATGTAATATTTTTCTTTATGACGAAAAGTGAATGCACGAATTGGCGACTTTAGAATTAGCTTTACCCATTGCATCTTTGAGCCAGTTACGCCATGTTCGCCCAAAATGTCGAAAGCAATTCCGAAAGCAGAATTAGCATTATGCGAGTAGTGCGCTTTGCGACCAAGCTGAGTCTCGATTAAGTTAAGCATCGTCGTCTTGCCAGCAGATCCAGTAATCATAATTATTCGCGGTCGCCAGCGCTTTAGCGAAATATTCGCCCAGAACTTAAAATACCCCGCAACTACAAAATACAATTTATCACTAATTCTCGATTTTAAATCCATGGATTAATTATACCATCAAAAACCGCCCCATGAGGACTACGGGGCGGTAACTATACTATACCACATCTGTGTGGTTTATTACCCACGTTTCTTTAATTCTAAAAGCACCGTCGGCACCGCTGGAGGCGGCGTAAAGTAATTTGGCTTCAATGGAAGACGAATACGCGGGGCGTATTGAATATAGAGCTGTTTACCCAACTGTGAGGTATAATGTCGGTCATTGTTGAGGAGTTTTAGCGCAAATTGCTTCTGCAAAATCAAGTATATGGCATCTGGCGGATTCTTTGCTTCGTCAAGCTTATGTAGAATCGCCGAGCTCAGATGAAACGGAGGGTTAGCAAAAACCTTATATGGGCCGTCCGGCAATTCCATTTCAAGAAAATCCTTTTCTACTATCACGACATTGCTACATCGCTTCGTATTTTTACGCAGAAGAGCAGCCGTCTCAGCATCCGGCTCAACTGCTATCACCTGTTTGCACCTACGTGCAAGAGCCGAAGTGATCACGCCAGATCCAGCACCAATATCTATAACAACATCACGCTTCTTTATATTGCTATGACCAATCAAAAAACCAGCCAACTTGGGGCTGCGTAGAAAATGTTGTGATAATTGATATTTACGCATCTTTCGGCAATAATCCTAACTGCCGCACGGCTTCATACATCGCAACTGCACTAGCGCAACCAACGTTGATAGAGCGAGTGGAGCCGAGTTGTTCGATATAGAATGCGCCGTCGGATTTATCTAATAACTCTTGAGAAATGCCGTCAGATTCTGAACCAAATACTAAAATCGAGTTTGGTTTAATTTCTGTTTTTGCAAGCGCCTTGGCTTCTGGACGATTATTGTCGACAGCAATAATAGACATATTACGGGCGCGCGCGTCCTTTATGAATTCATCGACTGTCGAAAAGTGATCGATATGTAAGTATCTATCCGTCACCATTGCGCCACGGCGGTTATATTTGCGCTTGCCAATGATATGCACGCGCGCCACATTAAAAGCGTTCGCATTGCGCACAATGGTGCCAATATTAAAGTCGTGCGCCAAGTTCTCTATTGCGATTTCCAGAGGAATCCGAGATTTATCGAGGTCGGCAACAATCTCCTCATTGCTAAGGCCTTTGTATTTATCTATGAGATTGCGCGTATCGTCGCTCGGATTCATTATTTCTTGGTATTTTTACTGCTTTGTTTTTCGATGCGAGCTTTAGATTTTTCGTTCTGCTCGTGCGATTCAATTATAAAACGAATCAACGCCCAAACAATAACATTCGCCAGCATCGCCGCAATAGCAATTAGCGGCACAATGAGTAGCGCCACGCCAGCGGATTGATTAATTAACGCAACAACACCAGCTATGACAAATACTATTACTGCAACCGATGCATAAGTCCAAGTCAAAAGGCCAATTTGCCTTTTTTCATGGTACATTCTAGCTAATTTTTCCATTAAACTTTCCATATTGTCATTATAGCACAAATTCCTATTTTTGTCAATCCGTGGTAATGTGATAGAATACTTAAAGTGAAAGACGCATTAATCGAAGAATTGGAGAAAGGTATTGACGCTGACCGTAGCAAGCGTACGCAGCATTATTTTGGCATATTTCCTGGCAGCTACGGTGAAAATGATATTCTTCTTGGTATTACGACACCCTATGTTCGCAAATGTGCCAAAAGTTACAATAAGATGCCTCTCCCCGAGTTGCGCGAATTACTTCGATCGACCGACCACGAATATCGTTTTGCGGCTCTCGCCATCATGAAAGACCAGTACCGCAAGAATGGCGAGGCTATTATTAAACTCTATCTCGATAATCTTGACTACGTCAATAACTGGGATCTGGTCGACTGTTTCGCGTCGCATTTAATTGGGCGATGGTGCCTAGAAAACCGCGACGAAAGCGTGCTTGATACTCTTAACCAGTCAACTAATTTGTGGCGACGACGCATCTCGTTGGTCGCCTATATGGCCTTCTATCGCAAGAATCTCCTAGGTAATGGTCTTGAAATGATAGATCGGCGCATTGACGATCCCGAGGACTTAATGCATAAAGCCTGCGGTTGGATGTTACGAGAGATTTATAGCAAAGTCGATAAGCACCTAGTGGAGTCGTATTTAATTGACAATTACTCACGGCTTTCACGCACAAGTCTGCGCTACGCGATCGAGCATATGCCAGAGGAACAGCGCCTCCAATATCTACACGGAGATTTTTGATGTCGCGCGCCCAAAATAACCGCC
>DEVX01000077.1 GCA_002363515.1 Candidatus Saccharibacteria bacterium UBA3225 | reverse complement strand
TCTAGTGCGTTTATGGTTAATGTTGTTGCGGCAAATGCGGAAAGTGTGACAACGAGGCCAAGGATAGCGTATAAGATGGCTCTTTTTGCTGTTTGGACTTTTTCGGGCGAGCCGCTGGATGTCATTAGGATTATGGAGCCGATAATTATTACTACTACCGCCGCTATGCCGATGAATGTATATACGACGCTTAGGACATTACTTGTGCGGTTTATTAGTTCTCTCTCTTCATTTGAGTTGTGGTTTCCGCATAAGATTGGATCGCTGACACCGGCTGCGACGCAGACCTCATTGGCGTAAGTATTGGTGACGGCGAATAATATTGATGCCGTTGCTAAAAAGATAGCGAACAATATCGCTTTGATTTTTCCCATATTTATAGTTTATAACACAAGCGCTATTTAAGAAAGGCTTTAAACCATTCCGGCTATCAACTGTAGTTTAATATGGCCGTTTGAACGAATGGCATCGTATGTTTCGAGAAGGTTGTTTAGTTTATCAATAAATTGCTGGTTGCCTGTAATAAAGTATGATTTGTAAACTAGTTGGATGGATGCGTCGACTACTGCTAGGGCTTTGGCGCGTGCGTCTTTCTTGTCTTTCGTGATGGTATCGCAGAATTTTGGCAGGTCTTTAGGTTTGCACGATATGTACTTTTTTGCCAAGTCGAGAATTTCTGGCGAAACTTGGGGTGGATTATTGATCTTATCTATTTTTGGTAAGTAGTAGTTTTGGGCGCGCGATTTAATGGTTGGCAGGATTTCGCTGGCGTTTTTGACTAGAAAAATAAAATGCACATGGTCGCCTGGCTCTTCGAGGGTTTTAAGAAATGTATTTGCTGCCGATTCGTTCATTTTTTCGGCGTTTTCCAGAACTAAGGTTAATTCGTCGGTTTGTTTACTATGTACCAGGCTGGATATATTATCGATATCATCTTTTGAATATATTCCCTTGTCGTTCGGTTTAAAGTGGTTAGCTTTTGGCAGGATGAGGTCGAAGCTGTTTTCTGGCAACTCGATTATCGCAAAGTTCGTTTTTTGGCTGATTTTTTCCGCTTCGGAATCGCTACTTAATTGCATTTTTGAAATCTTCTGGTAGCTCTGTCGTAAAAGTTTTGCGTTCTCCGTGCTCCTTGCCGGGGATAGTTATCTCTAGAGATTGTGCATGGAGATACATCCGGTCGGCTTTTGCGCCGTTTGGATTATAAACTGGGTCGCCAAGTATAGGTGTGCCAATATGGGCCATATGAATACGGAGTTGATGAGTGCGCCCGGTTTTTGGTTTTAGTTCTACTAGGGTGCGCTTTTGCCCTTGCTGGATAACTCGGTATTCCGTTATTGCTTCGCGCCCTTTGGCGTCTGGCATGAAAGTAGTTGGTTTTTTTAGATTGCGCGCAAGCGGGACATTGATAATAGCGTGTGGCTGTTTTGGGATTCCCTCGACGATTGCGTAGTATGTCTTGTGGGTCCTGCGTTCTTGAAATTGTTTTTGCAGCTTGGCTTTGGTCGCGAAATTCTTGGCTACTATAATTACGCCAGACGTATCACGATCAAGGCGATGAACGATTTCGCCCCAATCCTCGATAGCTGATTCTGGCGAATAGTCGCCCTTTTTGATAGAGAGCATGCCGTTCGGTTTGTTAAAAACGATGACATTCTTGTCTTCGTAGATAACGGGTGGTTTTTGAGATTCTATAGGTTCTGGAGCGGTTAGCTCAATTTGGGCGTCTTCGTCTATAAGATAGTTTGGTTTGTCTTGTATGTCGCCATTTACTGTTACGCGTCCATCTTTGATGAATTTTTGAATAGTAGATCGGCTATAGCGAGGATACTGTTCTAGCGTGGCGACGTCTAGTCTTTGTAATGATTTTTCATCTTGTGAGGTAGAATTTTTATCGTCAAAAGGAATATCGCCGTTGATTTTGCGAGACAATTCTGGCTTGCTGAATTTTTTACCCATATCTTATATTTTAACATCTTTTTGTGATGTTGGCTAATTGCGACGCTTGGCTCTGGCGCGCTCCGTGGCTTTTTGGCGTGCTTTTTTGCGGGCGGAGCGAGATTTTTGTTTTTCGGGTATCTGGGGTTTTCTTTCGATGATTACATTGCGACGCGAATCGGAATTGAGCTTACGTAAGCGACTGAGTGCTTCTTCATATAGTGTTGAATCAAAGTGTGGGAATGCATCGAGGATGCGGCGTTGTTGGAAGCTCAAGACATCGCGAATGTGTTTATTCTTGCCGATTCTCATCTCAAATACGCGGCGGCCACGGCGTATAAACTCCAGGAAGTCGAGCCTGCGTTTATCGATGGCTTTTTGATACTCACGCAAGATGCGGTTGAATTTTGATAGTGCACGATTGGTGATAACGACGTCAACAATAAAGGCGATGAGTATGATTGAGAATATAGAATTTAGTATTGCGGGCGACAGCTGCGCTGTGATATTTGCGATGTTTTGATGGAAATATGGTGCCACGACCGCTCCTAGGCCGAAGACGAAAAAACCTTCCAAACAGATGCGACCGTTTAGGTTGAAACGGCGGGGTGCGTAATCCCACCAGCGTGCATGAAATATTAACTCTAGTACCCATGATGTGAGGTATTCGAGCGTGCAGGCGATGACGGCGCCTAAGACGAAGCGGACGGCTATATTGTCTATGTTATTTGTAAAAAAGATGAACAACAAAGCCCCTGCCCCATAGATGGGGCAATATGGGCCGTTTAGGAAGCCACGGTTCACGAAGCGACGTTGCGGAATTGATGTTATGAGCGTCTCCCATGCCCAGCCTAGGAATGAATAAATAATGAACCAAATAAAATATTCTGGAATATTATTTATATTCATTTAGAATCTCCTCTACTTTTTTGTTGTAGATGGGCTTACCGAATACTTCTTTTGTGGAGCAGATTTTGTCGGCAATTGTAACTATCATGGCCTCGCGGTAGCGTGGTGGTCTGATGTTTAGTGGCCACATGTGTTTCTTGATGACGTCAGCCTCAATTGGTGAAATTGCAAAATCTCGCGCAGCATTCTTTAATGCAAGGCTAGCGTGCGTATATCCATGTAGACCATGATGCGGCTCGTGCCAGTCATAGAGGAAATAATCGTGTAGCAGTGCGCCACGAATCATAGCTTGGTAGTCGAATTTTAGGTGCGTTTTGCGTGCTATTGCGACCGCCATGCAAGCAACCGAAGTAGTGTGCTTACGTACCGTGGTGTCCCCATGTTGAATAAACTTATCGCATTCCTTATGTTCCTTTGAACACAGAATATCGGCACCGTAGTGTGCGACGGCATGCTGATTTGTTGTCTTCCTGGAGATTCGTTTGCGATTATCGCGCATGTTATTTATAGAGCCCCACTGCCTTCTCTACTTGTAGTAGTTTGTCGTTTGCAATTTCGTTTGCATACAGCTCGCCTTTTTCGAGAATAGCCTTGACGTCGTCGTCTGTTATTGCGTTAACGCGTTCCTGAAAACCGGACAGAAAATGCATAACACTATCGGCAACTTTTCGCTTGAGATCGCCGTAGCTGGTTTGCCCTGCCCAGTCGGATATTACGTCCTGGATATCGCGATTGGTGAGGAGGCTTTCGATGGTAATAAGATTGCTAATACCTGGTTGATTAATCATATCAAAACGAATTATACCTTCGGAATCGGTAGTGGCAGACATAATCTTCTTTGCGGCTTGTTTAGGGTTGTCGCTCAATAAGATCTTTGACTTTTCATTTTCGGCCGATTTGGACATTTTTTTAGTCGGTTCGGTGAGAGAACGAATGCGGAGTGCTTTCTTGAGATGCATGAATTTTATTTGTTCTTGCTCTGGCGCTGGCAACGTGAATAACTCCTGATTGAATTTATTATTCATGCGGATGGCGATATTGCGAGCAAGTTCTAGATGTTGAAGTTGATCCTCGCCGACTGGTATATATTTAGCATCGTAGAGTAGGATGTCGGCGGCCATTAGGATTGGGTAATTAAATAGTCCCACCGTGATAGCGTCTGGGTGTTCAGCACTCTTTTCTTTAAACTGCGTCATTCGTGACGCTTCCCCGAATGGAGTAAAGCAATCTAAAATCCAGCAGAGTTGTGCATGGGCAGGAACGCGAGATTGGCGGTAGAAGTGTACATTTGGGTTATCGACGTCTAGACCTGCAGCAATGTAATATTTGACACCCTTAATTGTTTGATCGTATAGTTTGGAATGCTCGACTGGAGTTGTGAAAGAATGGAGATCTGGCACGAAGAAATTAATCTGACTATCCTTTGCATGTTCGTGCGAAAGGTTAACCATTGGTACGTAGGCGCCAAGAAAATTTCCCAAAGTTGGCTCTTCATTTACTCGTACCCCTGTAAGAATTGTGTTCATAAAGCGATATTGTCCTTTCATTATATCATAAAATGCATTAAAAATCAAGCTAAAGCAATATGGCAGGCGCAAGGCCAATATGGTATGAATGCTGAAAGGTAAAACATGTCTTTAGTATAACATGAGTTTAATATGCTATCCAGTAGAGAACGCCCTTGTCGAAGGCGAGCCTTTTGTCTGGGTCGAAGTATTTCATGTCTGCCTGTTCATGATTCGGAAATTTTTCTTTAAATGTAGCTTCGTCCATTTGGACACGTTCGAAATTGCGCCCCATGACTCGATTTAGCGAATTAACGTCGCTCCAAGGTGCGGCTAGTAGCTGATGGGAGCTGTAATAGGTATTATCTGGGTGGTTGGTGTTTAGCTCGGAAAAGTCGCGTATGCCATAGTCTGCATTATAGATATAGACTTTTGTGATTTCTTGCTCGGATTGCAATTCGTA
>DEVX01000034.1:25759-45549 GCA_002363515.1 Candidatus Saccharibacteria bacterium UBA3225 | reverse complement strand
AGCCAACTGAGCTAACCGCCCATAAAGTCTATAGCTATCTTAGCATATTACCCCCGCTTCTGCAAGCGCACCAACCTATCCATTGCGGAACAATAATCAGCTCGCCCACTCAACTTCAAAACCAAAGTCCAACTTGCCAAGCTTCTCCTGATAAACCGCCACTACACTATTATTATCGAGTGTATTATTAGATTCCAAATAAACAACATAAAGCTTGTCGCCCGACTTCACGTTATTAAAACTTGCGCGATTAAGATTAACGGCACGACCACTCGCGAGACGAATCGGCATCAATCTATGTATATCCCTAAAGCTAAGACCATTATCGTAATCTTCCGTAACCTCAACAGTTTCCAGAACCACCCGATAATGCCTCGCTAAAACCTCCTTCTTTTTTCTTCGGACATCCATCGTCGAGAGCCAATGAATCAAAACCGTTGGCAAGCATGTCACTAAAATCATTATCACATATCCCGTAGTTATCGTAGATGCCGTAGAAAGGAACTCCTCCAACGAAGCGCCATCCTTCGACATTGCCGCATAAACCAGCACTAAAAACACCGCTAATATTGCCAGTGCAGAAATGATTGGAGAATATTTTCTTTTCTTCTTCCCCTCTCCCTTTTCATAAATATACATATCTTCAACTATCTGCTCGGGAGTTATCTGCTTTATGCCATCGTGAACCTTCACTGGCTTCTCCTCAGGCGCGCACCAACGCCAATGTGCAGATTTGCCCAAAGCGTGAACATCCGTCACGACAGCCCGCTGAACAGCACTCGCTAACTCATATGACTTTACGGAATATATCCGTGTGCTTAATTTGCCATTAATGATTCCAACATAATATTTCTCGCCCTCAATTGAAGAATCATAAACCTTCTCCGGAACCTCCATCCTTTTTGCGTATTTGCCATAAATCTGCTCAAAGTACAAATAGTAATAATAAGTATCTCTCGTACGACCATTGTCGTCTGTATTCGTAACAACTTTCACTTCTTTATCACGCAAAAGATCCTCAAATACAATAACTCTGCCAAATAACCCCACTATTAATTTATACAGACTAACTACAAACAAAATCAACAACATAACCATAACCGTCATCGGCGTGAATAAGGTCGACGCACCCCGCCGAATCATTGCTACATTCTTAGTTGATTGAATCTCATATAATAACCAAAAAATCGCAAAACCCAAAACTGCCATCCATAATACCCGGAACACCATCGCCCCATAACGCCTAAAACTAGAAAAAGAAAGTGTTTTCATATCACAATTATACTATTTCCCGTGCACCAAACGCGCGTAGATTATTCCGAAGCTTGATTTTATCTCAATTTGGCGTATAATAAGTGCATTGGGTCCGTAGCTCAGCTGGTTAGAGCACCTGCCTTTTAAGCAGGGTGTCGTGAGTTCAAGTCTCACCGGACTCACCATTTTTTTGTTTGAAAAAAAATGAGTCCGTAGCTCAGCTGGCTTGAATTAGATACAGCACCTGCCTTCTTGCCCATTTGGGCAAGGTCGTGAGTTCAAGTCTCACCGGACTCACTTGTTGTATAGTAATAATCAACCAAGCCCGCAAGGACATTCTTGCGGACTTTTTCCCTTTATATCGAATTACAATTCATCATCTTCGGATTCGGCATCAGCGGGCTTCTTTTTTGTCTTCTTCGCAGTATTTTTACCTTTTTTATGATGTATTTTTATCACAATAATCATTACAATTATCAGCACAACTACACCGCCCACTATTGCCAACCCCCACCATGGCAAATTAACGACGGCATGGCTCAAGATTGACTCTTTCTGCTTCCCCTCGGCGTCGATATAGCTAATTCTCTGCTCGACCGTATATACACCATAACCAATTTTCGCACGAGTCTCATCTGTAATCGTAAACGATTCCTCGGCGCCCGGAACGACATCACGCATTTCTTCGGCCGCCTGTTTCCATTCATCTAGGCCGAAAGCATTCTTATATTGCACGATGTAGTGTGACGAGAAACCGGCCGTACCGCCATTCTTAACTTTTGCAGACGCACCGATTCTCTCGCCAAAGTTAAAGAAACCAATATTTTGTGAGGTTACTTTTCCGTCATACTTATAGTCTTCATTTACGACATCTGCACGGATTTTTACGTATTGCGTATCGTTTTCATCCCCATTAGAAACTTTTACTCTTGCGTAATAAGTACCGCCTTTGGCATCCGTCGGCACCATCAGGCGTACGCCAACCTGAATTTTTGCACCAGGATTAACGTCAAATTTACGCTTACCACCTACAAAAGCAATCCAATCAATGACGGCTTTTTGTTCATCGGATAAAGAATCTGACTCATATTCTGCTGCCTCAATGCGCATCGTGACTTTTTGGCTCGCAGCATTCTCTATTACGAGACTCTTCGTATAGCTACGCCCCGCCTCAGTAATTCGGCCATAGGATAATTCAGTCGTATCTAAACTAATATGAGGACGATCAACTAGCCCCTCGTCCACCACGTCAACCATGCAATTTGTTTTTCCAGACGAATCGCCAATACAATTCGTTCTCGCCTCTTCGGCAAAAGTTATAGAGCTTACGCTTGCGCAAAATATCATCACGAAAGCTACTGCACCAAACCACAATTTTTTATCCATCACTCCTCGCTTTTTACTATATTAATAATATCATAAATGTTCATAATAATTATGCATAAAAAAATACCCCCGGTTTTATCGTGAGGGTATATTTTTTTATTTTTTGTCGACTACGCTATTTCAAGGCGTCCGGTCATTCGGATCACCCGAAAAACCATTATCTACACATAGTGTAGATCCACCCTCAAGAAAAACGCGCAACGCAAAAGCGTGCATATTAGCCGATTTTCCAAGGTTGTCATCAAAAGTATCCCCATTACACCGCGCTACGTCATCATATTGGATATCGCCGAGCTGCATTTTAGCCCATGAATTTCCGGACGTTCGTCCGTTTGCTGTCGGATCAAACCCATCGCGATTATAGGATTTTCTTGTTTTGCAATCATAAGCTTTAGCTGTCCCCCAAAGCGCAATTTTATACGGCTCGCCAGTAGATGGGTCACGCATCTCGTCGCCCACATACCTGTTCCAAAATGTACAAAAACCATTTACACTAAATGCCTTGCTATAATTATCCGTTACGCTACCAGAATTATGCGTTTTCCATCGATTCATGGCAGCGATTATCGCTGTTAAATCTCGCTTGCGCTGGGTATTTCTCTGCCCCCGCTGCATTGAAGGTAAAGCTATAAAAACCATCGCAAAAATCAAACCAGCGATAGCTAACACTAACACCACTTCTATAATAGTAAAGCCTCTGTTCTTCTTCATAACCACTTTTCTATTAATATTTAGGCGAAAACGCTCACCCTTTTCTTCTATTAAATCAAATGGCTTTTCGAAAAGCAAATCAAACTTATGCAAAACGTAATAATAGTTCATACGCTTGCGATTAATGAAAATATAATTTATAACTATATCATCCGCTTACGCGAGTATTTTTTGTTCTTTAACACCTGTAGCTAGTTGTTCATTTTTCTTGACTCTATATGAGTCATTCCGCAAAGGAGGAGATTATGGATCGCGAAACAGTATTAATTTTTATCGAGAAGCTAAACGCAGCAAAAGAAGCCATCAAGACAGCCGCACCACACGAACCCGCCTTCGCTATCGCTAATCAAAATATTATTAGTATCGAAAAAGCATTACGACAATCCGGGTTAATTCAGCTCGACAAACAGTGGGTATACCCCGATACTGGTTGGACCTCAAGCCCTATTATCGACTTAACGAACGTAGGCCTCAAGGTCCTTCCCGAAGATTTTACCGCCAGAACAATCAACGGACGCACCATAAACAGCTTCTCGCGCCAAGACATAGAGGCCTTGCGCCGCGATATGCTTGAAAACAAACTTTTTCTTCCCAGCTTCGATCAGGCTAATATTATGAGCAGTCGCAGTTTCTTCATTGGACTTAAAAGAGATAAAACCTATATGTGCCAAGGGGGTAGCTGGACAAACCGAATGAAGACCATCGATACTCCTGGCGGAACCGGATTTCGTTATTACCCCGAGTACATCCCAATGGATGATAACAAGGGCTATTATAGAATACGTTTCTGCATCGCTGATTAAAACCAGCTCGACTAACAGCTAAGTACTTTTACAACCTCTGAGATTATCGTCTCGGAGGCTTTTTAATACCATAGCGCGAGCAAACGCGGCAAGAAAAAATGCCCAGATGGGCGATTTTATCTGCAATTCTCTGGTGCGCCCGACAACAGTTAGTCGTTTTTATTATCACTCGGACGGTAAAATACGTAAGTGACATTATTCGTATTGCGATTAGGATCGACAAGCTCTCCATTCTCATCTTTTGGATAGACTAGCTTATAGCTATACTCTTTTAGGAAAAGATTCATATCCTTGTTGTGGTAATCAATCGATGGCATTACGATAATTTTTGGTTTCTCGGTTCTAAGTGCATTAAAGAATTCTTCATTATTATCTCTAAAGGCTCCTACAGCTTTCGTGTAGAACATAAAACGCGTAGCCGCACGACGATTAGAGACGCTATAAATGACAGGCATATGTCCAAACACCTGTATCTTATCGTCCTCGTCGGTATATTCATTTATAACCTTAACAATATTCAGTGTCGATTCGCTATTTCCTTTAGGGTTTGCTAATGAGTTAATATCGTTACGTATTATTTTCGCCCATATCGGAACAATCACAATTGCGAATATAGCCAGCACCACAATAGCATTAGTTCCTGCAACGTCCGAAGCAAACGCTAATTTCTTTCCTTTTTTTACGCGAGTTGGCAACTGGGCAAACAATACTGAATACGGATAAATTAAACTCGGGAACAACATATTGACATAATGGTGCCAAGCATGTCCAGACATCGATGCTAACATGGCGCTCGGCTTCACCTTGGCGAATGCTACCAAAGCCCTCGACAGCATCGGTGCAAAATTACCTGTCGAAGAACGTATCAAACAAGCACTTAAGAATAAAAGCTAGACTTGGTTACAGACCATACCGCCCGATTCTATATGATAGAAAATCGCGGCACTGTTAAGGCCTGGATTTTTCTGATAAGTACCAGATTCGCCACAGACAGTTTCATAACAAATTACTAAACCAGAATGCGAATAAGATCTAAACAAGTTTCCTCCATTGTCCATCTTATTCACTTGTTCTCTGCAAGATGAACCCGATATGCCGGCCCCTACAAATTTGTAAGGTTTTCCGGTCGACGGATCAACATAATCGGTAGTATATCGACCCAAGAAATCATTCAGTTCGGTCAGTGTGTTACAGCCAGAACCGCTTTGCATAAAACAAGCTCGCCCTCTATTAGCTCCATTCTTAATAGTGCCAGGTAATCGTCCATTATTGTGTGTACGATAACTTTGCATTGCGGCGGCGATTTCTGCCACATCATTTTTGCGTTCACGATCTCGTCGCGATCTTTGAAGTGCTGGAATAGCAATAAAAACCATCAAGAAAATAAGGCCGGCAATTGCCAAGACCAATACGACTTCAATGATAGTAAAACCCTGTTTTTGCTTTTGCTTACCCATACTTTGAATATAACAATAACCGAAATAGAACGCAAATATAGCTAAAAGTTTATGCTTGAATTGTAAAAAATCCTTTGCTATAACTCTTACTACCGCCAAAATCCGGGGAAAGGTCGTTTAAGGCGGTACACATTACTAAGTAGAAGAAAAACCATGAAAAAGCGTACTCGTAAGGGGACGCTGCGAGTGGATACAGTTCGATGGAATGAATACATCGAAATGTAGTAATATCTAAAAATCTCCCCCATTTAGGGGAGATTTTTGTTATTTGTCTTTTTTATCTTCTTTGTCTTCCTTCAAGCCTTCTTCTATGAGTTTTGTAATGTCGGCTGCTATATCATCAAATGTTTTGCCCTCTTCATCAATCTTTATTGCCTGGCCATTCACGAACACCAAAGGTGTGGCATTGACTGACATTTACTCCGTTGCTGAATTGACTAGAATCGCATCAGACGAGCTTAGGATTAAAAAGAAGAATGGTACCCCTTTAAGCCATAATGCCATAAGAAAGCTGTTAAAGAACCCGTTTTATGCAGGTAAATTCAGGTGGGCTGGTAGGTTATATAATGGGATTCACCCTCCTATGATTAGCGAATCAGAGTTTGAACAGTTGCAAGAAATTCTCAAACCAACAAAAAAATGCGAGTAGGCCCAAGGATGAGCCATATGATTTTATATTAAGAGGCATGCTAACGTGCGCGGTGTGCGGTTACGTTATTGTAACTGAAAAGAAGCGCAAGAAGCTTAGTGACGGCACTATGAAAGAATATCGCTACTGCCACTGCTGCGGCAAAAACCCCAACAAAAAATGCCCGAATAGGGCCATCTACGTTCCAGAGGAAGAACTTATTAAGCAAATTAAAGCTGAACTCAGTAGATATACCATCGACGAAGACTTCTACCGACTCGCGACTGAAGCCCTCGCCGAGGAAGACGAGATAAAGGTATCTCAACAAAATGAAAAAATCGCCCAAATCAATCGCCAAATCACCATAACAAAAAACAAATTAAACTCATTAAGGCGTACTTACATTTACGAAAAAGTTATCACTGACGACGCTTTTTTCATCTCTGAACAAGATGCCCTTAATAAAGAAATAGCCCGACTTGAGGCCGATCGAGATAGTGTAATGACGCTCGCAGAAGACTGGAGGAATACGGCAATTGACGTATTTTTGTTTGCACGATATGCCAAAGAAGACTTCGATTCGGACGACTGGGAGCGTAAAAGGACTGTCATTAGGCAACTCGGAGCAGACTTGAAACTTTCGGGTCGAACTATCCATTTTACTCCCGTGAAATACCTTGTTCCGATTGCTAATAGCTATTCAGAGTTAACCGCTAAAGCCGATTCGGCTCGAACCGCTCCAGAACAGATGAAAAAAGGCCTCAAAGAGGACTTAATTTCAGTATGGTGCGCCCGACTAGACTCGAACTAGCACAGCCGTTTGAATAGCCACTAGCACCTCAAGCTAGCGTGTCTACCAATTCCACCACGGGCGCATAATACAAAGATTATATCACATCTTCCCCGCTCTGCCAAATATTTCACTAACTATTTCTAGCTAAGGCGTCATATTTACGCTAGCTTTACGACTAGCCCAATTCTGTATTTCGCTGAAACGATCTAGCGCATCTGTTAATTCGCTATTTTCAGAATAAATATGCACGTTTGCCATATGACTATAAATCATCGTTGACTGATAGAGGCCAATCGAAGGCACGTCGCGCGCCCATAGCTTCAAGAACGATTCGTATTTAGTTTTGCGCATTTTTGCGCTCGCTGTCATACGCGCCGAAATCAAAGCATCATCCGCCAAGCTATTACTATAGTTGCTCAAATTCCAACCCGCTTCACTAGCTTGCAAAGAGCTATAATACACAAACGGATCTGCACTAACCCCTAAGTCTACCTCGTAAATCAAGATGTCGTAATCTCGCGGCCTCACTACGGCCGAAAAGAAATCCGACGACGCTTTTGACTCGTCATAGATATTCAACACAATCTCAAAGCCTATTTTTTTCAACTCCTCACCAAAACGCTCCGCTACGCCTGTAAGAACATCGCGTTGTGGAACGGAAATATTCAATGTTACAGCCTTGCCTGTCTTGTCTACTATCTTATCTTCTTGATATTTTAGTCCAGCGTCTACTATTAATTTCTTTGCCGCATCCAAATCATACTCAGCGAGTTTTGGCATTTTAAGATCCTCTTGTCTTTGCAATATTGGATAATCCATAATCTGCGAGTCATCAATATTTTCGCGCACCTTCTTCATATCCACGCCCTGCTGAATAGCCTGACGAATCTTGACATTACTCAAGTTGCCGCTAGTCGTATTCAAAAATGCAAACGCCCCACCATTAATTAGCGTGTTATTGCGCACAATTGAACCCGGTAAATCTTCCGCCTCGCTCTTACTAAGTTCTGCCGTTGCAATCACATCTGCATTGCTTATCGCATCTTTAATCTGCTGCGCATTTTCATAAGTTTTTAGGGTAAAATTATCTAACTTTGTCGCTTTTTTGAAGTATTTCTCATTACGATTCAGATAAACCGTCTGCAGGCTTGCATTAGTAGCATTTGCTGCCTGTAAAGCATTCAGCACAAATGGCCCCGAGCCAACCGGATGTGTTGAAAAATCACTCTCGTAAACCAAAGCTGGCGAAATATCACCTAAAATATGTTTTGGCACAATTGGAAATTCCAAACTATCTGAAAAATCCGCGTACGACGATGGCAAAGTGAAAATCACCGTCAAATCGTCTTTTTTCTTTATCTTTACGTTTGCAAAATCTACCGAGATCGTCGTCTTCGCTGTGGTATCCGCAATTAAATCAATCGTATAAATAACGTCATCTGCCTTAATCTGTTCTCCATCTGACCAACGCAAATCATTACGCAGTTTTACCGTCCAAACGCGCCTAGCGTCATCTGCCGTGATTTTGTCTGCTAATTCATTCTTTAGATGGCCAGTCGAGTCCGGCGCTACCAAGTTAGCAAACAATAACCGTGCTAAGGTCTTTTCCGAACTCGTGGTAGCATATAGCGGATTCATAGAGTTAATCTTCCCTAGCGTCGCCTCGCTAAACTCGCCACCTTTCACGAAAGCCTCCGTCTCGAAAGATTCGCCATACCAATTATTCTGAGTTACGGCCAACAAAAACACTATCAAAACCAATAACGCCCATTCCGCAACCCATATACGCACCTCTCGAATATTCTCTAAACGGCGTACAAAACGCTCATTAAAGTGCTTTCCGGCACGTTCATTAAA
Organism: Candidatus Saccharibacteria bacterium UBA3225; assembly: GCA_002363515.1. Taxonomy (GTDB): domain Bacteria; phylum Patescibacteriota; class Saccharimonadia; order Saccharimonadales; family Saccharimonadaceae; genus UBA2834. The sequence goes on along the minus strand of DEVX01000034.1, from coordinate 36,660 downwards.
CTCGTTAGCCGCCAAAACAACCCTACGGCCAACTCTTTCCTTACTGCGCCCACTCTTTTGCTGTTTTTTGTTCATTTATTAAACGATTAGAATTGCTAAAATCGACAAAACGAATATTACGACAAACACAATCGTCGCATTAAATAGTGATTTTTCTAGACCGCGACGCTCAGTATTAAGCTCACCCGACCCACCAAAACCAGCGCCAAGCGATGCTCCACGTTGCTGTAGTAAAATCAGCAGGATCAGCAGAATTGCTGACGCAAAGATCATAACATTTAGAAACACACCAATATCCATAGGTCTATTTTACACTAGGCACCGCTATGTTGACAAGGAAGTTTATGCAGGAAATCAAGAGACAGCTACAAATTGCACCACCAAAAGTCATCGTTACGCCCGGAATCAGCAATATTGTTAAGCCGACCATTGCGGCATTAACGATAACCGTGAATAACCCTAAAGTTAAGAATATTAGCGGCAAAGATATTATCTTTGCAATTGGCTTCACGATAGAATTAACGAGCGAAAATATCAAACCCGCCGATAAATAGAGCCAAAAAGAACTTCTCATCCATTCTGCCCCATCGCTAAAAGCACCAAAGAGGTTGATGCAAATATACATCACCACACCTGAAATTGCCCAACGAATCAAGAATGTCGTTAATTGCTTTTTTGTCATATTTCTATTTTAGCACTTTCAAAGAATTAATAAGCCTTTCCACAACTGGGCGCATCGAGCTAGCAATCTGCTCATTGTCGAGGTTATCGAACGGAATCCACTTCACACCCTTAGATTCATCTTTTCTAAAAACTAACGGCGCAGTATCATCCGCTTCCATAAGATAAAATACATCGAAATGTAAGTGCGATGACACAAATACACCTTTTTTCATATGCCCACTTACAGGATTAACCGACAGCAAAAACGGCCTTTCGTCCAACACATTCACGTCTAGCCCCGTCTCTTCTTTTGCTTCACGCACTGCGACCGACAGAAAATCCTTTTCTCCATCTGCATGACCACCAGGATGCGCCCATCCGTTGCCGATAGTATGATAAATCGCCAGCATCTTCGTTCTATCCTTGTTGACTATAAACGAAGAGGCTGTGAAATGGCCCAAGGTATTATCCCTCGTCAAAACATCATCAAAGCTATCAATAAATCTCAGTATCTGCTGCTTATCTTTTTCTTCCCGAACATCACGCGGAACATAGCTTTCAATATTTTTTCTAATTGATGCTTCCATAGTCCTCATGACACTTCTTTCTTTAGCCTCTCCAGTAAAAATAATCTATCGGCATGGATGCAGGTCGGATTATCTACGCGTCTCACCATCTCGATCACTTCATCGATATCAAACCACTTTACTTCCGTTAACTCTTCTTCCTGGATTTTAAAAAAGCTCTCGTCCTCATTGCATATCACGTAGAAGTATCTCGCAATGCGCGAATTAGTCTTCTGCCGCCTGAGTAATCCATTTTCCATCATAACAAGATCGGCTGCTGGCAAATCTAGGCCAAGTTCTTCTTTTAATTCTCTGCAGGCCGCCACATCAACCTCTTCGCCGCTCATCACATGTCCCGCACAAGGCGCCCATTTATTTGGGCTATACCTCTTGCTCGCAGATCTCTTTTCCAGCAATAGTTGCCCATTTTTATTGACTACATAAACTGTCACTTCCCAGTGCAACTTATTCAAATCATGAGCCGTCTCCCTATCCAGAATTTCGCCAGTTTTATTACCATACTCATCGACAATATCAAGATATTCCATCGCTCACCTCAATGCATCCTTACGTTTTAATAGTGTATGATACTGAATCGCGAAACGGTGGCTCTCTTCATCAATCCGCGCTATCAGTTTTGTAATATGGCCGTCTTTTGCCAACTCTACCATGCGATAATCCTCATCACCCTCTGGAATCACAATTCGCACACGCGCATTCTTACTATGATCGCCACTTTTGTCGCGCCCAATGATTGGTATTTTTGCTTTTGTTACAATTTCTCGCACTGCCGATATCTGCCCGACCGATCCATCCAAAATAATCAAATCCGGCATTCCCCAATCATTAAGATGATTCAAACGTCGCGTAATTACTTCTCGCATACTTTCTGGGTCATTATTCTGTTGCTTTCGTAGTTTAAAACGTCGATATTTTGTCCGATCTGCAGCCCCATTAATAAAACACACCATCGACCCTGTCACGTTTTTGCCAGATTGATGGCTGATATCATAGCCCTCAATTCGAACCGGTGGTTTGTCCATTTTTAATATATCTTGCAATTCTTCCAGTGCTTTATCTGAGGAAATATCCAACAACTCCTTATCCGAAAATACAATCTTCGTCCCCAACCCCTTCAGGCCAAAGAACTGATTGCGATACTCCGCCGCCCTCTCGTAGTCCCCTTTCTCCGCCGCCTCATACATTAGTTTTTCAATGTCGCGCACCAACTTCTTTCGATTGCCTTTTAAATAGCTAATCATATGTCTCAACGATTGCTTATAGTCGCGCGGCGTCATCTTACCTACCTCAATCCCCGGCGTAAGACCCAAATCCGTGTTTAATGTTTTTCTGCCATTATACGGCTTATCGTAATAAGGAAAAATTCTTCGCAGAATCCTAAGCGCGCGCGTAATCGCCACTTTTCCATAATATGGCCCAAAGTATTCCGCGCCATCATCGTCAGGATTTCGCGTCATTGATACATACGGAACTTCCGACTTCATGTCGATTCTTACATAGCTTACAGATTTGTCATCTCGCAAAAGTATATTCCACTTTGGCATATAGCGCTTTATCATTTCGCTTTCAAGAAAAAGCGCATCCATCTCCGTATCGACTACGATCCAATCCGTATCATCAATCTCTGCCACCAATGCTCGCGTCTTCGCATCCTTCCGCTCAGGCGATTGAAAATACTGTCGCACACGGTTACGCAATATCGCCGCTTTCCCGACATAAATTACTTCTCCGTCACGATTTTTATGAAAATATACTCCTGGCTCCTTTGGGAGTTCTTTCAGTTTCGCTTTTAATTTTGGCGTAACATTCATATTCTTTATTGTAACACTCAAACAAAAACCACCAGCTTTTACACTGGTGATCCTTGCATACTCCCGTCACTGACTAGATGGAAGTATTTATCATACCATGACCTGAATTAATTATATTCTCAAAATTAAATTCTTCATCAAGTTCTTTTGTATACTGCTCTACGCAGTAATTATATACTGATTCGCCATATGTCTTGTATTCCTTGCACATGGTCGCAATCTGTTCGCTTAGTGCCTCTTTTATTGATTTACTCAGATCTTTCGCCAAATCATCTAACGTCTTAGCGTCGCCAGTTGGCGCCGTCACGGACTTATCGTCATAGCTAATCTTAATGTCCATCTCGACACTATATTCTTTGTTCTTAGCTGTTCCTTTTATTTGCTTGAGCTCATGTGCCCACGGCGAAATACCAATGCTAAGTTCGCTAGTCGAATCTGATTCATCATCATCGTCGTCATCTTCGCTCGACTTAATATTGGCACAAGACTTGAAATCTTTTATAAAATCAATCTTCCCAATTTCTTCGCTGAAAGCTTTCGATTCTTCACTATCACTCTTGACGTAATAATAATTCAAACCATCAGACGATTTGCTATCCTTTTCGGCATCCATCACAAACGGATGATTCTTGTAGGCTTCTACAATCTTTTCCTTATTCTCCTCTTTCGCGAAGCCGTCAATTACATTCGACATACAATCATAGCCGCTCTTTAAATTGGCATAAGATTTAAGCGAACTAGCATTAATCTTAATCCATTGATCATCCAACGGCTTCACGATAGAACCAATAATATTCATCATGAATGCCATTTCATCGTCAGAAGATAAACCACTGTCAGAAGAGCTCATGCCTTCTTTCATAGCATCGTCTATAGCTTTCTTAATACCGTTAATCTTTACATAGATAGCATCGTTGCTAATATATGCACCGCTAACTTCCAACTCAATATCCTTACCGTCTTTCAAATCAATATGAAGAGAGCCACTACCGCTAAAGTTAGCATTACTGTTATCGCCCTTGAATGTTAACGTAAATGATTTGTATGAATCACCCCCATCGGATAAGTTCGTTTGAGTATAAGTACCATCAAACTGACGCGCATTAGCCTCAATCAAGTTAACGATTGAATCACTAATCACACGTTCTTTTGACTCATGTATCAAATAGAACGCAATGCCGCCGCCAATCAAGCCTAACAACAAAATCGCCAACACGATTCCAATTATTAAACCCGTCTTTTTCTTCTTTGGTTTATTAGCGCCATTAGCTAAATCTTGCACTGTAGGTGCATTTTCGGCTGTGCCGCTTGTAACTGCTGTAGTCGCAGCAGGTTCCGTGCTAGCGAATATGCCAGCATTTGTACTGTCTTCTGTTGAATTAGTATTATTATCGCCTTGCGCGGCATCAGACTCTTCAGTCGCCGGCTCTGTAGATGGGTTTGTCGCTGACGCATCAGCAACAGTCTCTGCTTCCGCTGCGGCAGCAGCTGGTGCAATCGTTTCTGCCGCATCTTCCAACGGCGCAATATTTGGTCCGCCAAAGCCTTTCTCGGAAGGGCTATCTGGACTAAATGGATTTTGATCGTTATTCACGTTCTCGCTCCTTAAAGCTTCTTCATTATTAAAGGGTTTCTCTTCAGGAATCAAATCGCCCGACCCCACCGCCCCTGGCAACTCTTCCCTCTCTGGCTTAGACGCCGACTCGTTCTTTTTGTTCTCGACCGTAATCTTATCTCCATCGAATACTAGTGGATTTTCGATCGTATCTTCCAAATCCGCTACGAACTCTTCTTCGGCAATAGCCTCCTCGTCTATTTTCTTTTCCTCGTCGGCATCTAACATCGGCGTTATACCTTATTTTTATTCAGCGTCAATTTCTGGTTCATCGTTGTAGTTAACTCGAACTTCGCAGGTCTCACCGTTACGAGCGCAGGTCTCAATCTTCTGATATTTAATCAATAATTCGCTGGAGAACATCCATAGCCAAACAGAAATTGCGGCGAATAGTACCATCATTACGCCAAATAGTACAAAGAAGAATTTGTATTTACCAGTAGCAACATGATCCTCTGGATTATTCTCTTTGTAGATACCAATCGGGAGCTTACTTTTTGCCGTGCTCCTCTTCACGGTAGTAGTGGACCTCTTCGCACCCGTTGATGTTTTCTTTTTTGTGGCAGTTTTCGTTGCCATAGCTAATATGCCCTCCTATAAGTTGTATTTAGCATAAATATAACACAAAAAAATTCAAAACCCAATATTTTTCATAAGCATTATGCTATAATTTAGTTCAGAAGATTACGCATAACTTAGGGAGAAGAAAGGCATCAATTATGCAAAAACCAAATTGCAATATTAGACTTATTCATGCGCGCCAAATTATTGACTCACGCGGCAATCCAACCGTTGAGGCGGACGTTATTCTCGACAGCGGCCACGCCGGTCGTGCTGCCGTTCCATCTGGTGCATCTACCGGAGCCGGCGAAGCGCTCGAACTTCGCGACGGCGACAAGAGTCAGTACGACGGCAAAGGCGTACTCAAAGCCGTCTGGAATGTGAACAATAAAATTAGCGATGTTCTTGTCGGCAATGACGCAAGCAACCAACGTCAAATTGACCGCCTCATGCTAGATCTAGACGGAACCGAAAATAAATCCAATCTCGGCGCTAATGCTATCCTTGCCGTTTCATTGGCCTGCGCAAAAGCCGTCGCTCATGCTAAGCGTATGCGTTTTTATGAATATATTGCCGAAATCGCCGGCACGCAAGACGACATGAAACTTCCGATGCCGATGATGAACGTCATGAACGGTGGCGCACACGCTGATTGGTCTACTGATTTCCAAGAATACATGATTATCCCAGTCAGCGCCGGCAACATAGCCGAAGCTGTTCGCATGGGCGCCGAAGTCTTCCATGTACTCAAAAACGTACTAAAAGAGCGCAAGTATGCCACCACGGTTGGCGATGAAGGCGGCTACGCCCCATTTGTCAAAGATGGCAACAATGAGCCACTCGAACTCATCAAACTAGCCGTCGAAAAAGCTGGCTACGAGCTTGGCAAGGATATTGCTATTGCTATGGATATCGCCGCCTCCGAATTCGCCAACGGTGACCACTATGAACTTAAGACTAATGGCGACTGGAAATCTAGCGAAGATCTCGCCAACTGGTATCAATGGATTACCGATAATTATCCAGTAGTCTCCATCGAAGACGGTCTTGGCGAAAACGACTGGGGCGGCTGGCGTATGCTTACCGAGCGCTTTGGCGATCGTATCCAACTCGTTGGCGACGATCTCTTCGTTACAAATTCCAAACTGCTCCAACGCGGTATCAACGAACACGCCGGTAATGCTATCTTAATCAAGCCAAACCAAATCGGCACCCTCACCGAAACTATCGACGCCGTCCTTCTCGCCAAGCAAAACGGCTATCGTTGCGTAATGTCGCACCGTTCCGGCGAAACAGAAGATACTTCTATCGCCCATCTCGCCGTCGGTCTCAGCACAGGCCAAATTAAGACTGGCTCTCTATCACGTACTGAGCGTATTGCAAAATACAACGAATTAATGCGCATTGCCGAAGCCAATTCTCGCCTCGGTCTCGAGAATCCATTCAAACGCTAATCGTTAACGATAATCTTCTCCTCTAATAAAAAAATGACGCCCGCCTTTCAGCGAGCGCCATTTTTATTATTCAAACTATTTTTCGTAACCAGGCTTACCTAAGAGCTCAAACATCCTTGTCTTATATGCTTCTACGCCAGGCTGGTCAAATGGATTAACGCCGAGCGTAAAGCCGCTCAGGGCGCAAGCCATCTCAAAGAAGTAAATTAACGCACCTAGCGACCGCTCATCAATCCTCGGCATCGTAACCTCTAGCACTGGAACACCGCCAGAAGTATGCGCTTCTCTCGTTGCAGCGTTCGCCGTCTTATTAATATAATCTAGCTCTTTTCCTTCTAGATACTTAAGCCCATCTAAATTCTCATTCATCTCTGGAACCGTAATTCCGTTATAGTCTTCCGCCACCTCCACAAAAGTCTCAAACAAGTTGCGACGTCCTTGCTGAATGTATTGCCCCATCGAATGCAAATCGGTAGAGTCAATAACGCTAGCTGGATAAATACCCGTCTGATTTTTGCCTTCACTTTCGCCAAATAGCTGCTTCCACCACTCATTAAAAAACATAAACTGCGGCTCAAAATTCGCCAAAATCTCAATATTATAATCTTTCTCGAATAAAAGATTACGCATGGCTGCATATTCTGCCGCAAAACCGCCATCAGATATCAGGCTCGTACGCTCTTCTGCAGCACCATCCATTAGTGCATCAATATCTATCCCCGCCGTCGCAATCGCCAGTAATCCAACTGCCGTTAGAACCGAGTAACGACCGCCAATATTATCTGGCACCACAAACGATTCGTAACCTTTAGCTACCGCTTCATCATGCAGCGCCCCTTTCGCAGCGTCCGTCGTCGCATAAATACGCTTCGCGGCCTCCTCGGCACCATATTTGTCTATTAGCATCTGTTTAAATACCCGAAAAGCCACCGCCGGCTCAGTAGTAGTACCCGACTTCGAGATTACATTAACCGAAAAATCTGCATCGCCTAACCTATCTATCACGCGTCGCATTTCCCGCGCGCTCAAAGAGTTACCTGCGTATAAAATTTTTGTTCTCCCCCTCTCACCGCCAAGCGTCTCAATAATCGCACGGTGACCAAGGTAACTACCACCAATCCCGATACATATCAAATAGTCCGAATCGTCGTTAATCTTCTTAGCCGCCTTTTTGATGCGCTCAAACTCCGCCTTATCATAATTAATTGGCAAGTTTACCCAGCCGCCAAAAGCATCTTGCTCGGCGCGCGCAACAAAAGTACGCGCAATATCGATCTTCTTCTGATACTCTTCTTCGCTTATGATGCCGCCAGTATATTTAAATCCTATCATCTTTCCTCCTATTTTTATCATTATACCAAAGGAACAAAAAGCCCACCTTGCGGTGGGCGTATACATTTACAAACTTACTGCGATGTCGTGCAAATCGTTTGAATTCAGGCCACTGTCCGGGTCATTGATGACATACAATACTCCGCCATTCACCCAAACTGCATTCGACCCAGAAATATAAATCGTCAACCCTTGCCCTTTTGCAATCGAATAATCCGTACCCCAATTCTTTTTTACATAATTCGCAAGTACAGCAACCGAATCCCAACTAGATTTTTCTTCTTGCAAAGTAAATTTACGGTTCTGTTCATTCTTGAAATTCATCGTGATGCGACCATTATCTTCCTTTACGAGACCGTCCAAACGATAACCAGAAGGAATATAGCTAGGATAGGATTTCTCAATACCAGTATGCATCGCAGCTACACGAGCCGAAATATCTGGCATATTCAAATACACTAGATAGCCAAGCAATGCCACAGTCACTACTGCCATGCTAGCCGCAATTGCAAACTTCTTGCCACGGAATATACCCTTTTTACTTTGCGAGTCGCTATTCAGCTGTATTTGCATGGCACTTTTAGCGCCCGCACCCCTCGCATTATCAATACGATTCATGCGACTCAAGGCCTGTTGGATTGCGCGATCTTTCATCTGTTTGGCGGTCAACCTTTTTGCACCAGCATCTTTTGCGGCGACTTTTTTGGCAGCCATGCGTTCCTTTACGGCTTGCACTCGGGCATTTTTAATATAAACACCCTCGTCGCGTTTCTTTGCCACTTGCTGAATCACCGCCTTGCGTTGGGCCTGAGCAGATTGAGCCTGTTGCTTCTGGGCGTTTTGTTGATCAATCGAATGATGAACCGTTACTCTTTCTATTTCACCAACACTAATATGTCGCTCCGCTTTCTGCGCCTGCGCGGGCTGCTGCTTGGCAGCCACATTGTGAATCGGCTGCAACTTTACGCTGCCGCCTTTTTGCAAGATCGTACGACCGCCCACGGCGACTCTACGAAGGCTCTTTGCGCCCGCCGCAACAGAGCTGGTCACCTTTGGTCTCGCCACTGGTTTTTTAACAAATTTCCGATTTAAAGTTGAGGATCTCTGCACGCGCCGATGGTCCACCGAACTAGCATGATTTGCCACACCACCCCGCCTTGAATTCTTGATAACTCCGTCCATTTCTCCTCACTTTATACTGCTAATGTAATCTTAAAACATAAATATTTGAAAATCAATAGCGTTTTAATATAGAAACCAAAAATATTATACGGACGCGTATTCAAATTTTAACCATAAGCGGTTTTTTGTTATATAATTATATTCAGAATTAATAAACTACTTAGACTAAACTATGGACAGGAAGAGAAAAAAGAAGATTCAAAACGCCCGCGTCGTTATGACAAATATCTTTATGGGCATTTCTGTAATTGCAATCGTATTCGTATTAATGCTCGTCGCGATGGGCTATGGGTTTAATGAGCAAGGCGGAATCGAACAGTCTGGATTAATCCAAATCAGCTCAAACCCAAAAGGCGCATCTGTCGAAATCGACAATGAGACCCAGTTTAGCCGCACCGACTTTAATAAGATGCTTACCTCGGGCGAACATCGCGTCAAAATCGGCAAAAGCGGATATGATACTTGGGAAAAGACCATCAAGGTTGATGCCGGACTTTTAACTCGTATCGAGTGGGCTCGCCTATTCCCTGTCAAAGTTGAAACCACAAACGTCGCAAATTACAACAATCTGCGTCTCGCTGAATTCTCAAGCAACCGCAAACATTTGCTCACCATTGAGCATGACTCTCCTATAATTCTATACAGCGACATTCAAGGCGAAAAAATCAACGTCCACAAACTATCACTCAATCAAGCCCTCAGCAACAACGAAAATGTGCTAGAAGGCGAAATTAGCATACGCGCCTGGAATGAAAACGGCAACAAGGTGCTGGCAACCTGGAGACACAATGACAAGACCACCTGGCACATCTTGGATTTGGAGAATATCGAAAAAAGTATCAATCTTAACGAAAAGTTCGGCCTAGAATTTAGCGACGTACGCATCCTGAATGACTCTGCTTCAAAATTATGGGCACTCGAGAAAAATAATATTCACATTATCGACAGTAGCAGCCACACTATTTCGGGCGTACTAATTTCAAACGTCGAACAATTCACAAACAATAAAGACGTTATTGCCTACGTCGGTATTGATGTAAAAGATCATAATTACCGAAAAATCCGCATCTATAAAGAAGGTGAGGAAGGTTCAACAGACATTCTAGACCTGAAGGATAAAAAGCCAAATATCACTCTGGCGATGGGCAGTTATTGGAACGAATCTTGGCTTGGCTATAGTCTCGATAATCAAATTACCGTTTTTGGCGGGACTTACCCATCTTTCGACAAACCTAGCAAGAATAGTCTTAAAGAATACGTAAAACGCGAATTACCCTTCGCGCCCACTGTTGCCAGCACTAACCAGCTTGGTCGCATCGTGGCATTTGCAGGTAGCTCAAATGTAACTACTATCGATATCGAAACACGTAACTACTTCGACAGCGTTACGGAGGCCGAATCATCCGAACTGAACTGGCTAGACAGCTACATCTTCTGGGAAAACAATGATAATAAAATTATTATTCGCGATTTCGATGGTGACAATCGTCGCGAAATCCTCACCGTAAATAACCAACAGCCAATCAACATTACCGAAAATAACCGCTGGCTATACTACTTCGAAATAAAAGAGACCGAAGCGGACAAAGAAACAGATGCCACCAAATCGGAAACAATTTACACTCTAAAGCGTCAAAAGCTTGAATAAAATAGTTAATCAGCAAACAGAATAAAATAACCCCGCCACATCGGCGGG
>DEVX01000034.1:0-25723 GCA_002363515.1 Candidatus Saccharibacteria bacterium UBA3225 | reverse complement strand
AGCCACATCGGCGGGATTATTTATGACTGCCCCGTTAACCACTTCCAGACCCCCTCTAGTGGCGAATCGTGGTTGGCCGGCATCTCTGTTTTACCGTCGTCGTCAGTAGGTTCATTCGGATTTTGCGAAGGCGCACTTTCGTAACTTGGCGATATTTGCTCGCCATATACCAATAAGCGCTCCCGAGAAGTCCCCAAGGGCACACAGGTAATTAACGTCATCATTGGCTTTCCTTCGTTATCTTTCGCTATCTGCCGCAAAGACGCCACGTCAGTCGGCTTCACAGTCCTTGTACCTGTCACCTTATAGGTATAACGCACCCCATTATAATCCATATACATCAAATCCCCATCCCTCATGCGCGTTAACCCAGAAAAGATAAATTTGTAATTACTTTGCTGATAGATATTGCCCGCCGAATGGCCAGAAATTACAAAATTCCCAATCTCTCCAGGCATTGCTGCCGCACCAGGCACAGAGAAATTCGCTACACCATTGTCCATTGCAATATTCATAGAATTAACATCATTCTTTGCCCCAAAGACCACCGGCACCTCAATATTCAACTTCGGGATCATTAAATACGGCCTATCGTGTGTCTTAATCGACAACGTCGGATCAATCTCCGTTATCTCATTGACCTCCGTATTACCAGGCGAAATATAAGCCACAATATGCGACGCTATTACCTGATTGTACTGAAAACAAATACCAATCAACAGGATAATACTGCCAATCAATAATGGAATAAAGTGTCGCGAACGCTTGATAGCACTCGCTCGCTTCTCGGCTTTCTTACGAATCTTTTCGCGAAAATCATCCTGCACCTCTTGCGATTCTGCAGTCGTTGTCGGCGCCATTGGCGGCGTATATGCAGCCTGTTTTTCTTTGCGCTCGCGCTCAAGCTGCGCTCGCTCCATCTTCATCTTTTCGCGCGCCACATATTCACGTGCCGCATTTCCATAATACTCGCCATAGTACTTCTGATAATAACTTTGCCACGCCGAATGATACTTCCGCCAATCTTGGGAAGTTGCTTGCGGAACTGGGGATGTTTTTGTTTCTTTTTTAGCATCCGCAGATTCGCCCCCTTGCGTAGTCTTATAGGCATCAAGTAGTTTCTTGCGCGCCAAATCGGTCACCGTCTTCTGCTGCATACGAGCGCTTATCTGGGCGCCAGTCAAACCCTTAGGCTTTGCATCCTTTTGCGCAGAATTACTAGCAACTGCCCAAGCATTCCAACTCGGCATCGAACTACCCTGCCCACCTTTACTATTATCCATTGCCCTTATTCTAGCATATTTAGCGTTTTCATGATAGAATCTAAACATCATTCCCATCTGGGCGAGTGGTGAAATTGGTATACACGACAGACTCAAAATCTGTTGGCAGCAATGCCGTGAGGGTTCAAGTCCCTCCTCGCCCACCAGAGCAAAAAGATAGCCCAGAGGGCTGTTTTTTGTTCTGCGCAAGGAGGGGCGCAGAACCCGAAGAGGGTTTTACACTTCATAAGGGGTCGTAATATTGACTAATTATTCTTTTTATGCTAAAATACACATTAGTCGAGTCAACGACGCGACACTTTTTGCAGTTGCATCGTTCGACAAACACGAACGACAGTTCCGCACCTTAAAAAGGAGGTTTCAAAATGAAGTCATCAAAAGCATCATCGCCCACTCTGTTGGCTTGGCTAGAGCTAGCAGTAACGCACATTTCTGCACCAGAAATCGCAGTTATTGCCTGCAACATCGCCGCATACATCCTCGGCGACGCATTTCCTGGCAACTTCTATCTCTGGATAGTCATCGCAGCCTGTGACACTATCATAGTCTTCGCACACGGTGCCTATCTGGAAGCTAAGCCGAACACGGAAAAAGGCCCCTGGTATACACCTACTCCGATCGTACTACGCTTATCAACAACAGTCGCGCTTTTTATTGTATCCGCCGAAGGAAACAATAGCGCCATTGTAATCTATGCATGGTATGTCTTGACCATGGCAGCCATCTGTCACGCATTCTTCTGCGTGTTACTAACCCTTCACGCAACAGACGAGAGTTGGCTTGCTAACACCAACGGTCGCGTCGGAACCCCCAATTGGTTTTCAATTGGGCGAATGGCACTATCCGTACTAGTGCCACACATATTCGTCGCACGGCCTTTTGGTGCAATTAGCGGCATCGTAGCTACTATCATCATGGGCGTCGCTATCATGACCGATGCGGCCGACGGATACTTAGCTCGAAAGCTTGGTCAGACCACAAAAGCCGGCAAAGCGCTCGACCCCCTTGGAGATAAGATTATCTTTTATCCAATGGTCGTCGCCTATATCCTGGCTACCAACGCCACACTGTATGCTCCTGGAATCATTAATCAGAGCATCTTCTACGTATGCATCGCGATCACTTTTGCGCGCGACGCCATATTCTTCATTTGGTTCGTGCGCAACTATGCCAAACTGCCGACCGGCAGTGGTGCCAGCATAGTGGACAAAATACGCATGGCAACAATTTGTGTATGGCTCGGAACCGCCACGTTATCATTAGCAGTTCCAGTCATCCATGAGCGCCTTGCGCGTGCCAATTATATCGTCATGATCATTATTGCGGCCATGAGCCTTGTTAGTACCGTTTACGACACCCGTCGTATTCGCGCCTTAACACAGGCGAGCGGCTCAAGGAGGAATAAATAATGACCTGGATAGATAGTTTTACTATCAAAGCAGTTGTACTGATAACGATAGTAGCAACCATAATCAGCTTCGCTAATCACAATTATGACGGAGTAGCGTTGGGAGTGTTCTCTCTCGCTATCTATCTGACTATCGGATATTTTACCGAGCGAGTGGCAAAAGGCTATTGGCGCTCAAAGCATGGGGTTGAATGTATCGTCAGCGATTTTGACTACACACTCTTCCTGCATGATTCGCCCAGCGAAACGCGCAAAAACCTGCGCGCAGTTCGTCGCTGGCGAAAAAGAGGCGGCTATTTCATTATTGCTTCTTCGCGTGATTATGTCGACATTATCAGAGTTCTACCGCGCATCCATCGATATGCGGATTATCTGATTTTAAATGGCGGCATGACTTTTATGACCGCACGCGGAAGAGTTATTCACTCGGAAGATTTGGGAGACACACGCTTGTCTCAAATGCTTTTCGAAAAGTTTGAGGGTACACGATTCTCTGGGGCATATGCAGCCGTCAGCTATTGCGAGAATAAAGAAATTCAAGGCTTCGCGCCCCACAGTCGTAAATATCGAATTTGGTTCGAGCGCGCGGAAGATCTACGCATTGCTGAATCCATTCTTGCCAAATACTTCAGCGAATCGCTCAGCTTCTTCGCGTACACAGACGTACGCAAAAACCACGATTTGCACCTGAGCTGGATTAACTCGAGCATGACAAATGTCATCGAAATATTTGGAAAAAACGCCAGCAAAGAGCGGGCTATCACATATAGCTGTAATAGCTCGTTTATCAAGAACCGAAAAATCACAACAATCGGCGATGATAAAAATGACATCGGTATGATTGCAAGATTTGACGGTTATGCGCTCGAAAGCGCTTCCGAAGAAGTTAAGAATGCCGCTCCAGACGGCCACGTCGTGGCTTCCGTACATAATCTTATTGACTCTATTTTATAACCACCACACCCAGGCTCAAAAGGCCTGGGATTTTTCTAACCCTTATTTAGTAACGCGCTCGCAAAAACTTTATAGCTAGCCGCCGACGCATTCCATAGTTTCAGTATTGCCATCTCTACCATCAAGGCCCCACCCCAAAGCGTGATTTGGGTCCATTCCGTATCCGATAATGCCTCCGTCACCACTGCTCCATCCTGAGCAACGATAATCTGCCCATTATGAAACGTCACTATTGGCATCGCGGGGTAGCTAATTGTAAACTTGTGCAGGATTTCTATCAGCTGATTAGTCGGCATCGATAGTGTAATCACCTTCGGATAATAAAGCGTACGCAACATCTTTTGTAACTGCGGCACGGTTACTAATAAGCCTGTCTCAGCCTCGCGTAACATACTCCAATCCGCAACTTCTGGAATAATTGCATCGACCGCATCGCGCGTCACATAAACCGGCTTCGGGCAATTACGCATAAATTCCGCCAAAGCCACCGTCGTTTCGGCATTTTTACCTACATCACCGATTAATACAACCGCGTCTGCCCAATCCGCCTGAATCAACATTTCCGCCACCGATTCTTTGCCAAATGCGCCTGAACTGTTTTCTACTGGCGTAAAATACACTTCCGCAGTTACTGGAACTTGCCCCTTTACGCTTGCTGGTAACAATACACGCGCCTCGCCAACGCCCGCACGATTAGCTACCGTCATCGCATTCGCCACCGAGAAAAACGCATTTTTATTACCGCCAATTATCAGCAATTTTCCCGCAAAACGACGCTGTTCGGGGGGCATTACGTCAACTTCCGGAAACAAAGGCCGTAATCCCTGCTTGCTCCAATAATCATAATCTGACATTATTTTAACTCCACCATTATCGGACAATGGTCCGAACCTAATACGTCATCGCATATTTCTGCTACGACTATTTCTTTCTGCAAACGCTTCGACGCCAAAAAGTAATCAATCCGCCAGCCAACATTCTTCGCGCGCGCTCCGCCTCTATATGACCACCACGTGTATTTTTGCTCATTAGGATGCGAATCCCTCCACGTATCAACAAAACCACTACTCAAATAATTCGTCATTCCCTGGCGCCCCTCTTTAGTAAAACCAGCATTTCCCTCATTCTGTTTCGGTCGCGCCAAATCAATTTCCTCATGTGCTACATTAAAATCTCCACACACTAATACTGGCTTCTTTGCGTCTAATTTGCGCATATATGCCAACAAGGCACGGTCCCATACCAATTCACGATACTTCAATCGCCCTAAATCATTTTTTTCATTCGGCACATAAACATTTATTATGTAAAAAGTATCAAATTCCGCCATTAATACGCGCCCCTCTTTTCTAGCATCGCCAAATTTATCATTCCAACCTTCGACTTGCTCTTCTACATCTTTTGGAAAACCGTAAGCCACGGCAAGCGGTTTTATCTTCGTAAATATCGCAGTGCCAGAATAGCCCGCTCGTTCCGCCGAATTCCAAATTTCTTCATACTCTGGCAAATCCACTTCTGCCTGTCCTTGCTTGGCCTTAGTCTCTTGCAAGCACAAAATATCGGGATTATGCGCATCGATAAAACTCTGCAACGACCCTTTCTTGAGTATTGCCCTTAGACCATTCACATTCCAAGAATAAAGTTTCATACAACTATTTCCTTACGCTTTTAATATTTTGCAACGTAAACCGATACTTCGTCTTCACTTCTGGATGCCGTTCGTGGTCTATTTCGGATAAAAACAAATCCATTGGCCGCACGTATAGTCCGCCGTCTCCGTATAGTTGACGATAAATCACCATTTCTTCTCCCGTTTCCGAATGGCAGGCAGTATCTTCAACTAAATAATAATCACCCTTGTAATGCTGATAGACTCCATGTATCTTCAATCTTCTCATCTTATATCTATTATACTAGATACAAATCGCCGTTTATTGGTAAACTATATTTATGAATAACCGTTTTATGAAACTATTTTGTAGCATTCCAGTCATACTGGCATTATTATTCTTTTTACCACCACTAGGCGTTATCGTCTTCTTGCTTCGATATGTTGTTTACGGCAAGCGCCATTTTTTTCGTGCTCCCGTCTGCATTATGATATTTGCGCTTATTTTAACGATTCCTTTTTGTCTCAATTGGCTCATCAATACTTTGCACCTATCTTTTAATATTCCCTGCCTTCAAGACATCATTAATTCTGAGTATTATTCTCGCCTACTCGAATTTGCCCGTTTCAGTTTCACTACGGCCACCATTGTGCTTATCGTCACTTTCCTACTACGCAATATCATAGAGCAAATTAGCAGCAAACTCTCGCGATTAATCAGCGGCTATTATTCGGACCTCCAGAAACGCGACGAGAAAATCGCCAAAGAAAACGATCTAAAACTTAAAGAGAAAGCAATCACGAACAAGCAAAAAACACCACACGCCGTTAAATGCCCGCACTGCGGCAAGACTAATTCAATTATTGGCACTGTTGGCAAATGCAAATCATGCCGCTCAGTAATAGAATATAAAGGTTAGTCTAAACTACTTTCCCCTGTTATAATAACTATATGAGCAAATCGACGCCGCGCATCAGTCAGGCAATAGATATTGCCACCAAAGCCCACGAGGGTCAGTTCCGCAAGACTGGCGAACCATACATTATTCATCCGCTCGCCGTCAAAAAAATACTTGAAGAATGGAATATGGACGAGGATACTATCATCGCCGGTATTTTGCACGATACTGTAGAAGATACCCCTCTAACTCTCAAAGAAATCGAAGAACAGTTTGGCAAAGACGTCGCTTTTCTAGTCAACGGAGTTACCAAACTTAGTAAAGCCCGTTCTGGCATGAAGGACCTCGACGAATACTTGCCACAAACTGGTGACAATCTTCTAAAATTGCTCATCGCAACCGGACAAGACATTCGTGTTCTTATTATCAAATTAGCCGACCGCCTACATAATTTGCGTACCCTCGGCGCACTTCCGCCCGAAAAACAAAAGAAAATTGCCCGCGAATCACTTGAAGTCTTTGCGCCACTAGCAGACCGTCTGCAGATGGGCCGCGTCCGCGTCGAAATTGAAGAAACTAGCTTCATGTACGTAAATCCAAAACGCTACGAAGAGCTCAAAAACCTCACCGCCGATCGCCTTAAAAAAGCCGACAAAAAGCTCAAAGCTGCCCAAGAAGCCGTCGAGCAAGCCCTCAAGAAAGAACATATCAAATACAGCTGCGACGGCCGCGTTAAATCTATCTATTCCCTTCATAAAAAACTTGCTAAATACAACCAAAATATCGACCGCATTTATGATATTATTGCGCTTCGCTTTATCGTTGAAGACACCACTACCTGCTACCTCGTCCTTGGTATAATTCACTCACTTTTCAAGCCAATGGATGGCCGCGTTAAAGATTATATCGCTATGCCAAAACAAAACGGTTACCAATCGCTCCACACTACCGTAATTACTGGCGATAAACAAATTGTTGAATTTCAGATTCGCACCCGCGAGATGCATGATTACGCCGAACGTGGTCTTGCCGCCACTTTCTTCTATAACGAACAAAAACTCACGTCCGCCTACACTGAAGGGCGCGTCAGTAAACTCCCATCTCACCTTCTCTGGATTCGCGAACTCCAAGAATCCGCCGCCAAACTAGCATCAGGTGAAAAAATAGACGAAAAGAAGCTCAAACTTAACCTTTTCGCCGACAAAATCTTCGTTTACACCCCCAAAGGCGATATTATCGACTTGCCAAAAGGTTCCATGCCTCTAGATTTCGCCTATCGCCTCCATAGCGAAATCGGCGCTCAATGTACTGGCGCCATCGTAAATGGCAAAATGGTCGATCTTAAAACCAAATTACAACAAGGCGACGTCGTAGAAATTATCACCGCCAAAAATTCCAAGCCCAACCCCGGCTGGCTCGATAAGGTTTTCAGTAGCCATGCTCGCCATAAACTTGTCAGCCAACTACGCTCCATCATTCCGAATTTCGCCGCCAAACCTAAAGAAAACGAAAACAAGCCTCACAAAAAGTCTCCCAAAGAAAAGGAACTTGAACAAAAGCGCACGAAATCCGCCGCTAAATCAATCAAGAAATAACTACATTATACAAATTTCTTCAATACTGGGATTCGACTCATAACCCAAGTTACACAGAAACACGCCGCATAGATTGCTAACGATGCGCCAAGATATAATAGCAATTCTAGCTTCCTGTGTCCTACCGGAATAATGCTCGGCCTCTTTGGATAGTACATCACATAATCTACAAGCAAAGCATGACAAAGATAGATGCCGAAACTATACTTCGCCATACTCTTAATCCACTTCGGCAAATCTCGCGCCTTCCGCAACGCATATTTTGCTCCGACGAATATCGCCACCGAATAGGCAAGCGCCAGTATATTAATATTCTCTTCGCTCGCCCCCGACCAAGAATGGCCAAGCAACCTAAACTTAATTTGGCTCAACAATATCGCATCCACCAACGCCACTGCGCCCAAAACATATAAAGTTACACGCGTAAATTTAGTAAGCCGCTCCGTATGTAAGAAATACCCTAGCACAAAATATACCGCAAAATATAAACATAGTTTTCCGGCAGGATATTCCGTCATATCCATCACACCCTTCATCGCGCCAACAATCGCAGGATTCAATCCTTTCACCCCAGCCAGTATTATTTCGCATAAGTCACCAATCATTGGCAAAGCAAAGCAAATTACGATACCTATAATCAAATAGTAATCCAGCAGTCGTCTATCTTCCGTCACCTTTCGCAAAATTGGTACCAGTAAATACATCATAACTAACGCAATTAAATACCATAAATGATAATAATGCGCCCCACAGAACAACCTTAGGAAGAAAGCTAATCTCCCCTCTCCTGGCCCAAAATTAATCAAAGCCGACACTACCGCATAAATAAATGACCAAAAAATATAAACTAGCACCAAGCGCCAAACATATTTTTTAAAGTGCTTTTTATAACTAAAAGGCTTTTTGGGATTCAAAAACAACGCGCCAGACATCATTAAAAATACCGGCACCGCCCAGCGTTGCATCAGTTGTAACGTATTAGCCAACACGAAATCTGCGGTATCCGTAGAACTGATACCGCCCATTTTTGCCGCATTCGGACAAACATGAATTAGTATTACTGCCAAAGGCGCAAATGCCCTAAGCAAATCAAAATATACAATCCGCCTAGGCCCACCCTGCGGCCTCTTTACCTCACTTTTCATTACCCTATATTATATACGATTTTCTAGTCCAACCACTGCAAATCCGTTACAAACATTATTTCGCAGCTAGTTCGCCTATCCAAAACACTACTAGAATAATCCGTCCGAATTAAACTCGACTTAACATCGCGCACTTCATTTCCGTTTCCATCTTTTATTTTGCCCGATATTAAGTAACCCTTCATCTCTATATAATCACCAATTCGCACCCGTTTAATCTTTTGATATAGTTCTTTTCGCTCTACCAACAAGTGATTATTCGACACATGCGCCATTACCGAATTCCGGCTTAGCCCCAACTCCTTAATCGTCTTCTCATCGTAGCCAACACTTAGTTTCCTTCCACCGTGCGACCAGTTAAATCTACTCTTATTCTCCGCTACTTTCCCCCAAGCTAAGCTAATATCGCGCGGAATCGCCTTATCGAATGCCGAGGCATTAATATGGTCATAGTCATCCAGCTCCACTACAAGCCCCTTGATATCGTAGTGCGCCAAGAAAGTCATATCCACCTCGTAACCATCACCGCTAATCGTCTTTTTTGTTTCAAAGGCCTCGCCACGCCCTTCCGCCTGCTCTATCAGTACAGACATATCCGTCTGCACTGGCTCCGGGATATTCGCAACTGATCGGTTGGCATGAATATACTGCGGAATGGCAAATACCGCCCATACCGCCATTATTAGCGCCAAGAAGCCTACTATTTTTAATCTAATCTTACGTTTTTTGCGGCGAATGCCGTCCTCAATATAATCTTCGACACGACTCTTTATATAAGCCACGTCGGTGCGGATATTCGCATCCCATTCATTATATAGTTTTGGCTCAATTTTTTTCGCCGCAAAATCCTGGTCTAACTTTTGCTTTTGTTCCTCTTTACCTTGTAAATCTTTGTAAAGCGTTTTCGCTTGGTGCTCACTGATTTGGCCCGCTTTACGAGCATCATCTATTCGTCTCGAACAATCGTTAAAATATTCCGGTCTCACCCTTTTTCTTTCTATTACAGATCGGCTATCTCCACGCGCTCCTGCTTAGTCGTATCACGATCGCGTACCGTAACCGTATCATCCTCCAACGTATCAAAATCAATCACGATACATTTTGGCGTACCAATTTCATCCTGTTTACGATAGCGCTTTCCAATGTTTCCAGAATCATCCCAAGTCACGTTACCGTATTTCTTACGCAAGCTCGCATAGACATCCCGCGCCTTCTTTACTAATTCCGGCTTGTTCTTCAAAAGTGGCGATACGCAGAAACGATATGGCGCCAAATGCTCCGGCAACTTCAAAAGCGTCCGCTTTTCGCCGTTTACTTCGTCTTCTTCATAAGACGTACACAAAACCGCCATTATGAGACGTTCTACACCCATAGAAGGTTCAATCACGTGCGGAATAAAGCGTTTGCCGCCTCCTTTTACGATATATTCCATATTCTTGCCACTTTCACGCTGAATATTGCTGAGGTCAAAATCTGTACGATACGCTATACCCATCAATTCTTCGCGGCCAATCGGAAAATCAAACTCAATATCAACCGTACGCTTCGAATAATGAGCACGATCCTCTGCTGAGACCTCCAACTCGTGAACGTTTTCTTTCTTGAGACCCATTTTGTTCTCTAGAAAATCGTGACAGCCCGCCAATAATTTATCGAAATGCTCTTCCCAAGTCTCTGGGTCGATAAAGTACTCAATCTCCATCTGTGCAAATTCGCGTGAACGGAAAATGAAATCACGTGGCGAAATCTCGTTGCGGAAAGCTTTTCCCTGTTGCGCAATCCCAAACGGTAAGTCTGGATAAATCGTATCAACAACATTCTTGTAGTTCGTAAAAATGCCCTGCGCAGTCTCTGGACGCAAGTATGCAATATTATCTGGGTCAACGCCAGCACTAGTCTTAAACATACCATTGAACTGCTTAATGTCCGACCAGTTAACCTTGCCGCAATTTGGACATTTCAACTTTAAAGCTTGAAATTCTTTCGTTGTCACATGTTCAGATATACTATCATCCATTTTGTCGGCACGAAAACGATTATGACACTCTTTACATTCTACTAACGGGTCATTAAATGTTTCCGTGTGGCCGGAAGCGCGCCAAACTTGCGGATTCATAATAATCGCCGCATCGACGCCATACATATCTTCACGATCTTCCACCCAATATTGCCACCAGGCATCCATAATCTTCTTCTTTAAACTTACGCCAAGCGGACCAAAATCCCACGTTCCTGCCATACCGCCATATACTTCTGAACCTTGCCATATAAAACCACGTCGTTTGCACAAGCTAACGATATCTTCCATTTTTGCCATTTTTCTCTCCTTACGCTTAGGTTTATCCCCCGTTTTTTGCTCTCAGAGTCACAAGAATATTAGGCCCGAAGGCCACCAATGCTAATACCAATCATGAATAAGTATTTGCTCATACTTTTATTATACCACCTTATTTGCAAAATACACCCCCGCACAACAAACACCCAAAAAGCCCCGATTTATATTAATCGGGGCTTTTATTTTTAGGCTTCTTCTTTCAAGCTTTTCTTTGCGAATAATACGCCACCAATCGCTCCAATTAGCGATACGACAAACATCGCAACCGACGATAGTATACTGTCATTCGTCACAGGAGGTTTTGGCGTTACATTTCCGCCTTTACCCGGCTTGTCATACTTATTCGTAAATACAACTTCGCCGCTCGTATCGGACACAATCTCTAGAGCGCCTTCGCCATTATCTTCTACTTCGACCGTAAATGCATATTCATTCTCATCGTAAATGACATACTCTTCACGCTCTTCCACTTTTTCCTTAATAACGAAGTTATAAGTACCAACTTTATCGAGCACGATACCTTCGTCTAAGACAATCGTACCGTCCGCCATATTATGGCCAGTAGCAACTAGTTCATCATCAAGGTAAACCTCGAATTCGAATTCGCCGTCTTTCAAGTCACGATTCTCGAACACTTTCTTGGCCTCAATCGGAACCTCACATTCTACGCAACCATAAATGACATCTTCTGGCTTATAGCTGTTTTCGAAGATGATTGCGTCTGCTTCGGCACCGTCTTTCTTATAGCTAATCTCTGCTTTCAGCTTTGCATCTTCGTCACTTACGTTGACAGTCACGGTATATTCGGACTCATCATAGGTATAGCCCTTGGCATTACCCTTAACTTCTTTAACTGTATAAGTATATTCGCCGACCTTCTCGAACTTGATTTCATCAAATTCAGCTTTACCAGAACCCTTAATCTTTACGGTTTGAATTTCGCCATCCTTATCCGAGAGAACGAATTCAAATTCTTTCGCCAAATTCTGATCAATTCCATTCAAAACCTTCCCGAGATTAATCTTCGTCGAAGTATCTTCTGCCTTGTAGGTATTTACAAATTCAACTTCGCTGACTTCTTTGCCATCAATAGTTACTTTTGCAACTAGCTGAGCCTTTTCGTAATCGTCAGTTACTTCAATTACAACAGCATGCTTTGCTGTATCGTAACTAAATCCAGCTTGACCATCATTCGTTTCGACAAGTGTATATTTGTAAGTTCCAGCCTTATCAAACTTAATCGCATCGAAATCAACTGAACCAACCAAATCTTTTGTTGACACTTCTTTAGTTTGAACAACAGCATTCTTATCGTCAAGCAATTCAAACTTAAAACTTGCATCTTTCTTACTATTGCTCTGATCGTTAATCTTCTTCTTTACAGTAAATGGCTTCTCAACTTCGACTGGTTTAGTCTCGTAAGTATTAACAATCTTGCCATCATCCGTATAGCTAACTTCCGCGTTAATCTTGCCTTTATGATCGTCGGTTAACTTTACGATTACGCTAATGTCGCCAGACTTGGTAATGCCAGCCTTCAACTCACCAGCTTCAGTAATCGTGTAAGTGTAAGTTTTGCCCGCATCAGCTTCAGTGTAGTTAATCTTCTTGAAGGTAACGTTTTCATTGCTGTCAACACTCTGGCGATCAATCTCGCCATCTTTACCACTCAGTACAAAGTCGTAACTTTCACCTTCTAGCCAATCGCGACCAACCAGCTCCTTCGCAGCTTGAAGTTCTACTTCACCTTTTGCGGTATAAGTGTTCGTAATCTTACCGCTATTAGTGTAGCTAACTTCCGTTTCGAGATTACCTTCACCATCGTCAGTCACTTTAACCGTAGCCGTAACCTCACCAGAATTTGTCATACTGAGGCCGCTTAAGTCAGTCGTTTCCTTAATCGTGTAAGTATAAGTCTTGCCAGCATTAGCCTCGCTATACTGAATCTCGTCAAAGATTGCTTTTTCTTCACCCTTCTTTACGGTCTTAGTTTGAGTTTCGATACCTTCGCCCGAAAGCTCAAAGGTAAATTCGTCGGAATCGAGCCAATCGCGACCAACCAATTCTTTAGTTACCCCTAGTTGAGCTTTACCGTTAGCTTCGTAAGTATTCGTGATCGTACCGCCATTAATGTAATCCGTAACAGCATTCAATGTACCATCACCGTTATCTGAGACATTAACGTAAACCGTCAAATCGCCAGAACTTGTCATACTACTTGGCAAAGTGCCAACTTCTTTAATCGTATATACATACTCAGCATCAATATCCGCTTCGCTATATTGGATCTCGTCAAAGATTGCTTTCGGATTATCTTTCGTTACAGTCTTTCGACCAAGAGATTCTTCACCCTTAAACAATTCAAACGTAAAGCTTTCGCCATCTTTCCAATCGCGACCAACTAGCGCCTTCGTCGCTTCTAGCTGCGCCTTACCGCTTGCTGAGTAAGTGTTTACAATTGTCTTATTATTGTCTTTATATGTTGGTGTAGCAGTTAATGTTCCATCATAGTTATCGGTAACTTCAACTGATACATTAATGGCACCGGAATTACTCATTCCGTTCGACATTTCCGTCGTTTCTTCAATCGTATAGTTATAAGTGCCAATCTTGGCGTAATCAATCTTCTTGAAAGTGACTGTTCCATCTTTCGAAATAGTCTGCGTATCAATTACGTGACCATCCGCATCCTTTAATGCAAACTCGTAACTTTCATCTTCTCTCCAATCACGACCTTCAAGTTTCTTTTCTATACTAAGAGTAACATCGCCACTTGCAGAATAGATATTCTTAATAACCTTGTCTTCTTTTGAATAAGTCACTTTGGGCACGATACTTCCTTCGCCATCATCCGTAAGCTCAACGGTAACCGTAATATCTCCAGAATAGCTCATGCCCATACCAGTCAAATCGGTCGTTTCCTTGATTGTGTAAGTATAAGTTTTGCCTGCATCAGACTCATCGTAAGAAATCTTGTCGAATTGTGCAGTTGGCTTTTCTTCGGTAACCACAATCTTCTGCGCATCAATTCCATCGCCAGAAAGCTCAAACTCGAAGCTCTCACCATCGCGCCAATCGCGACCATCCAATACCTTCGTCGCCTCAAGCGTCACTTCGCCGCTAGCTTCATAGGTGTTGATAATCTTGGCACCCTTAGTATAGCTTGCTTCAAAGCCGAGTTTACCAGCTTTGTCGTCCGTCACATTAAGTGTAACTTCAACATCGCCAGAATTGCTCATGCCACTTGGCAAATTGCCAGTTTCGCTAATTACATATTTATGTTCGCCCGCATCAGCCTGCGTAAACTTTAATGCCTTAAAGCTCACTTTGCCGTCACGGCTAATAGTTTGCGTATCGAGCGTAGCACCAGTCGCATCGCGCAATGCGAAGCTATAGCTTTCACCATCTTGCCAATCGCGTCCAGTTAGCTCTTTCTCAATCTCGAATGCATATTCACCAGTAGCAGAATAAGTATTTACGATCGTATTGTATTCTTCGCCCTGACCGCCAGTATAGACAACCGTCGTCTTTAGCGTACCGTCATGATTGTCCGTAACAGTCACGGTTGCAGTAATGTCGCCAGAGTTAGTTACGCCACCAGGTAACGTTGAAGTTTCACGAATCACATAGACAAAAGTCTTACCAGCATCTTCCGTCTTATATGTAATTTCATCAAATTCATATTTACCATTTGCGCCAATATCCGTGCGACTATCAAGTTCTTTGCCTTCGTTGTCAAAGACCGTAAAGGTGTACAACTCGCCCTGTCGCCAATCGCGACCAGTCAAAATCTTACTTGCGCCTAGTCTAATCTTTCCACTTGCGCGATATTGGTTTACAATCGTATTTTTCTCTTCGCCTTCACCGCCAGCATATGCAGTCGTAAAGCTCAAGGTTCCATCGCCATTATCGGTTGCAACTACAGTAACATTAATGTCGCCGCTCGTCTTCGTGACGCCGCCACGCAAGTTTGTTAAATCCTCAGAAATCGTATAGTTATAGGTGCCAATATTCTTTATTTCTACCTCAAATTCAGCTTCTTCACCCTTGCGTACCGAAGCGTTCATTTCCTTCTCGAGACCATCACCATTCAACTTAAAGAGGAAGCTCTCGCCGGCCTGCCAATCATTGAAGTCTTTCTTGGCCTTAATGGTGACCTTGCCACTAACATTATATGTATTAGTAAACTTCGCTTCAGCAGTCTCTCCGTCCGCAATTATGCCTGTATCGCCAGACTTCGTTGCAACATAGCCAGCTGCATTACTTTCGGTAATCTCATAATAAGCACCGACTGGAAGATCAAGAATCGTTAACGATTCGCCGTCTTTCAGGCTAACCGTATCGCCAGATTTGATAGTTTTATTACTATCTGCAATCTTGTAGCTACTCGTAAGCTCGTTGGTTTTACTTCTATCAACGTATAGCTTTACCGTAAAATCAAAGGCTTTAGCTTTAGCTGTATCAGCATTCCCACTTTCAACAACTACACTCTTGGAAAGTTTTAAGTTTCCAGAAACATAGGTATTAACAATAGTCGCAGTCGATGCCGAGTTGCCTTTTACTGCATACCATTTGATGTTATTTTCCGTTTTCTCTGCAATGTCATCTTTTGCAGCATCAGCTCCATAGCTAATCGTATAACCAGTTTCTTTCAACGAATAACCAGCAGGAATATTGTTTTCTTCGACATAATATAGCGTGCCAGTATCAACGTTTACCACGCGAATTACATCGCCAACATAAACTTGCGCATCGATAACGCCGTCACCGTAAATATGTTCCGAACGACATTTTGTCTTGTCACTACAGTTTTCGTATTCGGGGTTGTTTTTGCCGTAATAGATACGATAATCATAATGATAATCGCTACCATCTGGATTTTGTAGATGCGCCTTTACATTAAACTTATCTTGCACATCGGTAATTTCATTACCGTTTTTGTCTACAACTTTCTTCTCAATATTAATGCCACCCTTAATCGTGTTTGTGGCTGAAATTGTCGACATTGGCTTAGCCGATTCGACACCAGTAAATGTATCGCCGGATTTCGTGAAAGTGACATTCATTAATGCGCCATCTACGAGCATTGGGTGATAGATATAGTTAGTCAACTCAAAATGATTATTGATATCTTTTTCGCCAAATTTATATTCGTGACCAGGGTTCAAGACGGCATATTTCTTACCGTTCATAGTCACGACGCCATATGGAGTATTTTCAGTATAAGCCGGATGACCCTCGCTAACCATTAAGCCAGGAGCTATAAATATCGTTCCAGTACCCCAAACATTACTATTGTTCTGCTTTTCTATTTTTATTCCATTTTCCGTATATTCGGGAAGTTTATCGTATTCCTTACCGTCAACATAAAGCTGAAGGTAAATATCTTCCACTTCATTTTCACGCTGACTTGGATCTAGAGAATCTTCCCACAGCTTGCGAAGTGCAATTTCCTCGGTATACAACTCAACGGGATCAGGTTGATCAATTCTAGCAAACTTCGGATCAGAGATAGTCGTAGTAGGTACGCCATTAACCGTTGTAGTAGTAACGGTTTGATACTTTAGCGTTGGATAGTCTGTATTCGTTTTAAGCGTATAAGTTTCGCCACTTACTAGAATTTGGCTCTTCTGATCTGCGGTTAAATTTTCGTATTTTATTACACCGTTATTTAGGTCGGCCACAAGATCAATTGATTCTTGACTAGGATATACAATAAAGCTAACCGTAGCCGTTTCACCGTCGCCAAGAATGGTATTGCCCAAATCCCAAGTGACAGTACCGTTTTCGAATTTCGCCTCTGGAGCATCGGCCCAAACTGTGCCATTTTTCTTATAGGTAAAGTCGTCCGCAGTTCCGTCAATTGAGACGGAAGTTAGCGCAGTTATACCATCATTAAAACTAAGACCAGTGAGTGAAAGATTATTTGTGATTTGTTTTACTATATCGTCAAAAGCCGCTTCAAGCGCCGCCTGGTCAGTAGCGTCTTTATAGATAGCTTTCGAATCAAGATTTCTCATATTGTTTGCGTCGCCAAATACACCAACCGCATACAGAGTGTTATTAGCATCAGCAGTAATAGTCGCAGCTACATCTTGCGCAGCGGCGAGATTCCAACCATTCGGATCACTGTTGCCAGTACCATAACGAGCGCAAGTCGCATTGCTACCGTAACCAGAACAATTTCTTCCATCGTTGGCATTATTATTATATTTACTGACGCGAAATGTTGGATTACCGTCAGAAACGAAGACGATATATACGGGATCATTATCATTAAAGTTAATAGATTTTGCGTAATTTAAAGCATCTTCCCAGTTTGTACCACCATCTGCCGAAGTGGCATTTACCCAAGATTTAAACGTGTCAATAGAAGTAGTCTTAGTGGCATGTGTAGTTTCGCTCTTGACGTTAGTCGCAAAATCAACAAACGCCATTTCTACCATATCAGAGACGCCGGAAGTTGTATTATTTTCGAGAAGTTTCTCTGCTAAGCCATTGACGGCATTCTTAGCAACAGTAAGGCGATTTAGGGCAGTTTGCCTATATCGCGTATCAGTATACTGGACATATTCACCTTCGTCGTAATAATAAACGTCGGTATGATTATCATTATCACCAACCTCAACGTAGTCACCATACCAATTTGACCAACGATATAGCTGGATGTAGTCGTTGGCGATTTTACCATAACGTCCATATGTAGCAACTTCATAGCGATTCGCAGTAGTGGAATAATCCATACTTCCTGAGGAGTCGAAGACAACTACGACATTCGCTTTCTCGCTTGCATCGCTAGATGACGATTTTCCAGTGACGCTTAATGTCAACGTGTACGTCCCGTCACCATTATCTGTTAATGTTTTGCTGCGAACCGGCGCATCATCCGGATCGCTATCGGCGTATGCGCTATGGATAAGCCCATTACCCAGCGGCGCAATCGTACTCGCAACCATCAATAAAGAGGCTACGAAATACTTAAATCTCTTCCTAAGATTCACTACACACTCCTTTTTACATTTTTGACCCCCATTTTTCTCCACAAATGAGGTATTTGGGTTAAAAATAACCTAACTCACCCCTAAAATGCAAGCATAGGCATTATTTTTCTCTCTGTTACGCTCATGCTTTGAAGCTCAAAACAACAAAAATAGCCGTTGTAAAAATCACAACAGCACCCCAAAAACGCTCTCTTACTATGTTGTGCTTTTTACAACACAATCACATGCCTGTTGACCGCTCTAAACACTTTGAAATATACCCAATTTCATCTATTAAAGCGTCCGCTCCCTGCACCTTCAAAGATAATTCCGCCGGGCCAGACGCCATCAAGCGCATCATTTTAATATGGTCAGCACCAACTCTCCCCGCATCAGCCTTTGCCAACGCCACCTGTTCCTCGTCCCAATAGTACCGCCTATCCGGCATTAACTTCTCGCCATCCGTATCAAAGCGCAAGTTTACATCTTCCCCTGAAGCTCGCGTTAAATTAATTCCCCACCACGCGCGCAAGATATCCTTCCAACGCGTCTGCTCGCCCGCATGCTTCTGCATCGTCTGCATTGATTGTTTCAATATCTTATAAAACTCCGGTGATTCAATCTGCTCTGCCCGCGCATTTACGCCACGCATCATTGCGCCACCCATTTCGATTAGCTCGATATCCTTCACAAACGCGTCATAATACTCCAAAAGTTTTGCCCCCGTCAAAATCCCCAACTCCGTGCGCCCCTCATGTATTACAACTTCCGATACACTAAATAGCTCTACGCCGCCCGCCAATTTTGATTTCTCTCTCCGTACACCGCGCGCAATCACACTGCGCTTCCCCTCTGGAGTCAATAATTGTAGAATCCGATCAGCTTCGCCATAATCCGTCCGCCTTAGCACAATCGCCTCCGTACGCAAATCTGGCTGCCGACGAGCATTTTTTCCAGAATTCATTATAATGCTCCCTGAACAGCCCCTAAAAGCTCTTGTGGCATCATTTTACCCTTGTCTAGCACCTCAACTACACCGTATTGTTCGGCTATACTAGTCTTCATGCTAACGCTCGTTACAATAATTACCGGCACCCTTTCTAGCTCAGAGTAACTTCGCATTTCATTCAATACCGCAAACCCCGTCGGCCCCGTCAAAAGAATATCTAAGATAACTAAATCTGGCGCCTTTTCATCCATAGCCGCAATCGCCTCTACGCCATCATGGAAAAAGCCCAATTCATATTTTTTCAAAATTCGGCGATAATAGTTCTCCCAACCCCGATCATCTTCAATTACGAAAATCATACCAAACTCAGCTGCCCACTCACGGGTAAATCAATATAAAAACTCGTACCATCTCGGTGGCGAATCAGACCGAAATCGCCTCGCATATAATTTGCAAACTTCGCCGCAATATATAATCCAAGCCCCGAAGAACCCGGCCGCATTGCGATATCAACTGGCTTTTTCACGAAGCCATTTTTTATCTCGCGCCAAACCTTTGTTGGCACCGTCGGACCATAGTCACGCACATCAATCCGAATCTTATCGCCCTTATCCCGAATCGCAACCAAACTCGGCAGCTCTTCACCACCATAGTTCATTGCATTCAGGCAAAAATTATAAACCACCGAACGTAATAGTTGCCGATTCGCCACCACTAACTTACGCTTGTTTCGATAATCAATTAACAATTCTCGTCGATTAAACCTAAATAGCCGCCACAACTCCGCGACCACCTCATCGCAAACAATCCGCGGATTTACCGGCTCCATCTCGAACATCGCATCCTCTAGGCGCGCAATTCTCGTTAAATCTTCAACCTGACGCAAAGCGCGCTCCGAAGTGGCAGCAATCTGACGCCCAATCTCCCGCGCACCCTCCAAGGAATCCTCAAAATCCAAAGAAAGAGCGAGTTGGCGCGATAGGCTCAATGGCCCTTTTAGTTCGTGTGCGACAATAATCGCGCTCGAATTCGCTCCAAAAACCTCACTCTCCATGCCCCCTATTCTACACTAATTGGTATTACGTCGCAAAGTAGTCAAGATTCTCTCGAAATCTTCCATCAACAAATCGGTGTCTGTTTGCAAAACCGCAGTCTTATCGTTCACCTTAAAAATCACAAAAGTACCATGAATGTTCTTCGAGATTTGACCCTCGAAACGTATCCCCGAAATCGCATTATTGTCTGCCGTAAAGTTTTGAGATTTAAGCTTACCGTTGTCTACGTCTTTGATATATGGCTTCGCTACGACATCGTATTGACGGTTATAAATTGCAAAACGCAAAGCATAGCGCGAATTACCATCGGATACTGGTGGAACCTGATTTGGCTGGAAATAAGCCATAAAGTCACCACTACCGACCTTATCAACATAAACACTCCAGGTTTTTGGATACTCAAAGCTGATAGAACCGTAGTCGGCTGGACCAGTAAACTCTTGGTAAGGCTCTTTTAGCTTCTCGTTCAGTCGCTTCTGCGCAGCTTCTTGTTCTTCCAATCTTGCCGCCGCTATCTGAGTGTTTAGATCTGCATCATAATTTTCACTTAGCTCGTTATAGCGCATAAAGAATATCACCGCTACAACAATCGCACCTGCAGCAATTAAGCAAACTGCCACTAAAATAAGCGTCTCAATTAAAGTATTCTTAGTTTTTGGCTCTGCTGGAGCCTGCGCCACTGCTACGCCGGGCTGATTCAAAACTGGAGCACTGCCACCCATATTCATATTTGGCGGCATCATTTGCGGCCCTTGAGACGCTTGCGGCATCATTTGCGGAGCCTGCTGCTGCGACATAGCAGATGAGTTCATCTGTTGTCCCTGATTCATTCCATTATTCGGCACGGCATTCGGGTCCATGCCCATATTCGGCGCCGGCATGGAATTACCGTTTGCACCATTATTCCAGTTTTGGTCCATACTACAATTATATTTTAGCAATAGCGTTTTCGCAAGTCCTTTGCGTCCGACTACTTACTAAAATCCTCCTCAATCACCTTTATTTCATTCTTCATTTCAGCCAAATCTTTTTCAATCTCTTTCGCCAAGGCGGTCAGTTCTTTATACTTTTCACTCGCTTCTTCCAATTTAAAATCATCAGAGTAGAACCAATCGACCCCATTTTTAAGATCGGCAATCTTATCGCTAACGTTCTTATCTTTTTTCGTCATTTTCGCTCCTTCACCTCTATTACTTTTGCTTTAATCTCTTGCATGCTAGTTGTAATTTCTACAACATTATCGATGGCCATTTCACCCCTAATTAATGCGTATCCACGTTTTAGCACTTTTTCGGGGTTTAATTGGTCCAAAATTCGCCTCTGCGCCGCAATCTCATTCTCTACTGTAGTAATTCTTACAACAATATCCTGCCCCACTCGCACCACGTCATTTCGGATTTCCGAAATACGTTTATCCACCTCTGTATTGAGCAAAATATTTATTCGTTTTATGTCACCCCTAATCGTCGCTACTACCTCTCTACGGTCGCGCGAAAGCATTTGAGCGGCATTAGATGGCGTCGACGCTACCACGTCAGCTGCCAGATCGCAAAGACTTTCATCTATCTCATGTCCAATTCCAGTTATAACTGGAATCTTCGAAGCCGCAATCGCCCTAACGAGCGCCTCGTCATTAAATACCGCCAAATCATCCGCCGAACCGCCGCCACGTATCACTGCAATAACCTGCACTTCGCCGCGTTCATTAAAATAGTCCAATGCTTTAATAATCTGATCTGCCGCTATTATTCCTTGCACCTGCGTATGTGCCACCTGCACCTTTAAACCACCCCAACGTTCATTTAAAATTTTGCAAAAATCCGCATATCCCGCCGCTTGTGTGCTCGAAATTACACCAATTTTTATAATATTATCTGGCAATGGGCGCTTTTTCTCTGGCGCAAACAACCCCTCGGCTGTTAGCTTCTTCTTTAGTAGCTCGAAGCTTTTCTTCAAACTGCCTTCACCAACTGGCATTACTGCTTGTACTGTCAAAGAAAATTTACCCCAATTCGTCAATTTTGGCACTGCTCGCACACGCACCTTCATGCCATCCTCTAACGGAAAACGTAGTGCAAATTTCATCATAAAACAGCCCACGCTCGACTGCTCGTCCTTCAAATCAAAAAAGACGAACTTACCCTGGTTAACTTTGAAGCTCGCCACCTCACCTTCTATCACTACGCCCGAAAAAGCGGTCTCCATAATTTGATTACAGACCGCTTGAAAATCCGATACGCTATATACCTGCGTTGGCTCCACGACTATTCCTCTGGTACCTTGAATTTATCTGGACGTTGCATTAACGCGTGCTGATAGAAACCATAGCCGCTAATAATTGTGCCCAACATCACAAATACGCGCGTCACGATTACGGTAATTGTTGCTACATGCAAATCGACGCCCGTAGCTACTAAGACAGCCACAAATGCGCCCTCATAGCCACCCATACCGCCAGGGGTGACCATAACCGTACCAACCACGCTACCGACCCCTTCCGCAATCATAATCTGCGGCAGAATCTCTGGATGCCCCAACGAACATGCGACCACCCAATAAGTCGCCAATTCTAAGAACGAATAGAATAATCCCCAAATCATCGGCTTACCCAAAATGCGACGGTTCTTTTTTAGGTTCAGATAATCTTCACGCAAATCCGTAAAAAACTTCGTTACCGATTCTTCTTTAAGAAACTTGCGCTTTTTCCCACGCGTAATCTTGCGCACTACCTTATTGATAAACTTCGACGAGATATCCGCCAACCAGTCGATATTCTTCTGCTTGCGCACGATTAACCACGCCACCGCAATCAAGCCGATAATCCCAAAAGCGATCAAAGCCGATAGCCAAATCGACCACATACCACCAGGAATCACGCAGCCAGCAACCAAAACTACCCCAATTGCCGCCACCGTCTGCAATGCATTCCCTACTGCGCAAATGCCATAACGCAAAATATGTATGAAGCTAATCTGTCCAGCGGAAATATTATAATCTTTTAGACGCCAAATTAAATAAGCCAAACCGCTCGTACCGCCAGACGGCAGCGCATGGTTTACGAAATTAATCTCCAACGAGATTCGCGTCAATTTTGCCTGCGATATCTTAAAGCTTTTACGCTGTCGCAAAAATGCAAAGTAAATCTGCCCTGCCGCATAATACATCAAAATCTGTTCCGGGATAATCAGCAATAAAACCCAAATATTAATACTCTTGAGTGAGTACCAAGTTGCCTCCAGCATCGTCATCGTCTGACCGTCTATTACTACGTTAGCACTAAACGCTTTATATGCAATAAACGCCACCAAAATCAGCGTCACAACACTTAGAATTTTCTTAAACATATGCTACAATATTAGCACAATGACTTTCCTTTTGGTACTAGGACGTGAACCAAAAATATCCCTCGCCGAGCTCGAGGCGATTTTTTCGAGCAGCAAAGTTAAACACATCGCGCCACAACTCGCACTAGTCACCGCGCATTCAATCACGCTCAATCGTCTGGGTGGAACTATCAAGGCGGCACAGATTCTTGACGAACCTATCCAAGATTTCTTGTCCAAACTACCCGATGGAAAAATTACTCTTGGCATTTCGGATTATTCCGAACACGCCAACCCTCGCAAAACCTGGGAGCTCGCTCTTAAATACAAGAATATGCTAAAACGTCACGGCCGCAACGTCCGCCTTGTACCGAACGGCAAATCTCCTATCCTTACCTCTGCCGCATCTCATCATAATCAGCTCGGCGAAAAAACCAATCATATCGAAATCGTCAAATTCGGCAAATATACCGGCATCTCTATCGGCACTCAGAACATCACCGCCTATGCCAAACGCGATCAGGCTCGCCCAGCTCGCGACGCTTTTGTCGGTATGCTCCCACCTAAACTCGCTCAGATTCTCATTAATCTCGCTACCGCTGGCGCCAAATCTGGCACCGTGCTCGATCCGTTCTGCGGCACTGGCGTCATTCTCCAAGAGTCGGTCCTGATGGGCTACTCTGCCTATGGCACCGATCTATCCGAAAAGATGATTGACTACAGTCAGAAAAATCTCGATTGGATTACCAGTCGCACCCCGCACCTCCAAAAATCCAATGCGCCAAAGCTTTATCTTGAAGCCGGCGACGCCACCAATCATCAATGGAAAGCCGCAAAACCAGATTATATCGCCTCCGAAATTTATCTCGGCCATCCACTTTCCGCTCCGCCAGCCGAAATCAAGCTTAAGCAGCTTCAACAAGACGCCAAAATGCTTTTAGTTGGCTTTCTTAAAAACATCGGTAACCAAATCCCTGCAGGTACTCAACTTGCCTTAGCTACTCCTTCCTGGAAACGGCCAGACGGCTCATATTCAGGGGTGAATATCCTTGACGAAATCGACAAGCTGGGGTATAATGCCATAAAGTATCGTTATGCGTCTTACGATGACCTCTTATATTACCGAGAGGATCAAATCGTTGCGCGTCAAATAATAGTATTAAGGAAAAAGTAGTATGTCACATGTCAAAGCTGGCGGTACCAGCAAAAACCTACACAACAATGCCGGCCAACGACTTGGCGTTAAGCGTTTCGGTGACCAGCAAGTAAAAACTGGCGAAGTTCTCGTTCGTCAAACTGGCGCTACGAAGATTGCCGGTCCCGGCACCTTCATGAGCCGCAATTTCACCATTCATGCAGCCATCGATGGTAAAGTTGTTTTCGTAAAGACTAAGAAGAATCACTTCTCTGGCAAAAGCGTTCCGCGCACTCGCGTTGAAGTGCACGCCGCTTAATTCATCTATCAAAAACACCCCTCTTAACGAGAGGTGTTTTTTGTATTTGTTAAGAACTAGACAAATATAGCATCTCGTATAGCATTACACTGCACCCTAGCGTGGCATCGACCAGCCCTCCCTATGGTGCATTTTTTAACCTCCCGTATACCAACCTGGTCGCGTTACGGATGTTGGAACACCATTGAACATATCAGTTTTCGTGGTAGAGTTTTGCACGGTCCAGCCGAAGATAGGCTGGAGAGAAGTGATTCGAGTATCGTTATAGAACATTCGTTGCATAGTTGTCACGCTTGAAGTATCCCAACCACTCGCCCCGTCTATATTAGCAAGACTCGAGGCGCCGTTGAACATATAGCTCATATTTGTCACACTAGAAGTATCCCAACCAGCTAGTGCGTCTATATTTGCCAAACTAGAGGCGCTAGAGAACATATAGCTCATATTTGTCACTTTAGAAGTATCCCAACCGCTAGCTCCGTCTATATTCGTAAGGCTAGAGGCGCCATAGAACATAAAGCCCATAGTCGTCACTTTGGAGGTATCCCAACCGCTGGCTCCGTCTATATTCGTGAGAGCCGTGGCGTAATAGAGCATATTACTCATAGTCGTTACGCTTGAAGTATCCCAACCACTCGCCCCGTCTATATTAGCAAGACTCGAGGCGCCGCGGAACATATTACTCATATCCGTCACTTTAGAAGTATCCCAACCACTCGCCCCGTCTATATTCG
>DEVX01000039.1 GCA_002363515.1 Candidatus Saccharibacteria bacterium UBA3225 | reverse complement strand
AAGGAGGGTAAGTAATTATGCCACGTAAAGTCACTTCAAGCTTGCAACGCAAAGTTATGCCAGATCGCAAATACCAGAGCGTTTTGGTTCAACGTTTAATTAATAAGTCTATGCTTGACGGCAAGAAGCATGTTGCCGAGCGTGCGGTTTATTCCGCCATCGAAGGCGCCGCCAAGAAACTCAAAAGCGAAAACCCAGTAGAAGTTCTCGAGCAGGCTATCAAGAATATTAGCCCGGATTTTGAAGTTAAATCTCGCCGTGTTGGTGGTGCGAACTATCAGATTCCATTCCCAATCGCCGGACATCGCCAACTTCATTTTGCCATGATGTGGCTAGTTCAATCCGCTCGTGCACGCTCAGGCATGCCATATGCCAAGCGCCTTGAGGCAGAAATTGTTGATGCATACAACGAAGCTGGTGCCGCCTTCAAGAAGAAGGAAGATTGCCATCGTATGGCTGAGGCAAACCGCGCCTTTGCGCACTTTGCTCGCGCCTAAATTGCAATTACTTAAAAAAGACTCTCGGAGAAATCCGGGGGTCTTTTTGTGGTTAGTCTTTGTGTAACAAGATGCTAATAATGTTTGTGCTAAAATTAGACTATGAAAAAGCGCAAGCTTATTTATCAAATCTATCCTACGGCTATCGGATCATTGCGAGATATCGCAGACAAAATTCCATTAATCGCCAAGCTTCAACCAGACTATATTTGGCTTAGTCCAATTTTTTTGAGCCCTTGGGTGGATGGCGGCTATGACGTATCGGATTACTGCAAAATCGACCCACGATTTGGCAATATGCGCGACTTCAAAAAGCTTGTATCGGTTGCCAAAGAATATAATATTGGCATTCTGCTAGATCTTGTCTTAAATCATACTTCGAATGAACATGCTTGGTTTAAGAAATCCGAGCGCCACGACCCTTGGTATAAAGACTACTACGTCTGGCTAGATAAGCCCTTAAACTGGAATTCATTCTTCGGCGGTCCAGCCTTCGACTATAACGAGAATCGCGGAAAGTACTATCTTCACCTGTATGACAGCACGCAGCCAGATTTAAATTTCTGCAATCCGCGCGTGGTTAGGGAGTTTAAGGATATTATCAAGTTTTGGGTCGATAATGGCGTCGCTGGTTTCCGGGTTGATTCGGCTAACGTTTTGGCGGAAGACGCCCTTAAAAGCGGAGTGCTCCCGCGCCTGTCCGGATTCTTTAACTATTATCAGACTAAAGAGACGGTAGCGATTTTGGAGAAGTTGTTTAGTTCCGAAAAGATATTTACAATCGCCGAACCGATTGGTGGAAACTTTTTGAGCCATGTGCGCTTTCATGAGCTGACGCGAAAAGCCTTTGACGCTTCGTTTAATATCGGCACGCTCGATGTTGCGGATACCTTTTTCTCAATTAAAGACTATTTTTATCCTGTTAATTACACTAAATGGTTCCGCAAGCTTGCCAAATGGAGTGTAGAATCAAAATTTTCATTAGCTCTCGAATCTCACGACACGCCACGCTCGCCGTCTCGCTTCCATGCAAATCCGAAAACTTTAGCCATGTTGGAATTCTTGTTGCCATGCTGCTTCCCCTGTATCTATCAAGGGCAAGAGCTTGGTACGAAGAACGCAAAGCTAAGCAATAATATCGACGATTATCCGGGCGTGCAGTCGCGCATGATTTATCGTCGGCTACGTAAGGAAGGTAAGACCAAGGCGCAGGCTATGCGGCAAGTAAAAATATCCTCACGAGATAATGCGCGCCAGCCTATTGATTGGGGTGAATATATTATGCAGGAGGCAAACGAGCAATCTACGCTCAGCCTCTACCGAAAGCTGACCAATCTTTGGAAAACCGATCCCGTCCTAATAAATGGAGACTTCAAGGTTCGCAAGATAAGCAAGAAAGGTATCTTCGACTTCGATCGACGCTATAATGGCGAAAAGTATACCATCCATCTAGACTTTAGTGGAAAAACAAAGTCGTATTGTAGAAATTCCCAGGGCGAAGAAATTGTGTCGAACCGTTAGATTATTGCTCGACGTCACATCTTTCTTATCGTATCAAAATGTGTTACTATTATCTCAAACGCTTACAAGAGCTATTATTGCTATTGTCTAAAAATAATTAAAGGAAATATATGGCAAACCAAAAAGTTACGGATTTATCCAAGTATCGCAATATCGGTATTATTGCCCATATCGATGCTGGTAAAACCACTACATCAGAGGCCATTCTCTATCGTACTGGTCTCAAGCACAAAATCGACCTCGTCAAGGGTGATACCGGCGGTGCCACCACTGACTGGATGGAGCAAGAAAAGGAACGCGGCATCACGATTACTTCTGCTGCTGTTACCGCCTACTGGAAAGGTCACAAAATCAACATCATCGATACTCCAGGCCACATCGACTTTACCGCTGAAGTAGAGCGCTCACTCCGCGTGCTAGACGGCGCTGTAGTCGTATTTGACGGTAAGATGGGCGTCGAAGCTCAGTCCGAGACCGTCTGGCGCCAGGCTGATAAATATGGTGTTCCACGCATCTGCTTCATCAACAAAATCAACCAAATTGGCGGTGATTTCTACAAATCTCTCGAATCTATTCATAAGCGCCTAAGCAAGAATGCTTTTGCTATTCATCTTCCAATTGGCTTCGAGAAAGATATCTGCGGCGTCGTTGATCTTATCGACATGAAAGCCTACACATATAAAGATTATGCCGACCACGAGCTTACTGTCGGTGAAATTCCTGCCGATATGATCGAAAAAGCTAAGAATTATCGTTCCATGCTTGTCGAGGAAGCCGTTCAGGCTGACGAAGCCTTGATGGAAAAGTTCTTCGAACAAGGCGAAGAAGCTATTACTCCAGAAGAACTTAAGAAAGCTTTACGCAAGCGTGTCATTGATGGTCAATTCTTCCTCGTCACCGGTGGCGATGGTCGCGGTGTTATTGTTGAGAAAGTTCTCGATCTCGTGACCGACTTCTTGCCAGCTCCAACCGATATTCCGGCTATTCTCGGTAAATCGCCGAAGACTGGCGAAGATCTTGTTCGCCATAGCGACGAAAAAGAACCACTCACGGCCCTTGCTTTCAAGATTGCAACTGATCCATTTGTCGGTAAACTAATCTTCATCCGTGTATATTCCGGCAAGCTATCTTCCGGTTCGTATGTACTAAATGCAACGACTGGCAACAAAGAGCGCGTCGGGCGCCTCGTCCGTATGTTTGCTGATAAACGCGACGACATCGATGAGATTGGCGCCGGCGATATTGCTGCTGTTGTAGGTCTCAAGGATACTACCACTGGTACAACTCTTTGTGATCCAGCTCATCCAATTTTACTCGAGTCTATCGAGTTCCCAGATCCGCCAGTATCTATTGCGGTTGAGCCAAAAACTAAGGCCGACCAGGAAAAGATGGCAATCGGTCTTGGTAAACTTGCCGAGGAAGATCCAACTTTCCGTGTTCATACCGATGAAGAATCTGGCCAAACCATTATTTCTGGTATGGGCGAGCTTCACCTCGATATCATTATTGACCGCCTCAAACGCGAATTTAACGTCGAGGCCAATACTGGTGAGCCACAAGTAGCCTACCGCGAAACCATTCGTGGCACCGCCGAGGCTCAAGGTAAGCATATTAAGCAGTCTGGTGGTCGTGGTCAGTATGGTGATGTTTGGAT
>DEVX01000068.1:5591-6452 GCA_002363515.1 Candidatus Saccharibacteria bacterium UBA3225 | reverse complement strand
TCAGATCATAGAAGGCGCCTATGGACCATACGTCAAGGGTCCTGGCCGCCGCAATTTTGTACGTATTCCTAAGGATGTCGATCCAAAAACCGTCACAAAAGAGCAGGCGGAAGAATACCTCGCCAATAAGCCCAAGAAAACGCGTCATCCAACCAAACGCCGCACTGCCACCAAAAAGAGCACCGCAAAAAAGTAATACCCGTCATCGCCCTTGTTAATTGCCGACTTTATTACGGCATCATCTGGCGCATTCTTGCAATATTTGCAAAGCATACAAAAAGCTGCGCATCACACGCGCAGCTTGCTTGAATAGATAAACAAACAGCAATCCGTCGATTACTTGTCGGACATCAACATCCTTGCCACACCGACAACAAAGTTGGCAGAATATAAAAAGTAATCATAATATACCGTATTGCCAAGCATATATCTTTTGCTGCTACGGCAAAAATATGGATATACGTTCCTATAACCGCTCCATATGTGACTCTTCCAGTCAACGCCGTAATACTCAGGATAAACCTCCGTCGCTTCCACACCCTTTGCGTCTACCCCGATTCGCACGAGGAAGCTTACGCAATCTTCGGGCGGCATATAGCTCAAATCGCGCTCAATCCGAAACTGGCGTCGTATCGCATATTCGTCGCAAAGATCAACTCTTCCAGTTGTATCACGCTTGCGATAAATCCTGACGTAGCCAAAATCCGAAAGGCTACAACAAAAACGTCCCTTCGCCCCCTCGCCATAAACGCTGTCTAGATCTTCGAAGAGAAGTGGGCGCTTAATGAGGTTTCGCTCAACCATTATAGGAGTTACTCCAAATATTATATCCGGCGACTCCGTAGGCGGCAGACTTATAGA
>DEVX01000068.1:0-5538 GCA_002363515.1 Candidatus Saccharibacteria bacterium UBA3225 | reverse complement strand
TATAGAAGCAACTTCATCGAAACTCCATCTTGCCTCATTTTTACCGTCTTTCGCTCGTTCCTGAGCAGTGCCGATCAGTTCTGCTATAGAAGCAACTTCATCGAAACTCCATCTTGCCTCATTTTTACCGTCTTTCGCTCGCTCCTGAGCAGTGCCGATCAGTTCTACTGCCGAAGCCATATTCGGACTCGCATAGTAAATAGCCGCCCAGTCCCGCCTCAGTTCGGGACCGACATCCTCATCCAAATCGCAAGAATGAGGCAAAATAAATAATGCCAATCGTTTTCTATCCATTTTTTACCTCCTAAAGAGCATGCAATAAAGTTACAATAGTTTCGACTATATAATAAATATCACTAGCGGTCAAATAAAACACTCTTAGAAACCATAAAAAAGGCCACGCTACTGCGTGGCCGCGACTACTAGGGAAATTATGCTTAACTAGGATTTCAGACTCTGCTTATCACCTCCTCGAAGAATTTCCTCCGTCCCTCAACGCCGTCACATGCAACCAGATCACCGAGATAGTACCGAGGCCATCCATGCTCTTCTGCGTAGTGATCCTCGACATCTCCGAAGGGAGTGTGTACAGATACATATACATTCTCGGGATCGCTACCATAGTACTCCGGAATCATCAGGGTTTTTTCTGGACATATGAGCCAGCTCTCCACCTCCGCCGGAGGAGTCTTTGACGGATTTCTCTCGATCACAATACGCCGTCCTTTCCTGTAGGCGCGCACGAAGCCATAACTCGCAAGCTCAATCGCAGTCTCGCGCGGAGCTCCGAATGCCGCCGAAGAACACGGAATCCCGTATACGGTCCTAAGGACGGTGCTCCCGCATGTATCGCCGTGAACCCCGTAGATCAGCTTAGCCACGTGGCTATTCGAAGTATCCAACGTGAACGTTACCGGCCTACGTGGCCTAAAAAAGTTAACGATATTAATCATCCTATTTCCCTCCTAAGGTGCCTTGCCATTACAACGATTTTATTATAGCACAAAACATCAAATAATGCAAGTACTAGCACTATCGTTTCTTGCCAAACGCAAAAATCACATCTTAAAAATACTAAAAACGCAATGCTTTTGTCATAATTACGCTCAAGCTTATAGTTTTATACACTTTTTTCGAAATGATGCCAAAAATATGGTACAATTATTCCTAAGTGAAAGTCATTTTACTTGTTGACAACGTGTCATAGTCATGTTATTATATTTAAAAGTCAAGATATCAAACCTAAGTAGACGGAGAAGTAAGGAAAAAACAGCAGCATGAATAATGCGGAAACAATTACTAAGGCTATTTCTAGTAGCCTCAACATCATCGAACAAGAGCGCGAAAGGGAAATCATCTCTCGCCGATTCGGCCTAAACGGGCACAAAGAAACACTAGAACAAATTGGCGAAATGCTTTCAATCACGCGCGAACGCGTTCGCCAACTCGAAAAAGCAATTCTTATCCGCCTCCGCATCGCTGCAGAAGAAGGCAAGATTAGCGACCTAGCACCAGCCGAAAAACTAATCGTGCGAAACTTAACCGAAATGGGCCGCATCGCTCGCGCTTCTGACCTAGCGCAAAAAATTCTCAACCACGAAGCTAGCGCTGTCGAAAAAGCCAACTTTAGCTTCCTCGGCGAAATCTCGCCAGTCTTGACTATCATCTCCGAAAACGACAAATATCACAATGCAATCGGCATCGCGGAATACGGCGACGAAAAAGCCATTCGCGGCAAAGTTGACGAAATCGTTGCGCTCGTAAAAAGCAATAAAAAGCCGATGAGCATCGATGAGCTCGACGAAAATCTCAACTATGAACACCCTAGTCATATTGAGGCGATCGCACATGTTAGCAAGCTACTTTCCACGCTTAATGGCCAATGGGGACTTACGAAATGGCCAACCGTTAATCCAAAGAATATCCGTGACAAAATCTACGTCGTGCTCGAAGAGCATAAAGAGCCAATGCATTTTAACGACATCGCAAAGGCAATT
Source organism: Candidatus Saccharibacteria bacterium UBA3225 (assembly GCA_002363515.1). Taxonomy (GTDB): domain Bacteria; phylum Patescibacteriota; class Saccharimonadia; order Saccharimonadales; family Saccharimonadaceae; genus UBA2834. Next base: position 3,541 of record DEVX01000068.1, on the reverse strand, counting down.
AGCTCTTCAGACTTCAAGCGCAAAGACGTTACTGTGCAAGCTATTCATAACGAACTCATTAAAGATTCGCGCTTTGTCCTAATCGGCCGCGGCATCTACGCACTAGATAGTTGGGGCTACCAAAAGGGAACTGTATCGGATATTATTACCAAAATTCTTAGAAAAGCTGGCGAAGAAGGTCTTTCGCGCAAAGAAATCGTTAAGCAGGTCCTTAAAGAGCGCAAAGTCAAAGAAACTACGGTTTTATTAAATCTCCAAAATAAAAAGCTATTCGTCAAAGTTGGTCGCGATAGCTACAAGATAGCACAATAACGGCAGGGGAGAAGGGCACTAACCGAGTGTTTTCCCCAGCGAATCTTCATACTCTACTTTTATAATCTATTCTTATTTTTTCGGAAATTTTAGTATACTGTTTCCGCGGCACTAAGCCCCATTCACCTAGTACTTCTGAAATACGTTCTAACACGTCTTCTGGCGTGCCCATGCCATCCACTTCGCGTACTAGCACATCTTCCATACTCAATGCACGAATCATGCCAGTAACCGATCGTTCATATAAATCTTCGCGCCGTTCAATTGCTGCACGAGTATCATCGACACGCTTGCGCTCCATTAATCGCTTCCAAAGTTCCCCATGTGGCACACGCAACACGATTGCGCCCGTTAAATTAGATATTTCCTTATTATCAATCATCCAACGTACTTGGCGATAGCTAGAAGGAAAGCCATCTAAAACTACGCGATTCACACCGCGCGCATGCGCTCTTTTTATCACATCGCTCATCAGAGAATTCATCGTATCGTCATCGACAAACATACCGTGATCTAGTTTGTACATAATATCTTTATTGTGCATGCTCGATAGCATATCACGTGAAGAATACCACGCCCACTTATAACGGCGTGCCAATAGCTCACCTTGTAGACTTTTTCCACTACCAGGAGCACCAAAAAGCGTTATCATACCATCATTCTACCATAAAGCTTTAGCTCTGGATTTCTTTAAGCATTTCCTCGAACTGCCACTGAGTCAATTCATCTTCTTCATCGGCACTAAGTCCACCTGGGAAATCCATCGTAATATCGTCTGCGAGGTAAGCCTTCACTACCGCTATTCGATCCTCGCGACTAAGACCATCCGGCAATGCGTCGTTCTCTTTGCAATATTGCAACGCCGACAACAAATGCGCTTCTAAATCAGGAGTAGGCTCAGATTCGGCCATATTTGTCGCAACGCCTAGTACGCTTTCGCCAAGCTGCTCTTCTAGTGTCTTTTCTTCGCCCGATTCGCCGTTCTCGCTATCGTCGTAAATCATTTCGCTACCCTCGGGATAGCGGCCAAGATCCATATCGGGCTCCCGACTGCCAGAATCACCAACACCCCGTTGGTCTTCAACGACACCCTTCAGAAAGTCAGGCTGAGGTTCAAAATCCTCATCAGCCTCTAATGCTTCATCGCCCCTCTCGCTAGACCCTAGAAGCCCATCAAGCCTTTTTTTGATATCTTCTATCTCATCAAGTACTGCTTGTTCAACATCTCCATCAGCCTCACTACTATCGCTAAGTCCTTCTAATATTCTTTGCATGTCCGCAATATCGTCACCTAGCCTTTCGGTGCGCCTGCGACTCTCTTCGTCCGCCCCAGGCGTCTCCAAATTTCTCGAATAACCACCCTCTAAACGCATCTTCATGATGTCTTCATTCTACCACAATCTCACCGCCGTTTTTTATTGCATTTATGTTAAAATAACCATATGGAAATTCTTCGCTTTTTTATGATGCCAATCGTCTGGATTCCAATCGTTATCATCCTAATTATTTTGACCGCTCGCAATTACCGCAAGGTTAATCGATTGCAGGTCCTTAATGTCGATAGCGTCCTTTTAATGATGGAAATACCAAAAGACAACGACAAAAAGGAACTAGCCGCCGAACAGCTTTTCGCATCACTACACGGCATCTTACGCGATGCCAACGAGTTAAAGAATTCGGGTGGCGTCCAAGAGCATCTGTCTTTCGAGATTGCTTCTAGCGGCAATCAAATCCGCTTCTTCGTATGGGTACCAAAAGTCTTGCAATCATTCGTAGAAGGCCAGATATATTCCCAGTATCCAAGCGTACAAATCTATCGCATGAAAGAAGATTACGTCGATCGTCGCGCCAAATATCCCGTCGCCTACAGCGCCGAAGTAGCCCTAACCGAAAATGAGGCACTTCCAATTAAAACTTTTGAATCCTTCGAAGTAGACCCTCTCGCCGGCATTACCGGTACGCTCGCAAAATTAAATCCAAATGGCGGGGAAGAGCTATGGATCCAAATCTTAACTAGGCCAGTCGCTGATAGTTGGCATCAAAAAACCGACGCATGGGTAAAATCCGTCAAAGCAGGGAAGACTTGGGATTTCTTTCACCTAGATTGGCAATGGTTTGCCCAAGTCATCGCCGCACTCTGGCGGCCACCAGAAGGCGGGAGCGAACAGCCCATTAAAGTAGAACTATCCGAACGCGACAAAACTCGTGTCGCAAAAGCAGAGGAAAAAGCCACTAAACTTGGTTACGAAGTCAAAATCCGTTTAGCCTATGTTGGCCAAGATGAGGTTAATGCCAAACTAAACATGCAAGCCCTAGTCGGCACCTTCAAACAGTTCAACTCTACTAACCTTAACGGCTTCAAGATGCTCGGTGGCACTTTTGAGAAAGCCGCCCTCGACGCATACAAAGAGCGCCAATTCACCGATAACGGTTTTATTCTAAACATCTCCGAGCTCGCCTCCGTCTATCATTTGCCGCACACGAACGTCGAAACGCCGAATATCGTTTGGGCGTCCAGTAAGACCGCTGAGCCTCCCGCAAAGTTGCCAATGCTCACTGGCGATCCCAGCTTCGACGAAAATATCTCCGCCTTTGGCCTCACGGATTTCCGCGGCATCAAGCATCAGTTTGGCATGTATCGCCGCGACCGTTCCCGTCACGTTTATATTATTGGTCAGACCGGTTCTGGTAAATCTGGTCTCCTAACCCTCTTCGCGCTTAGCGATATTTATCACAACCAAGGTTATTGTATTATTGACCCACACGGCGATCTTGCAATGGACAATCTAAAGTTTATTCCTGAAAGCCGCATCAAGGACGTTGTCTACTTCAACCCTGCCGATACACAATACCCAATGGCCTTTAACCCACTTGAGGTCTACGACCCAGAACGTAAACCAAACATCTCCTCTGAGGTTATTGGCGTATTAAAGCGTATGTTCGGCGAATCTTGGGGTCCACGTCTCGAGCATATCTTGCGCTACACCCTGCTTGCCCTTCTCGATCGCCCTCAAACAACCATGCTTGATATCTCGCGCATGCTGACCGATAAAGACTTCCGCAAAGAGACTCTCGAATATTGTAAAGACGTTACGGTCCTACAATTCTGGAAACAAGAGTTCGGCTCATGGGGCGACAAACAAGTTACCGAATCTGTCGCGCCTATTCTTAATAAGGTTGGTGCTTTTACGGCCAACCCGATCATTCGTAATATTATCGGCCAGCCAAA
>DEVX01000021.1 GCA_002363515.1 Candidatus Saccharibacteria bacterium UBA3225 | reverse complement strand
GTTTGCGAGCACTGCGGAGACCGTAATGCTTGCGTTCTTTTTCGCGTGGGTCGCGCTTCATGAGTCCAGCCTTCTTAAGCACTGGGCGGAATTCTGGGAATTCGATAACTAGTGCGCGTGAGATGGCTAATTTGATAGCGTCAACTTGGCCTGCGACGCCGCCACCTTTAACCAAGATGGTAACGTCGTATTCTTTTTGCTTTTGCGTCATTGCAAGAGGATCGGTGATTTCGGCCATCAAGGTCTTGTTGCCGCTTAGAAAATCTAAAGCTGGCTTGCCATTGATAGTGATTTCACCTTTACCCTTGTAAAGACGAGCAGTAGCAGTAGCAGCTTTGCGGCTACCGTTCCCGTAAGTATACTTTGCGTTCTTAGCTGGCATTATTTAATCTCCTTTGGCTGTTGTGCCGTGTGAGCATGCTCTGCGCCCTCAAAGACGCGGAGGCGAGCTAAGCGATCGGCTTGTAGTTTATTCTTTGGAAGCATACCTTTTACTGCTTGCTCGATAGCAAGAGCTGGATTCTTCTCGATAACTTCAGCGAGAGTAAGATCCTTGAGCCCTCCAGGGAATCCGGAATGGCTATAGTAATGCTTATCGGTCATCTTTTCGCCGGTAACTTTGAGATTCTTTGCATTGATAACTACGACATAGTCACCGTTATCAGTATGTGGCGTATAGGTAACCTTTGATTTGCCCATCAATTTATCCGCAATAACGACGGCGAGTTTGCCAAGTGGCAAAGTGCTAGCGTCGATAATCCACCATTCGCGGCTAATTTCGGAGGTTTTTTGGCTATAAGTTTTCATAACTACTTATCCTCCTTTTTGGTGGCTGGTTTCTTCTCGGCTTTTGGAGCTTCTTCAGCTTTGTCTTTAATTTCATCAACAAAGGAAATAGTTGCCATTTCGGAATTGTCGCCGCGGCGGAAACCGGTGCGTTCAATCTTGAGGTAACCACTATTGCGCTTGATTTGTGGTGCAATATTATCGAAAAGCTCATTGCCAATTAATTGATCATTCAAGCGAGCGATGACGAGACGGCGGGAAGCCAAGTCGCCTTTCTTCGCGAGAGTAATCAATTTCTCTGCAGGGCGACGAATTTCTTTTGCCTTTGCGAGAGTAGTATTGATTGCTTTGTACTTAAACAAGGAGCGCATCAAACCGCGTGTTAGTGCAGTGCGTTGGTCTGTTTCGCGACCAAACTTGCGCCCTTTATATCCATGGCGATGCATTTAAACTTTTAACTCCGTTAATTTCTCGCGAACTTCATCGAGCGCTTTAGCACCAAAGCCTTTAAGCTCTTTGAGGTCGCTTTCTGATAATACGACGAGATCGCGTACGGTGTGAATGTCGTTATTGAGAAGAGCATTCGCAGTGCGTGCGGATAGGCCGAGGTCTTCAATTGGAAGCATGAGACCCGATTCGTCTTCGGTTTTGCTCGCAGTTGGAGCTGGGGCGGTTTCGACGGTAGTGCTACCGGCGAGCGCCTTATATTGGTTGACCAAGATGGCAGCAGCTTCTTCGAAAGCTTCACGTGGGGTAATAGTACCGTCAGTGTCAATCGTTAGTGTGAGCTGTTGCAGGTTGGTGTCTTGGCCAACGCGAGTGTTTTCTGCGTTGTAACGAACGCGAAGCACTGGCGTAAATACAGCGTCGAGCGCAATCATGTCGCTATGAACACGATCTTCGCTGGACTGCTCTATACTTAGATAGCCGCGTCCGGTATCGACGACCATATCCATCTTGAGGGTGAATTTTGGATCATCGATATTACAGATAACCTGCTGTGGGTTGGCAATTTCAATCTCTGCTGGGAGTTTGATATCGCCAGCAAGAACGGTACCCGTACCTTTCTTTTCGAGATGGATTTCAACCGGGGCATCGGAATGTGATTTGACATGAATGTTTTTTAGATTGAGCATGATGTCTACTGTATCTTCGACGATGCCTGGGATTGCTGAAAATTCGTGCGTAGTGCCTTCAATGCGAAAAGCAGTGATGGCCGCACCTTTAATGCTGGATAGAAGAACACGACGGAGGGAGTTACCAAGTGTGTTACCGTAGCCGTAATATAGTGGCTTGATAACAAAGCTTGAACTGTTCTCACCAAGGTCCTTGATTTCTGCTAGTTCTGCTTCGTGAATAACTTTTGTCATAGTTCTCCTTTAACGTGAGTAATACTCGACGATTAATTGTTCGTTGATGCCCACCTCTGCTTCTTCACGCTTTGGCGTACCTGTGATTTCGATTTTCATTTTCTTTGCATCTGCCTTCATCCAGGAAAGTGGGGTCTGGCTAGCTGCGCCGATAATGTTTTCGAGGTTGTTAAAGTAAGTATTTTTCTTTGATTTTGGACGAACTTCTAGTACGTCTCCGGCGCTGAGGCGGATCGATGGAATATCGACGCGCTTACCATTGAGCGTGAAATGTCCATGCGAAACTAGCTGGCGTGCAGCGCGACGAGTAGTCGCGAAGCCAGCGCGGTAAACAACGTTATCTGCGCGACGCTCGAGATATTCGAGCAGCTTTTCGCCCGTCATTCCTTCAGAGCGTTGTGCTTCGCGCATGAGTTTAGCGAATTGTTTCTCTAGTAGGCCGTAGATGCGGCGTACTTTTTGCTTTTCGCGGAGCTGAGTCAAATATAAACTACCGCCACGAACGCGCATGTCGGCGTGTTGACCTGGAATTCCAGTCTTTTTTGCCATGATTTTTTGCGCTTTTGGAGCAAGTGCATAACCTTCACGGCGAGATTGTTTGCCAATTGGTGAAATATCGCGTGCCATTATGGTTTCCTTTCTCCCTTAGGACGGCAACCACCGTGTGGAATTGGGGTTTTGTCCGTGATGCTGTTGATAGAAATGCCCATAGTGCTAAAAGCGCGAATTGCGCTGTCGCGGCCGAGGCCAATACCCTTGACGTAGACGTCAACGCTATTCATGCCATGATCACGCTTAGCGATTTCGGCAACTTTTTCTGCGGCGATTTGAGCTGCATATGCGGTGCCTTTTTTGGAACCGCGGAAGCCATTGGCGCCAGCGGAAGAAGCAGCGATAATTTCGCCTTTCTTGTCCGTAACGCTCACGATAGTATTGTTGAAGGTGGCTTGAATATGAACTTCACCAGCTTGAACAACGCGTTTGCCTTTTTTGCCTTTAGCTTTTGGGGCTTTTTGCTCCACTTCAGGAGCTGTTTTGACTGTAGTATCTTCTGCCATATTAACTCCTTAAGTTTTACTTGCTGCTTTTGGTTGAGCGCCACCAACTGCGATAGCTTTACCTTTGCGTGTGCGCGCATTCGTGCGGGTGCGCTGACCGTTGACTGGTAAACCTGCCTTGTGGCGGAGCCCCTTGTAGGAATTGATATCCTTGATACGTTTGATATTGTTTGTCACGAGGCGCTTTAGGTCACCCTCAACGGAATATTTACTAGAAATAATATCGTTAAGTTTCTGTTCCTGAGCCTCGGTGAGATCTTTCACCCGAGTGGTCGGCTCGATTTTAGCCGCCGCAAGGATGGCTTTGCTAGTGGTGCGACCGATACCGTAAACGTAAGTCAAGCCAATCCAGACTTGCTTTTCGCTAGGAATGGTAACACCGGCGATTCTTGCCATGCTTAACCCTGCCTTTGCTTGTTCTTAGGTTTCTTCTTATTAATGATACGTAGTACACCTTTGCGGCGCACAATGATATCATCAGGGCTGATTTTCTTTACACTAGCACGAACTTTCATGTATTGAAAATTACCTTTCTGAAAGCATCGTACCAACTCACAGATGCGAAATCTGCGAATGGTTTTTCTCGCTTTCGATTAAAATTAATCTTTTTGGCGGTAGCTGATACGCCCTTTCGTGAGATCGTAAGGCGTTAATTCAACATCCACCTTGTCGCCCGGCACGAGACGGATATAATTCTTTCGCATTTTACCCGACATATGAGCAACAATAATATGGCCGTTCTCAAGCTCCACGCGGAATTTGGTCCCCGGGAGGGCTTCAACGACTTTTCCGGTAAGTTTAATAACTTCCTTCTTATTCTTGGCGCCTACGGAATTATCCGCGTCTCTCTTGGCGACCTTAGTGGTTTTCTTGTGACTAGCCATAAATTACCTTGGTAGTATATCAAAATTTTGGCAAATAGTAAATACTAAAAGTTAAATATATAAATTATTTTTTAATAGTGGCTCGTAGCATCACGAGAGATTCAAATTCGCGACTATTCTGCCTTGTTTTTACGGTAATCAGCGATAAGGTCTCTTCGTCGTTTAGTTTGGTTTGCATTTTGATAAGATTCTCATCGCTGTCTTTTTGATCGGAGATAACGTTAATTTCTTTAACCTCGTACTTAAACTTGGCGCCATCGCCGTTTTCAATGGAGATTTCGTCGCCTTTTTCCATGCTGTCGAGATTAGCAAAGATGCCGGTTTTTGTCTTTCCCGAGTCAATCCCGCTAATTATTATGTATCCGCCTTCGCCAGGTGCGTTCGACCCAGAATGCCAGTTCACATCATATATATTGTCCGGCGTTGCCAAGATACCATTGGTGTCAACTTCCGTTTTTATGACTCTGGCATGAATATTTAATCTTTCGATGTCCAGGTAGCGCGGCGTATTCTTTTCAACTTGATATTTAGCGATGTCTTCCGTTGTTGGCTCTGTTTCTGAGGGATCTAGCGCGCTGACGATTTGCGTAATGGGCACATCTGCCATGGCGCGTTCTTCGCCAGTTTTGGTCTTGTAATAATTGTTTTCCCATACCAGGATTTTGAGCATTATGGCGACTAGTATAATCAGTAGTGCTATGCCGATGCCCTTAATTACCCTTCGCGTAGTACGATTGATTTTTAGTGCCATATTATTGATAGTCGTCGTAAGTTACCATTAGTGCTCTAGAGTTGACTTGGCGCATATTTTCGAGCGCGACCGTAACTACGATTAGGAGTCCCGTACCAGAAATTGACAATCCAAGCGGAGCATTTGTAGTCGCGATAAATATGTAGTCTACGATGTATGGGAGCATTGCGATAATGCCTAGTGCTAATGCGCCAAATAGGTTGAGGCGGTTCACGACTTTGTTGAAATATTTTTCTGTCTGCTTGCCCGGGCGGACGCCTTCTATGAAGCCGCCTTGCTTTTGGAGGTTTTCTGCGATTTCTTGAGCATTAAATACAATACTTGTATAGAAGTAGGTAAACATGACTACGAGTATGAAGTAGAGCGTAGGATAGACAAAATCTTTCGCTTGTAGGCCCGTGGCGGAATCGTAAGTGTTCGCGTTTGGTGCGGTGAACCAACTAACGACATTCTTGGCAATAACGCTTGTTGGGTCGGCACGTAGGACTAATTGGCCAATAAATGCTGGTACGGATAGAAATGCGACTGCAAAGATGACTGGTACAACACCGGCCGCAATGAGCTTAATTGGCATAATTGATTTTATGCCGCCATATGCGCTGTTGCCATGTACGCGCTTGGCATAATTAATCGTAATAATGCGCTGCGCTTCGTTGATTTTGATTAGTACGTAGAGCACTACTATCAAACCTGCGCCCAAACCTAGGATAGTCCAGAACATGTTTGGATTGACTGGTAATTCTAGCCAACCGAATAAGCTTAATGTGCCTGCGCTAGTATTGAATAATGCTACGCCGAATTGAGTTAAGGTTTTTGGCAATGAAGAAATAATGCTACAGAGGATGATAGTAGATATGCCGTTGCCGATGCCTTGCTCGGTTACGAGCTCTCCTAGCCACATTAAGATAATTGACCCGGCCGTCATCGATGTAACAGCTAGCGCCCAGCTCTGGAAACTGACCTCTACGGAGCCACCCGTGTTGGCTGCGAGTAATTCTTGAAAAAGAATATAAATATAAGCAATGCTCTGGAGGACTGCGAGTGGAACGGCTAGCATACGGGTCCACTGGCTAATTTTGCGCCTGCCGGCCTCGCCGTCGTTATTTAGCTCTTCCATGCGCGGGATGGCTTTGGTAAGAAGCTGCATTACGATAGATGCGGTGATATATGGCGAGAGGCCAACTAGAAGTATTGAGAAGTTAGTGAGGCCACCTCCTGAAATTAGGTTGATAAAGCCTCCGAAGTCTGTACCGTTAATAAAGTTATCGATTGCTTGCTTGAATGTAGTCTGATCTCCAAGTGGGACAGGGATATGAGCCAAAAAGCGATAGACGACCAGAATACCGACGACCGCAAAAATACGCTTGCGCATATCCTTGTTCTTGAAAGACTTAAAAATGGTCTTAAATTTCATGTTACCTCTTATTTACTCTCTCTATATTATCATAAAAAGCACACGCGTAAAACACCTATCGCAGCTTAATGCCAAGAAAAAACCGGGGGTCACCCGGTTAATCATCATAGTGTGATTCTTCGCAAATATAAAAGATTGCCTCTTTTACATATTCGCGACTGATCTGCCAAATCACCACTTCTGGAGGCACTTCGGCATCGGACGTATCGAATACGTCATATTCACCCTCGGCTGCAAAATCCTCGGCTTCTTCTAAACCAAAGCAATCAACGACGTTCTGCCATTTCATAGCTTCGATAAAAGTTACCTGCTCGTCCGGAACTTCGAGACGCATAAATACGTTTTGTTTTCCGATTTCGCCGCTGTAGCGGTAGTCGAACCATTCGGGCAATGTATGATAGGCCCAGATTAAGCCTTTTGCCGCGGCTGGACGTCTTACTCTTTCGCCAACTTTGCCTTCGAGCCAATTATATGACCTTTCAAAGAGGTCGAAAACTTGGCTTTTCCTTATATCGCAGAAGTAAGTGCCATCCTCTTGGATAATACGATATACCTCTGGACTTTGGGTTGTATAAAGAACCATCTTTGCCCCCCCTCTAAAAAAGCAACCGTACTTATCTATTCTATCATATACTGCTTAAATTGTCAAGCATAAGGTATTTATGGCCGCAAAAAGAGCCCCTGAGGGCTCAATTTGCGATAAAGCACTAGGTGTTTATCTGTCTTCTTTCTCAACCTTTTGGCGAGCAGGAACGGCGACTTTCTTGAAGCTACCGCCAGCTTTCTTGATTGCCTCAATTGCGGTTTTGCTTGCAAATTGAGTTTCGAGTTCAATTTTGCTGGTGATTTCGCCGCGGCTAATTACCTTAACCTTAGCAAATGGATCAGCGATAAGGTCTGCTTCAGCGAGCACGAAGTTGTCAACTTTGCCCTTAACGGCATTAAGTGCATCGGTATAGACAACTTGAGCCTTAGCGTGAATAGACTTGAAACCTTTCATCTTTGGAATAGCCTGCATGATGGCGCGTTGGCCACCCATGAAGCCTGCTGGTAATTTGTGATGGCCGGTGCGGGACTTTTGACCTTTGGTACCACGACCAGCGGTTTTGCCTTGACCGCCAGAGATACCACGTCCGACACGCTTGCGGTCATCGTTTCTATTAACGGTAAGTTCGTTGTATTTCATTACTTATCCTCCTTTTTGGCGGCTTTTTTAGCGCCATTCCATTCGGATCTTGGAACTTGCTGTTTTAGGCCTTCAATTACGGCGTAAGCGATGTTTGCCTTGTTGGTGGAACCGAGTGACTTTGAAATCAAGTTCTTAATTCCAGTAAGGCCAATAATCGAACGAACGACACCACCAGCGATAATACCAGTACCTGGTGCGGCTGGCTTCATAAGTACGTGTGCGCCAGTAATTTTCGTTTCAACCTCGTGGCAAATAGTGTCGCCATTCATGTTGATAGTGATCATGTTCTTCTTTGCACGACGCTCAGCCTTTTGGACGGCAGAAGTAACATCGTTACCTTTAGCCATGCCGACGCCGATTTTATTTTTGTGGTTCCCCATAGCAACGAGAGCCTGGAAGCGCATGCGGCGACCACCGGCTACGGTGCGGGAAACGCGATTGATTGAAATATTAACGGTATCAAACTCTTTCTTGGTTTCTTCGGCGGCGCGACGATTGCGACGATTGTCGCGACGGCGGCCACGGAATTCGCGCTCTGCTTTTGCTTCGCGTGCAGCTACGGCTTCGTCCGTAAGCTTGGTGGTACCAGATTGGTTGATAACCTTTGGTTGTTTCTTGTTATCCATATTAGAACTCCAATCCTTCCTTGCGGGCGGCATCAGCGAGAGCTTTCATGCGACCTGCATAAAGGCGTGAGCCGCGATCAAAGACTACCTTTGAAATCTTGGCTTTCTTTGCTTTTTTGGCGATCTCGGTTCCAACGTAGGTGGCGAGTTCGGTCTTGCTACCTTTTTGCTTTGAACCGACGGTCGTTGCGTATGCGAGTGTTGCTCCTTTATCGTCATCGATAATCTGAGCGATTACGTGCATATTGCTGATATTTACGCTAAGGCGTGGGCGATCAGCAGTGCCGTGAATCTTTGCGCGAGTACGATTCGCTCTAAATTCTGCTTTCATGATTATTTCTTCCCTGCCTTACCGGCTTTACGAATAATAACTTCGTCAGCATATTTGATACCTTTACCCTTGTATGGTTCTGGTTTCTTCAATGCGCGAATTTCGGCTGCGACCTGGCCGACTTTTTGTTTGTCGATGCCAGATACGGTGATGGTCATCTTGTCCGTCTTTAATTCAATGCCCTCTGGGGCTGAATACTTGACTGGATGTGAAAAACCAAGTGCCATTTCGATTTCTTTTGGTCCACCACTGAGGCGGAAGCCGACGCCATTGATTTCGAGTTTTTTCTCAAAACC
>DEVX01000088.1 GCA_002363515.1 Candidatus Saccharibacteria bacterium UBA3225 | reverse complement strand
AAGAAGAATTTCGGAATACCTTTAGTGGCCCACGTACATGCTACCGAGTTCGATCGTGGTGGTCCGAATGGCGGCAATCCTTTGATTCATCAAATTGAGTACGAAGGTTTGGTTTGGGCAGATAAAATTATTGCCGTTAGTCAAGCGACGAAGAACATCATCGTAGAGAAGTATGGCATTCCGCCAGAAAAAATTGATGTGGCATATAATGGCTTTGATCTGCCAAAAGATGATGATTATCATTACGATGGTTCAAGTTATCAATATCTAGAAGGATTGAAGGCAAAGGGTTATACCGTAGTGTCGACAGTTGGACGTTTCACCTTGCAAAAAGGTCTCTTCCACTTGATGCGCGCAGCGGCTCGAGCGATTCAGATTCATCCAAAGATGGTTTTCCTGTTTGCGGGCGATGGCGAACAAAAAGATCAACTCATGCGCATGTCAGCGGACCTTGGCATTTCGCAGAACGTCATCTTCACTGGTTTCATTCGCGGCAAACAACTTCGCGACATCTATAGTATCTCCGATATCTTTGTAATGAGTTCAGTATCTGAGCCGTTTGGCTTGACGGCGTTAGAAGCAGCCCATCACGGAAATGCACTGGTTATCACAAAACAGTCTGGCGTAGGTGAAGTGTTACAGTCAATTGTACGCTACGACTTCTGGGACGAAGATAAGTTAGCTGGAGCATTAGTGAACATCGCCGAAAGCCCAGCACTAACACATACTCTTCAAGACGGCATTCGCCATGAATATACTCGTATTTCTTGGGACGACGTTGCGGCAAAATGTATCCAGGTGTATGATGAAGTTAGCAAACATAAAAGAAATCGTTTCTAAAAATAAAGAATAAGTGGAGGTGATCAAGGAAATGAAGTCAATCGTACTATATTTGCATATGCACCAGCCTTATCGCGTTAAGCATTATAGTATTTTTTCGGTTGATCACGATCACGATTATTGGACAGACAAAGACTGGTATGCTGGCTCGAACAATGAGCGCATCTTTAAAAAGGTTACCGAGAAATCATACCGACCTATGCTGAAACAACTCGGCAAGCTAATTGAGACTACCGATAAATTCAAATTCTCACTCTCTATGACCGGTACCTTTTTGGAGCAGGCCGAGGAATGGGCGCCCGATATCATCGATTCCATTCGTAAGCTAGTAAAAACCGGCCGCGTAGAAATCGTAAATGAAACTTATAACCATTCCTTATCATTCTTCGTTGACCGCGATGAGTTCGAGGCGGAAGTACGCTTGCATCAAGACTGCATTCGTGAGCTTTTTGGTGTAGAAACGAAAGTATTCCGCAATACAGAGTTAGCTTACAATAACGATCTGGCACAATGGGCTGAAAGCTTTGGTTTTAAAGGTATTATCGCTGAAGGATGGGATAAAATTCTAGAAACACGCACTCCTAATAAGGTATATAGGCCAGACGGTTGCAATAGTATTAAATTACTGACGAAGAATTATCGCCTATCTGACGATATTGCTTTCCGTTTCTCAAACAAAACCTGGAATGAGTGGCCACTTACAGTCGATAAATATATACGCTGGCTAGAAACAGCGGGCAAACAAGGTCCAGTCATTAATTTGTTCATGGATTTTGAAACATTTGGCGAAAATGTCTGGAAAGATACTGGTATTTTTGAATTCTTCAACGATTTAGTTCTTCGTTGGAGTAATGACGACAATCATAATTTCATGACCGTATCCGAGGCTTGCGATAGCTCAATCTCTGAAGAGACGATTTCTATGCCGTGGACGGTCACTTGGGCAGACACCGAGCGCGATTTAAGTGCATGGCTCGGCAACTCTATGCAGCACGAAGCGCTTAAGGCGATATATGATCTCAAAGAAGGCGTTTTAGCTAGTAAGGACGAGGACCTTATTGCCGATTGGAGACGCCTGCTAACTTCCGACCATCTTTATTACATGAGCACTAAACACTTAAATGACGGCGGCGTACATCAATACTTTTCACCCTATGACTCCCCGTTCGATGCATTCTTGTACTTTATGAATGCGGTGCGCGACGTGCGCGGACGCGCGGAAGCATATAAACCAAAGGCTACGAAGAAGCAGATTGAAGATTAGTAAAAAATCTCTCCTACTGGAGAGATTTTTTATTGATGATTGTTTATTTATGCCTATTATGGTTCCAGTAGATAATACCACCAAAGAAACTCGAAACGGTAAAGAAGAAGCTGACAAGCGCCATTAATCTAGTAATAAAGATATTACTAAGATCGCTACTGTCAGTAATTACTCCGTCAAGATACAATGCTAGTTGATTAGGATCGGTCTCCTCATTTTCCGTTCCACTCATGCATATATATTCATTATCAGTCATACGATCATTTCCTTCGCCACTTTCGTCGTAGCATAGGCCATCCGGATTAGAAATATGATGATATTGATGCATTGCCTCGTTAAATTTTACCGTATCGGCAACCGTATATATTCCACTGCAGGCAAATACAATAGCCGCAATGAAGAATAGCGCCGTATTTATTTTTATACTTGTACTTGTTGTTGTTTTTGTTTTCTTCACGTTCATGCTTAAAATATAGCACACGCGCCTATATTAATCGAACTAAACACTCAGTAGTAAAGACAATATCTTCAGTAGTAGACCCGCGCGACAGGTCGGAGACCGGTTTGTTGAAGCCGAGCAGAATTGGCCCGGCTAGTTTGGCGCCGGCAAACTGCTCGAGGGATTTATACAAAATGTTACCGGAGTTTATATCTGGGGTAATTAAAACATTTGCACGGCCAGCCACCTCGGAGCCTTGCGGAGATTTTTTCTTGCCAATACGCTCATTAACGGCGGCGTCTAGCTGCATTTCGCCATCGATAAGAATGTCATGATTCCGCTCGCGGACTAGCTTGATAGTTTCGGCAATCTTATCCATCGAGGGATCTTTGCCACCAGAGCCAAAAGTCGAAAATGAGAGCATCGCAATGCGCGGCGTGTCGTTTAGGAGTTTAGTGGCGGCGGCATGGACAAGTATTACGATGTCGGCGAGCTGCGCTGCTGTCGGGTTTTTGCAGGTAGCGCCATCGGAAATAATATAGCGGCGACCGTCTGGAAAGTCGGCCACAAAAAGGCTAGAAAAAGTCTTCTTTTCGGATGGATCGGTTTGGCCAGCAACACCAACCTGGTCA
>DEVX01000008.1 GCA_002363515.1 Candidatus Saccharibacteria bacterium UBA3225 | reverse complement strand
GCCCAAATCCCAATCGCCAGCAGGATTGATACTTACTCCACAATTATCGCCGAGTACTACTTTTTCTGGAAGATTGTTCGCCCAGTTTGCGATAGCCGTGGATAATTCTTTTTTAGATACTTTTTGCCAGCTAACTACAATGTGTTTAATTGTGGCGCAAGCAAAACTATGATTATTGTCGTACGACAGTTCTACGGTAATTTGTGTTTTACCGTCGTATGGAAACTTGGAATAGACTTTTTGGCACAAATCTCGCGCCAGAACATATTCTGTTGGCATAAATAGCGAATTCTCGGTGCAAGCATACCCAACCATAATACCCTGGTCGCCAGCTCCGCCATCGTCGACACCGCGCGCAATTTCTGGACTTTGCTGCACAAGATTAATGCGCAATTTCATACTGCCGTCAATTTTTTCAAGCAATTTTTTCTTTAGATCAATTTTCGCAATGGAAGAAACTTCTCCGCAAATATTTAACTCCCCATGGCCACCCATAACTTCTACGGCAACGCGCGCATGCGGGTCTTTAGCTAAATACAAGTCTAAAATATAGTCCGACAAAATATCGCACATTTTATCGGGATGCTTTGGCGAGACAAATTCTGCCGTGCGAGTAATTGTTTGATATTTTGGCGAGCGCAAGCTCAAAGATAATGTATTTTTCATATCTTCCCTTTCTGGACGGAATTAGCACCTTGCATAATGTAGGTTGCTGACAGATCATCGGGCCGATCCCTCCCTGTCTCTTGATATTTAAATTGTTAATGTAATGCCATTATAGCATTCTTATTTTAGTAGCTCAAAGATAATTACAAGCGTCGCAATTATCACGCGATACCAACCAAAGGCTTCAAGCGAGCCGTCTTTTTTGAGAAACTTCATGACGATTTTAATCGCAATGAGGCCCGATATAAATGCGATAATGTTTGCAAATAATAACATGCTCCAGTTTTCGGCAATATACGCGCGAGAAGAACTGCTAAGCAAACTCTTTACTACTACGCCAGTCATCACTACGATGCTAACCAAGAACGAATAGTCGGCAGCGGATTTATTATCCATTCCAGCTACACGGCCAGCCAGAATAGTCGTACCAGAACGCGAAGTGCCTGGAATCAACGCAAAACATTGAGCGATACCGATTCCAATAGCCTTCTTTGGCGTGAGTTCTTTTTCGCTTTTAATCTTTTTACACTTTGGTAGGCGTTTTACGTTAATCATCAAAATACCCACTACCGCCATCATTACGGCAATTACGGACAAATTCGAGAAGAATGGACTACTATCAATCAAATCATTGAGTAACAATGCGGCGACAACTACTGGAATGCAGGTCAAAATTATGTTTAACGCAAACTTAAAATTGTGTTCAACAAAAATCTCTTTAAGAATCTCCACGATACGTTTGCGATAATAAATCAACAACACTAGCAAAGTGCCAACATTAATAAATTCTAGGAACAAATGAAAACTTTCTGAGTTGCCACTAAGAATCTCGCGCATTATTTCGAGATGCCCAGAGCTAGATACTGGAATAAATTCTGCTAAACCCTGCGTTAGGCCTAGCCAAAACGCCTGCCATGTTTCCATCATTTTGCTTCATACCTCCCTGTGTGTTTTTTACCGTCATAAATCATTGTTGGAATACCTTTTGCATGAATATTATTCGTCACGATATCGTTATTCTTTTCGATAATTTCACTAATTGAATCAGCTGTGACGCGCTCGGATATTTCACTAATCGCTTTCTCGTCGAGGCCGAATTCCTTTAGCCATTTCTTTAGCTCGTTGCGCGCTTCTTCATTGTCATAAAAGTCATTAAATACGTCGAGCCAAGCGCGTTTTTCGGAATCCTTTTCCGTATAAATGCGTTTGATGATTTTGAATGCAATAGAATCAGTCGTAGTTTTTTGCTCGCGTTCGTTGACGGCATAGATATAGCGAACAATTAAATCGGAATTCGTGAATTTGAAATTGCCATCATTATCCTGAATTGGAAAAGCAACCAGTTTAACACTATAGTTTTCAAAGAAGCCACTGTTTAGCTGTGCCTGGAACGAATTTTTACACACAATACAGCCCGGATCGAAGAAATCGATCGCAGTAGGCTTACCGTCATTCTTTATTTCTATGCCGACCACATCAAAATTCTCCGTGTTCCAATCGCGGAATTTATCGGGAATGGCACCAAAGATTTCACCCCAATCACTCAACCAGAGGCCGATGTATTCGATTGGATTAGTCGCCTCCGCATTGTTATCAATACTGCACACTTCAGAGCCAAGCGAACACGATTCCGCATGTTTTACGTTGCAAGTGCCTAGAGAATACAATGCGAGGCCAGCCTTAACTCCCTCTACCAACGACCAAACCGTAATTACGACTACAAGAATTGATGCCACTTCTATTGCCGCAGAAACAGGCTTGACCCATTTAGGGTGCCGAATAATTAGTTTGCTAAGGATTGTATTTTTAACGTCATCGCCAAAGCCAGTCTCACATTTTTGTAACGTGACACGTTTACCAACGCAACCCCAGGACTTTTTAAGAGTTTTTAAGTATTGCTTGCCAACTTTTGGCTTAAATATCGAAATAAAGGCTACAAAAATGCCGACGATAGCCAGAATAATAAACGCCGCAATACAAACCATTAACTAAGCATCCTTTCGAATACTTCAATCGTCTTGTCGATATCGCTAGGGCGAATATGATAACCCACCGAAAAGCGGATTAGTGGCGGATAATGTTTGACGTGATCGAGGTAATAGTGAACACAGAAATAGCCAGTACGAGCCATGATGCCTTCATTGGATAACGCACCGCCAACCAAATGCGAATCGAGCCCATCAATATAAAAAGACATAGTCGGGTTTGGCTCAGTATTGATTAGATAGACGCGTTCTTGAGCGCTTAGATAATCAAATAATCGTTCGTATTGCTTATGAAAGTTTTCTTTATCGGCCCTTGAGAGTTTATTGAGCCATTTGATTGCTTGGCCGAAGGCAACAATTTCGCCCCACGCCTGTAGGCCGGATTCAAACTTTGTATAGGCATGATTGGCAGATTCGGCCGACAACTTATAACTTTCCTTTTTAACATCGTCTACCATGCCGCCACCAATAAATGACGTTTCGATTTTCTTAAACAAATCGCGGCGAACAATCATAACGCCAAGCGACGGGCCATACATTTTATGCGCAGAGCTGCAAATAGCATCGGCTTCGGTTTTATATAGAATCTCTGGATTGTGCGCCAACGCCTGAGCGGCATCAATAATAATAACGCCTTTTTGCTTGTGCACCTTCTTGATAAGCTCGTTTACATTGCTTAGTTTGCGTCCATCAATATTAGACGCGCAGTTCACGACAACTAAAGCTTTCGTAAAGTCATAACATTCAACATCTATCGAACCGTCATCCTCGCGCACCATAACTTCGCGCGGGATATTACGACGCTTTGCGAAGGTCATCGTGGATAGGAAAGGCGAGTTGTGCTCAATATCGGAAGTCATAACCTTCTCGAAAAGACCATCTTTGAACTGGTCAAGCAGGAGATTGATGCCATAAGTAGTATTAAGCGTGAACGATACGGAGTAATCTTTCGACTTTAGCTTGAGATACTTAAGCATCAAAGCGCGAGTTTCCTCAACTAACTCGTCCGTCTCGCGACCCCAGGCATACTTAACGCGTTCGCCGCAAGAATTATGCTGTGTGTAGTAACGATTGATTGCATCGATGACGCAACGCGGACGCAATGATTGGCATGCGGAGTCCAAATATACATCACCTTCGGTTAAATAATCAAAATCCTTCACTCTGCCTCCTTATACTTTTAATAGTATAGCATTTTACTATACATCTTGCTACTGAGGTTTAGTGGTTGAAAAAATTCTGAAGTTTTTTATTGCAACTATTATTCCTGATTCTTCTTAGTAAGCCTGCGGATGAGTACTATAGCTATAAATAATCCGACAGTTGAAGTGATGGCGACCGTCACGAAAAGTAGAATATTGTCCAACGTTATCGCATTGCCTGGCAGTGGCTTCGGTTTACGACCCGTGCCACCCGTGTCGCTACTGCCCTGATTGTTGTTCTCATTACCATTTTCACATTGACTACAACCGCAGCAAGTTGGGCAATTGCACGGCTTATCGTCTTTGTAGCCCTCAGCGGCAAAAATCCAGTCAACTTCTCCGGCGCGATGCATATATTCATTTCCAAGCGTCTTCGGAATATTTAACTCAACCTTCAGTGTAGTAGTAGCGCCGTTTACGAATTCGCCCAGTAAGACATTATTTTTAAGACCGTCAAGCTGATTCGGCGAAGCGTTATAAATAAGATCACCACCATTGTAGACGCGCATGGATAGTTGCGATAGAAAATCAGACATCGTAACTACTGTTTCTTCGTGCGCCACGCTATCGGAGAGAGGATTGTTAGATTCGTCGTGCGCTTCAGCGCGAAGGTATATTTTTACATAGTCATACTCTGGCGCAGTATTGCGAACTTTTATAGTCTCAGTAAGTTTGTCGCCTGGCATGACATTCTTGAAGCCATCAAATAAATCCACTTCGCTCCATGTAGTGCCTGGATAGAAGACAAAATTATCTGCACCGCCCTCAAAATAGACAGCAGAATTCAAAGCACTAACATTTGGCGTAGTCAGCGTCACGAAAGCTAAACTGAATAGTAAAATGCTTGCGAAAATCTTTCTCATTTTACTCCTCAGGCCAACCTTCCGCCTCGTAGACATTATTGCCATTGTTAGCTACCTGTACACCTTGCGCGGTTAATTCTATACTAAACGAAGTGCCCGCATAATCCGCCGATAAGTCTTTCGACAAAGTCACTTTCGTAAATAATGGCTCCGTAGTCTCGCCGGCTTTTAGCGCACGGTAGTAGTAATAGTATCCATCACTACCGTCCAACCAGTTATGCGTATTATAATCTGCGCTGATTGCATTATTTGGCAGACTAACCGTAGTATTATCGGCTTTTTTGGCGCTGTTTTTTACTAGAATGCGCACCCAAACGTCACCATGGTCAGTGTTTTTCACCTGCGG
>DEVX01000002.1:2051-2899 GCA_002363515.1 Candidatus Saccharibacteria bacterium UBA3225 | reverse complement strand
TCAATCACGTTTGGTGTTTTTGAGAGAACGGTAATGGTCGCAGAAGCGGTCTTGCCATTGTGTGATCGTGCGGTTATCGTGGCGGTTCCAACATTCTTACCCGTAATAACACCGCCGCTTACGGCAACAATATTTGCGTTACTACTTGACCAAGTGATTGTTTTGTTTGTAGCATTGCTCGGTTGGATGGTAGCGCTTAGGCGATAAGTATCACCGACTTCTATGCTCACATTCGTCGTATTCAATCGAATGCCTGACACGCTTATTGTGTTAGGCGTAGTTGGCTTCGGTTGTTGTGGTTGGGGTTGAGGTTGCGTCGGCTGTTCGGATTGTTTTGCTTTTACGGTAATCGAAGCAGATGCTTTGATATTTTCGCTTGCTTCCGCAAAAATGTAAGCGATACCTTCCTTAGCGCCAGTAACGACCCCGTTTTCGTTCACTTTTATGATATCCTCATTACTGCTAGACCAGGTCACCTTATCGGTCGAATCAGCGGGCGTCATTACGGCTACTAAGGTAGTCGACTCTCCTATCGCAATCGTGGCAGAGTCAGGATTTATATAAATTTCGGTAGCATGGATATCCGAAGAATCACCAGGTAGCATAGTGCCGTCATCGCTAGCTGGAACGTCATCTTGAGTACTGTCATCTCCTGAACTCGTTTGCGGCCGTTGCTCTGCGCTTTGTTGAGGGTTATTTTGGGTGGGGGTAGGTTTTGGCGAGACGAGATTCGCAATAAATGCAATCACTCCAAAAATCAAAATAGATATCGCCGCAAAACCGCATATTACCGCTATGATGAAATTTCTTTTTTGATTTGGACCATCGAAATACATCTTGCCTCTTTC
>DEVX01000002.1:0-1942 GCA_002363515.1 Candidatus Saccharibacteria bacterium UBA3225 | reverse complement strand
A
Organism: Candidatus Saccharibacteria bacterium UBA3225; assembly: GCA_002363515.1. Classification (GTDB taxonomy): domain Bacteria; phylum Patescibacteriota; class Saccharimonadia; order Saccharimonadales; family Saccharimonadaceae; genus UBA2834. The sequence continues at coordinate 1,941 of DEVX01000002.1, read as the reverse complement.
CTGAGCATTTAATAAATCATCTAACGTTGTAGCTTTGTCTATTGTAGAATATTTCGCAAACCGTTCTTCGGTTTTTGCTATATCTTTCAACTGCTCAAAATCGACTTCTTCGACTTCTATTTGTTCTCCGCCGTCTAGTTTTTGCGGTTCTTGTGATATAAAACTAGTCGCAATAAAAGTGTAGACTAACCAATCAATCTTCATGAATGGTTGATGTACTTCTACCAATTTCCAAGTGCGAAAAGACATGCCAGTCTCTTCTAACATTTCGCGCTTTGCGGCATCTAATTCTGTCTCTGTTGGATTATCATTTCGTCCACCCGGTAGGTCGTAGAACCAATCTTTTCGTGGCTGTTTTTGGCGCGTAATTATGATTTTATTATCTTTTATGGCAATTATTTTTACTGTATCTGTTCGGCTTAGCATCTCGAATGTTTCGGTCGTACCATCAAAAAGCTTCTGCGGCCATTGATACACGTTAAAAATCTTCCCCGAAAAAACCAATTCTGCTTTTTCTGGAACTGTTAATATCCCACTGGGTATATATTTACGCATATCATCATTTTATCATTCTCAATAATATATTCGAGCAATGTGGAAAAATTATTGAAGAGGAGTCTAGATTGATTTTACTAAAAAATATGTTAAAATATTAATATGTAGCACATTTAATTGCCAACGGACAGTAATGCAGGAGGGTTACTTTTATGACAAGTATTGTTGGCGGCCCCAGCAAAGCTGAACTCGTCTGTAACCTGGGATTCTTTGATCTTGAGGGCAGAACACCAATCCAGTTTATTTTGGGCGATGGCGGAAAGCTTGAAGGCTTCATCTCCGCTCTCAAGCAACTGCAAAACGAGGAAGGTAAGGTGGCGTCGAAGTATATGTTCCAGGGAATTTTTGAGGAAGGTTGTTATTATACTGGGTGCTATGATTATACTAATCGCTCTGGCTGGGTCGAGAAGGGCGAAGTGCCTTTTTGAAAGCGGCAAAAACCATGCTGCCACCCGCATCAACGATGCGGGTTTTTCTTTTATCGTGGAGTTTCTTTCAAGGCATGAAAAAGCCGCCCAGGCAAGCCGGGCGGCGGAAAGGAATCGAGGGGGTAGAGTTTTATTCCGGAACGGTCAGTATTGCGTATCCGGTATGTTCCTCTGTGTCGTAGAACATTCTGAATTTGGTGCCATGGCGCGAGCCGTGAACTACACACCCCCCATTCAAGTTCAGGCGGTGGCCGGAGCCGTCCTCGTGCGAAAGGCCGCAGAGCTCCGTAATTTCGATAACGGTGTCCTTTGCGGAAGGGCTCTGGGCTGCAAACTTCATTGCTACCTGCACGTCTTCATCATAGGCGTGCTCAAAAGCGGTAAAAATATTCTCTTTTTTGGGTCCATCGAGAATCTCGTACCGTATATCCACGTATGAAACCTCCTTTCAAAGGTACTCCCAATCTTGCGACTGGGGCTAAATGTTTGTCTCACAATTGAGCCAACAGTAATACTATACTACATTAGAGACCATTTGTCAATAGTATTTATACTATCTCTGGCATAAAACGCCCTTCGCGAGCGTGAAAGATATATAATTATTAATCAGATATGAGGTATAAGATTAATAAAGACTTAAATTTGCAGAGAGTGTAAAAGATGTCGACTATAACATGGTGTACACTATTACGGCTTATCATGACATCGTAAATCATATTTCGTCTAGGCAAAATCTAGTCAAGGAAGAACCTGGAGCAATTGAATTCTTGCAGGGATACTAACATCTTGGCGGAATTTAAAAAAGCTATTGTTTATTATACACAGCTGGGGTACAATAATCTCAACGTTAGTATAACGTTAGGAGGTGTAGAGTTCTTCAAATCTTAACTAGCTGCGAGAGAATGGAGAACAATCGATGTTATTCAGGAGGGATCCTGCAGCATCTCGCGCCAAGGAG
>DEVX01000042.1 GCA_002363515.1 Candidatus Saccharibacteria bacterium UBA3225 | reverse complement strand
GCTAAAATCCTGCATGGAAAATGTAGCACCAGAGTTACCCGTCAAGCTTGCCGTAGATGTCACAACTGGGCAAGATTGGGGCGAACTCTAACATTAGCATCTTGACAAAAATACAAAAATTTGATATAATACAAGAATCATTAAAGAGAGGAGAACTGTTTTGCGAATTGGGATTATTTCTGACGTGCATAGTAATATCGACGCATTGCGTGCTGTTTTTCAAGAATTCCAAGAACGCGGCGTCGATAAGTTCATTTGTCTTGGCGACGTAATCGGTCTAGGTGCACATCCAGAAGAATGTGTTCAGCTTATCATGGAGCACCAAAACCAAATCTTAGCAATGGTTCACGGAAATCACGAAAATTACTTATTGAAAGCCTTACCTGTCCATAACCACAACGACGAAAACCAAGAAATGCTCCCTCCAGAAATCATAGATTTATTTAAATGGAACCATGAACAAATCAGCAACGCATCAATCAATTTCCTTCGCCAGTTTTCACAACAACAGACCGTAGAAGTGGAGGGGAGCAAAATTTACGCCAGCCATTACCCACTTGATCAGCTCGGAAACTATCGCAAGTTTTACTTCCGGCCCGATAGCACCCAATGCAAACTAATCTTCAAAAACATCGACGCCGACATCTTTCTCTTTGGGCACACGCATATCCGTTGCACTACCAAAACACACGATGGCAAACTATTTATTAACCCCGGTAGCGTCGGATGCCCCATCGGTATTGAAGCCGCCAGTGTTGGCATTCTCGAAATATCGCCTGATAAAGTCTCATACGAACAAATCGACATCGCCTATGACGTTGATCACGCCATTAACGAGATGCTTGGCTATAGCGACAAATATCCAGCCATCGACTACACAGTCAACCGTTATTACCGCATATTAGACAACTAGCTACGGATAAGAGACGCTTATGCTACAATAAAAGCATGAGCAACATTTTGATTGTTGGCAATATCACGAAAGACGTTTATCTGCGCCTCGATAATCGCCAAAACAAATTCGAGACCGACCAGAACGATATCAAATGGCTAGATTTCGCTTTTGACGGTTCTACACATAAATATTACAACCGTGTCTCCATTTTTGGCGGCGCTAGCATCAGCCTAGAAGTATTGACGCGTTTTGGGCTAACCGCCGAAATCGCAAATACCTCAGCGAAGTTCCTAGATGGGCAATTTATCGTCAAAGACGCCAATATCGTTTATCGATATATTCTTTGCCAAGACCGCCACGTCAGCTATCTTAGCCCTAGCAACTATAAACAAACCACCTGGGAAATTCCCAAAGAAAGCGTCGACTGGATCTACGCCGACCGCAGCGCCAGCATCTCGCCAAAACTTGCCGAAGAACTCATCGAATATCTAAATCTAAATCACCAGAGCAAATTAGCATTATTCGTCGGCAAATATAGCAACGTTAACGCCAATCATATGCGCGAACTCATCAATCGCGCCAGTATCGTTATCACAGACACGAAGCTCAATCAAAATGTCGAAAACTTAGTTGTCATTACGCCACATCATATCGAATATATGGGCAAGCGCGTTCGCTGGCAGCTCGAAGATCGTCAAGACCTCATGACGCATCTTAGCTCACATCTAACCATTGGCGCCTCTGTTTTCGGCGCACTTGTACTTGGAAAAGATGTTGACGAAGCCTTACTTCTAGCGCGCGCCAACATCGAACGCTCAATCCTAAGTTCTAGCTCTAACATCTCAACACTCGAAGAAGAAATATCCGACGATTTCTATCGCGTCGAAAAACACAATCCAAAGGAGGATAAAATGCTCGAAGTAGAATCTAACGCAAAAAGACTAGTTTCCGAAGGCCGCGGCATCCTCGCTGCCGACGAATCCGGCGGTTCTATCCATAAGAAATTTGAAGGTATGAACATTCCCGACGACGAGCAACATCGTCGCGATTATCGAAATCTTTTCTTTACTACCCCAGATCTCGAGAAATTCGTCAATGGCGTTATTCTTTTCGACGAAACCGCCCGTCAACAATCCGATGATGGTCGCGATTTTGTCACATTCTTGGCCGACAAGGGCATTCTGCCTGGCATCAAAGTAGACCAAGGCCTCGAACCTATCGATGGCACTGACGAAAAATACACCAAAGGCCTCGACGGTCTACCGGATCGCCTCGCCGAATATTACCAAATGGGCGCCCGCTTCGCAAAATGGCGCGCCGCTTTCGAAGTAACCGATCATAGTCCTAGTCAAATGGCAATTCGCAAAAATGCCGAAATTCTTGCCCAATACGCACTTGACTGTCAAAACGCTGGCATTGTGCCAATTGTGGAACCAGAGCTAGTCTACGATGGCGATTACCCAATCGAAAAGAACATAGAATTTACTGGGCAAATTCTTGATGCCTTGTTTGAAGAACTAAAGAATAAGAACGTCAGTCTACCGGGTTGTATCCTAAAAGTTAACATGGTGCTTGCAGGCAAGCGCTATCATACACAGTCCACCCCAGCCGAAGTAGGCAAAGCCACTGCCGACGTACTAAGGGCACACGTCCCGAGCAACCTTGCCGGCGTAGTCTTCCTTAGCGGCGGCCAAAGTGTCACGCAAGCTACCGATAATCTTCAGGAGGTCACTAATAACGGCCCATTCCCATGGCCAGTCACCTTCTCGTTTGCGCGCGCACTCCAAGATCCCGCGCTTAATGCCTGGAAAGGGAATAACGAGAACGCCGATGCGGCTCGTGCCGGTTTTCGCGAGCGTCTCGTCGCTAACTGCGAAGCCCTAAAGCGCAAATAGTCAATAAGATTTTATGTCATTTAAAACCGCATTCTTTACAGATGCGGTTTTTATTACTTTCCAACTTCTTTAAATAAACCGTATAATACTTTTGACAAAATACCAATTCTATTATAATATACAAAATATGTAGCTTCTCTTGGCTACGGCACTTTTAACTGAGGTTCATATTAGAGGAGGGAAAAATATGAGCAAAGTAATCATTTCACTCGTAGTTGGTTTTATCGCAGGAATGATCGTCGCCAAAAATACTTCCAGCCGCAACAACGGCCATGACTACGACGATGATGGCTATGACGACGAAGACTATGAAGACGGCGAAGACGACTACGAAGACGGCGAAGATGATTGCGAAGACGACGAAGAGGAAGAGGAGGAGGAAGACGAAGAAGATGACCCGAACGATTTCGAGACACAGGTAATCCGTTAATCATCCACATCCGCGCATTCGTCACCCATAGTCTCCCCAAGAAGGGGAGACTTTTTCTTGTCAAATAGTCTAGTAGTAATAACTATTTACTAAGCCGTTGGCGTCACTATGAAAAAACCGCACCCTTCACGGATGCGGCGCCTAGTTGTTCGATATGAGTATAAAGAGAATTAGCTAAACTTCTTCAGCTAAAACCAAGCTCACGTGGCGGAATACATAATACCAAACTTTTCAAGGACCATAGGATCATATGTTTCTTGCAGAAGTAGCCCGAAGCAAAAATTCGCAATGCGCGAATAAACCTCTTCATTCTCCAAGGTATCTAAACTGCTGAAACTATTTCCCAGATTTACCGCGTACTTATCTGTGCCGATGCTGCGGAATATCTTAGAATTCTCTTCAAAGTAGAATCTATAATCATCCGCCGTCCAATCTTTTCCATCGAAGCCGAGAAAAGCATTCCCGAGACCCCTCTTCAGATAAAGTCTTTGATGGCGCAAACAATCGCCTACGGAAACATATACTTCAAAAACTTCTTTGAAGAAATGGTTCGACCCCATTCTCCCATTATCTTTGCAGATTAGAACAATATCTTCTAAACTATCCTTTACTCGAGCCGCTACGATAATGTCAGGATAAAGTCTAACAGCCACACGCATCACCCCCTCTCCCTAATATTCTTATGTAAAGCCCAACCAAACGACCTGTAATAGTACCTGATATATCTCACCTATATCAACACAACCAATTATATCAAATTTACCTTTCGGCAACCATCAGAGAGAACTCCTATTGTCTAAACTTCGATAATAGAAAAAGCGCCTCCACGAAGGAGGCGCGACATTTTTTTGGAGATAATAGTATGCGACGAGGCGATCAGCTCATCCCGCGGAGCAGATCAATCAGCGACGTACTCGAATTCATGAGGGCACCAATTCCGCCAAGACCAAAGCCGACATCATACATACCAAACGGACTGCTCTGCACGGAATCCTCGACCGCAATCGAAAGGATTGTCAAAAACAGCGGCATCGGAATGGGCTCCTTCTTCAGGATATACATAAATATGTCGCGCATAAAACGCTCATTGAATGTCCTGACATCCGCTTTCAACAGATAAGCGATCATGTTATCATAGGAAGCCGCATCCATTTCGTCAATAGCCTTGGCTGCTTCATCGCCGTACGTAGTCTGCTGGATTGCCTCACGCACTTTCTCGGGAATCAGTTCAGGGTCCGCATTGTTACCGACCCCACGAGCAATCAGGTAATAATTCCATACCATCGTCTGACGCACGCACCCCCAAAGATATTCAACCAGCAGCTCCGCCATGGCGGGACTTACTTTCCCCTCGTACGCAAAGATCGTAGCGCTACTGAGCGCTGACGCCGCATAAACGTCGCGATACATCGCGCGCGCATCCCCTCCAGGCCGTATACCAACCTCGGAGAAAATACCCTTCAGCTTTTCTACGTCGCCATTCTTTATGGCCTCAACTACGGGTTTGACAATTGCTTTTTTCATCTTTTTACCTCCTTGGAAAAGAGCAAAAATACAACGAGTATCTTATAGCCTGTCTATTATATAACTTTTTTATAATTAGTCAATACGCCAACAAAAAATACCGCCCCGCTAAAAGTGAATCTTAACGCCTAGCTTCTTCTTCAATCAAATTCTCGACCGTAACACGGAATATGCGCGCCAAATATTTCTCAACCTTCGCACGTTCAAAAGAAACCGGATTACTCACCCAGTGCATAATCATGCCCGCTATGGCCTCAGTCGAGAAGCCAGAAATAAAATCAGCATATTCTTTTTCGATAAAAGCATTATTCCGTTTAGCAATGTCCTTAATTGTCTTGAGGAATATGTCGTGAAGATCCTTATATAAGAAGTGCCGCACCTCGTTTCGCGCATACGACTTCATTATATTACCCATAAATTCCGAATTTTGCTCCATATAGTCAAGCGTAATTTTTATTGCCCTCTTGTAATCAACTGTTAGATCAAAAGAGCGTACTAGATTTATCGATTCAGTCTCCAAGGTCCAAGCTAATAAATCATAAATGTCATTAAAATGGTAGTAAAAAGTCTTCCGATTCACCTTCGCCGCCTCGGCCACTTCGCTTACGGATATCTTAGAAAGATCTTTATCTTTCATGATAACCTTTAGGGTAGTGGAAAGAAGTTTTCTGGTATTATAGCTAGCAACCTCGTGTCTCATCTGTCTTTGTCCTCATTATTTACGCCATTATAACTAACTGACCATTATAATGCAAAAATATGGCGGACAAATGACCTACAATACAAATACCACAACAAAAAGCAGGACGTTTAATGTCCTGCTTTACTAAAACTAGGATAGTCTTATTCGGCTTTTTCGCTTGCGGCAGCTTCCGCTTCTGCAGCGCGAGCTTCTTCGGCAGCCTTGTCAGCTTCCGCCTCAGCCTCGCGGTCGGCGGCTTCTTGCGCTGGATCATAGACATTCGCAATGGCGGTTTCCGGATCGAGCTCTTTGTCAGCTAATTCAACACCCTTCGGAAGCTTAAGATCGGCAATCGTAATGCCATCTTCAACAGTCTTCAAACCAGAAGCGTCAACAATAATAGCCTCTGGAAGATCGGCCGGCTTAGCCTTGACGTCAATTTCCTCCATAACCTGAAGGATCGTCAAATGAGCCTTGCTTGCGTCAGACTTTTCAAAGTCAACGATTTCAATCGGAGTAGTCGCCTCTACGACCTGATTTGCGGAGATTGCCTGAAATTCTACATTCTGAATCGTTCCTTTCACAGGATCAAGATGAACGACCTTTACTAGCGCCATCTGTTTTTTGCCAGCAATATCCAAATCAATTGGCGAGTGATAGCCAGCGTTCAAAAGAACTTTTTCAGTCTCATTGTAAGGTGATTGCGTCAAAATAGGGTCATTACCGCCACCAAACACAACAGAAGGAATTAATCCCTGTTCGCGCAAACCTTTAACTTTTTTACCAGTCAACTCGCGTTTCGCGAGAGACAATTTATCTTCGCTCATAAAATTTTTCCTATTTTATCCTTGTGCATATTTTACCCTAAATAACAGGGGATGACAAGCGTAAGCACCTCTAGCTATGTCTCGTTTATAGGATATCCTTCAAATACTTACCGGTTTCAGACTTCGAGTTACGCGCAACATCTTCCGGCGTACCCGTAGCTACCACCTTACCGCCACCCTGGCCACCCTCAGGCCCCATATCAATAATCCAATCCGCACTTTTTATTACATCTAGATTATGCTCAATCACTATCATCGAATTACCACCAGATACTAAACGTTGTAAAATCGACAACAATCTTTTAACGTCATCTGAGTGCAGGCCCGTAGTCGGCTCATCCAGGATATACAAGGTCTTGCCAGTCGATCGGCGGCTCAATTCCGTCGCAAGCTTAATACGCTGCGCCTCGCCACCAGAAAATGTCGTAGCAGGCTGACCCAAGCGAATATACCCTAAGCCAACTTCTTGTAGTGTCTGCAATTTTCCCGCAATTGACGGCAAATTCTTGAAGAAATCTACCGCCTCATCTACCGTCATTTCAAGCACATCCGCAATCGTTTTGCCTTTAAACTTAACTTCCAACGCTTCTCGATTGTAGCGTTTACCATGACAAGCATCGCAGGTCACAAATACATCTGGCAAGAAATGCATTTCAATCTTTATTACGCCGTCACCCTGACAGTTCTCACAACGCCCACCTTTAACATTGAAAGAGAAGCGACCAGGCTTGTAGCCACGCACTTGCGCCTCTGGCTGCTCGGCAAATAAATCACGAATATAATTAAAGACTCCTGTATAAGTAGCCGCATTTGAGCGTGGCGTACGGCCAATCGGCGATTGATCAATCACGATCACCTTATTAAGATACTCAATGCCGTCAATCCGCTCATGTGCACCCGGCACAGTCTGCGCGCGATTTAATCGTGCCAGTAATTCATTTGCCAAAATCTCATTTACCAAAGTAGATTTACCAGAGCCAGACACACCAGAAACAACAGTCAGTACGCCCAACGGAAACTTCACGTCGATATTTTTGAGATTATTTTCATGCGCACCGATTACTTCCAAGAACTTCCCAGACGGCTTGCGGCGTTTCTTGGGCACCTCTATTTTTGCTTTACCGCAAAGATACTTTCCTGTTACAGAATTTGGATCTTTCGCCACCTCATCAGGCGTACCGGCCGAAACCACTTTGCCGCCATGCACGCCGGCGCCTGGACCAATATCTATCAAATAATCTGCTTGCTTTATCGTATCCGTATCGTGCTCAACCACTATAACGGTATTCTTAAGATCACGCAAATGTTTTAATGTTGCAATCAGACGGTCGTTATCGCGCTGATGTAGACCAATCGACGGCTCATCTAGTACATAAAGCACCCCCTGCAGGCCAGAACCAATCTGCGTCGCCAAGCGAATGCGCTGCGCCTCACCGCCCGACAACGTTGCTGCCGAGCGTCCAAGCTCAAGGTAATTCAAGCCAACATCTTTCATAAACCCTACGCGCGCCTTAATTTCTTTCAAGATTGGTCGCGCAATTATTTCTTCATTTTCAGTCAAGCCCAAATCTGAATTTAACACATCTAAAGTCTGATCTACATCCATCGCGCACATATCCATAATGTTTAAATCATGAATCGTAATCGCTAGCACCACTGGCTTTAAGCGCGCTCCATGGCAAGTCTGACAAACCCGCTCGCGCATAAAACGTTCAATATCTTTACGTACAAAATCCGATTCTGTTTCGCGATGACGTTTTTCGAGGTTCGGAATAACCCCTTCGTAAACTGAATCATATTCATATCCGTTGCTTAGCCTTACATGATATTTATCGTCACCTGTACCATAAAGAATCTTACGAATCGCGTCTTCGGATAGTTCACGAATTGGCACGCGCGTAGAAAAACCGTGTTTCTCGCCTACGGCTGTTAGGCGTTTTAGCCACCAAGAATCCTGGTTGATACGGTTATATGGACGAATTCCACCTTCGGCAATCGTCAGATTCGGGTTCAAAACTAATGACGGATCGATTTCCATCCGCGTACCAAGACCAGTACAAGTCGGACAGGCACCTTGTGGCGCATTAAAAGAGAAGAGGCGCGGCTCTAATTCTGGGATCAATTCGTCTGGGTGGTTTGGGCAGGCATAACGTTGCGAATAGGTAACAATCTCCGCACCGTTAGTATTGATATTGTTCTGACCAATCGCCGTCGAGTTGTCTTTAATGCATAAAACTTGCATAATGCCATCACCCAAATCCAAAGCCTGCTCGACCGACTGCGAGACACGACTTTCCAAATCTGGTGCCATCACAAAACGATCTACGATAATCTCAATATCATGACGCAGATTCTTGTCTAGTTCTGGCCATTCATCGAGAGCATAAATCACACCATCCACACGCGCTCGCGCAAAGCCCTTAGCCAAATACTGCTCACCAATATGTGAGAAAGAGCCTTTCTTTTGCGAAACTATCGGCGCCAACACCATTAGCTTCGATGCGGTTGGCCAAGCCATCACCTGGTCAATAATATCCTGCACCGTCCGACGCGCCACTTCAGAGTGGCAAATTGGACAATGCGGCACACCAATACGCGCAAAAAGCAGACGCAAGTAATCATAAATCTCAGTCACCGTAGCTACGGTCGAGCGCGGGTTGCGAGAAGTGGACTTTTGATCAATCGAAATCGCCGGCGAAAGACCTGTAATCATATCTACGTCTGGCTTATCCATTACGCCCAAAAACATGCGTGCATAAGAAGATAACGACTCGACATAGCGGCGTTGCCCTTCGGCATAAATCGTATCGAAGGCCAGGGAAGACTTACCCGAGCCGGAAAGTCCCGTTATTACGACTAGCTTGTCGCGCGGAATATCAATATCAATATTCTTGAGATTATTAGCTCGTGCGCCGCGAATTCTAATCACATTCTGGTCGTCTATCGAAGATTTATTTGCCATTTCATAATTATACCAAATTTTGCCCAAAAAGTCAATTTGCTTACGTCTTTACTAATGCAATAAAAGCGCCCCCAACTCTTCGTTGGGGGCGTGCAGGAGTGGAAAGCCTAAATGTTGCACATACATCTTTTTCAATCGTCATCCAGGCCACTATTATTCGTGGACTACCTCCTCATTCTCGCGCTTGATTCACTCTCGAATTAAAGCCAGAAGGAGCTCAAATGCATATGCCAAGGCATAGACAACCAGAATGATCACTGTTATGTACATCTTTGGCGGATTATAAGGAATATAATTACCCCCATAATAAGTTGCCACCGCCGCAATGAATAAAATACCACTGCTAACACACATTAACATGCCAATGACAGAAAGCTGTACTATCATTGCAATGTCATCACTCAAGAGCAATATGCCCATCAATAGAAGAACGCACTCCGCACTATAAACAACCGACGCTTCGGGGTAGCTATTGGCGAAGAACCTCAGTCCTTGACCATGTTTTATACCCCACACCCCCAGTAGGACATAGTCGCAATAGAGACAATAGGCCGTTGCGACTACGATATATGAAGAGACATATCTGCCGCCGCCAAATGTCTTAGCTGCCACATAACCGACCAGCACAACTAAACCAATCAGCGCCACGGCGTATGGCTGCGGAAGCCTAAAGGGCCGTTGAGACAACAATGCAATAATCTCTCCAAGCGCCTTCCCGCAAGCAGCATAGACGACTAAGTTGACCATTTCCCCCATCGGCCATCCGAAGCGCTTCCAGAGTAGAGCTATTGTAAATAGTGCTACTATAACGAGAGCAACAACAGCCGCTACTCCATATATATACATTCCAAAAACGTATACATTAGGCACGGGCATGCGGTCATGATAGTGCCCAATCACAGTAAGCATAGCAACAAAGACAAAAAGGACCACCATCTGCGCATCTTTGATTTTATTCATCATCCACCTCCTTTTAATGATCGAGCCTTTCAAAAACGCTATATTGATATATTATAGCACAAAACTAAAATAAAATCAAGCTTATCCTTCATTCCCTTATGCTCAAAAACGCCCCCAGCTCTTCGCCGGGGGTACAATATATTTTTTGGAGGAGGGGTCTATTTGTTTTTATCCGAGCGTAAGAATACTAATAGTATCAAAAACAACAAAGCAACCAGACGCGCCGTACGCCAAGTCAGACTCATCGTGCCCCCAAATGCAAATTCATCCAGCGATGCCAATATCGAAACAACGCCGACAGCCACAGCGCCACACATGCCAATCTTAATTATCGACATAGATATGGCTTTGCTCTCGGTCAATAAAGCAGCGAGCACAACCAACTGCGCCACCACAATCACGATATAATCCGCGGCGGGACGCGAATGTGCAAAATAGAGCCACTTGGCGCCGACCCTAAGCCCCATTATACCGTAAAGGATATAATCGAGAACCAGAGATAGGCCAGCGCCAAACAGAATCTGCGGAATCATTGTCTTCACCTTACCGCCACAAAAGCCGATCAGAGCCGTGCAAGATGCGGACATATAGAGCAACATCAATGCGTATACCGCAAGGCGACCGCAATCGTAGTACATCGCCAACGACTCGCCGATAATCTTGCCGCAAGTTGCGCAGAATAACAGCTCCATCCAGCCTCTCCCACGATACTCAGTAGACATGCACAGTAAAAGACCAACCGTTGCGACGGTCAGTATGAAGACTGCTGCGATTGCTACGTATTCAATCCATATGTCGCCAATAAAGAAGCCACCCTGAATGCGAAAATGCCCCAGAATGCTCAATGCCACCGTGATGGCAAGCAACCTCAACGCCTTTCTGTCTATTGTTTTCATTTTCCACCTCCCAAAGAGCAAAAAGTAAACAAATTACTATATCATGTATAGTATAGCATAAAATAGCAAAATAGTCAAGCTTATCCACGAATAACATACTCAGAAATAAGGCCGTAATGTTATAATAAGCACAAGTATGAACGACCTAGATCGCCTAATCGATACCATCGTCCCCGAATATGAAAACTCTTCATACGAAGAAGATGATTTGTTTTCGATTGCAAAAGCAGCCCTCATCGAAGATATTATCGAGCAGCAGCAAAACAACCCCGATTATAATATCTTCATTGATCACAACCCCGGCTGGCTAGCACGCACAGCTATCAACAAATACATCGCAATTTGCGACATTGCCTTTGATAGATATCCCGACGATGCAATCAAAATCAAAGAGCTCATGGAATACAACGCTCAAATAACTCTTAGTCGCAACAACATTCAACCGCCATTCGATACGGAAGACCTTGATCGTGTTAGCGAAATTTATCAAGAACTCGAAACCTATTACGAGAATAGTCTACACGATGTTTACCGCGAGCTTGGCGATAATATTCGCGTTATTGCTCGCATTCGCGCGCGCAACAACCCAGAGCACAGCGAAGAAGATTACTTTAATGTCGGCATGAAAGCGCTTCATGAACTTAGTCAACAATATAGCGAGACGGATATTATGCGCCATAAGCCAGAAGCCTATATTAATCAATGCATGGGAGCATTAGCTAATGAGAAAAGCGCTCTCGCTATCTAGCATTATTATCGGATTTTTTGCGCTCATTCTGCTAGCTACCAGCCTAGTGACCCTTACACCACAACCATCCTATGCGAGCGACGCCTGCGAATTGGCCGGAATAGACGATCCTAGGTTATGTGGCGAAAAGGGTAAAAACGAAGAAGCTGCGCTCCAAGAGCGCGTTAAAAACGTTTTAAATCAAATCTACCTTTGGGTAGGTATTATGGCAGTTGTCACTATCATTATCGGCGGTGTCACCTACATGACGTCTATGGGCGACCCCAACAAGGTTAGAACCGCAAAAAGCACCATTATGTATTCCTTAATCGGACTAGTCGTCACCCTAATGGCATTTGCAATTACTAACCTTATTCTCGACTCAATCGATGGTAAGCAGCCGGCTGCCGGCCAATCTAGCAGTGGCAGCAATAACGGCAATGGCGGAAGCGGAGGTCAATCCGAGAATACCCCCGTAAAATCCGTCGTACTCGGCGGTGTATCTACTCTCAAAATCGGTCAGAATGCCGCCATGCGCGCTACGGTAATCCCAGATTACGCCGCCAATCGCCATCTCACTTGGAAGACTAGTGACAAAAATGTTGTGACCGTCGATAATAAGGGTCGCGTTGTTGGCGTTTCGCCAGGCTCCGCCATTATAACCGTCACCGCCGACGACAAAAGCGACAGTAAAACAATCACTGTTCCAGAACCGATCTTAGCTACTGCACTCACATTCGATAGCGCCGATTATACCATTGCACCGAAAGGCACTAAAAATATTATCCCCCGTTTTACTCCAGCAAATACCGACGATAAAACGCTCAAATGGGTAAGCATCAATCCAGCTATAGTCTCAGTCGACGACAACGGCAGAATCACTGGCATAAAAGAGGGTACTACGACCATATATGCCACTACTACCAACAACATTACCGCTACCGCTAAAGTAACCGTCTCGAACAACGCCAACGTCTCCGGCGAATATTGCACCGCCGAAACTGGACGCGGGCTTTGCAAAGCCACCAAAATCACTTTCAAACACGATATCAAAGATAGCAAGGGTCGCTGTGGTACTATAAACGGCAGCTATTGCAAAACCCTCGCAACGGTAACTTATCCAAAGGGGACTATTGAATATTACATCGGCTATCAGAATAACCCAGGCCTTAATAAGGGCTCTTGCCGCGCACATGCCTTTATGGCGGCACATAATGCCACTAGCGGGACGTTTTACTCTACTATCGATATTCAGAATAACCTCAAGAAGAAAGGGCTATATAATGGAACTCTTCGCGCAAAAGACGGCTACGCTGAAACTATTAGGCACTTCAACGCCAAGGCTAAAGCCTACTTTGGCGAAACTAGCGTAAAAGAGTCAAAACGTCTCGCCAAAATTGCGCTTGATAATGGTCAACCAGTGGCAATGTTTGTAGCGCATAGCCAGTGCCCAAAGCTCGCTGGATCACATCATGCGCTCTTGTTACTAGGTTACGATAGCAAAAACAATGTCCAATTCATTGATAGCTCCGGATATTCAATCTCCCAAAGTGGCAAATATACACTCGATAAGTTATTTGACACTTGCATGTCCAGCAAAGGCGTACGCGATAGCTGGATGGGCATGCAAATCTTCCAGTTTTAATACCGTCATATAAGCTATAATAGAATCATATGCAAGATAACACACAACTGCGTAATCAATATCCTAAATTCATCTTCGAGTCGTACACCGTAGAGCGCAACGCCGAAGGTATTCATGCCAAATTTGTCTACAAACTAGGGGAGCATACATTTGAGCCAACTGTCGATATTTCCGTTTCAGATATTCGCAACTCCGTATTTAATATACAATTCATAGAATACTTGTTTTTCAACTTCGGCATCATCAATGCTATCAATTATTACAAGCTAACTTGTTCGCCAAAATTCGAGATAAAAGCCGGCCCACTTGACGAAAGACAAAAAGAATTCTTTAAAAAATTGTTCTACAACGGCCTCGGCGAATTTATGTATGTCAACAAACTCAATATCCCCTATGAAGATTTTATGGAGATTATTGCCGACGAGCCGTCGCCTAATCGCCCTGATTATGAATTCGAAGATTTTAGACCAAGCGGCAATCTAATCCCAGTCGGCGGAGGAAAGGATTCCGTTGTTACTCTAGAAGCGCTACGCGATATGCATGTCGACAATATTTGCCTTCAATATAATCGCAATATCTATCCAGAAAACCTCGCCGCGCATAGTTGCATCACGCAGGCCGGCTATTCAATGGACTCTATTGCCGACTTCAATCTCACCCTCGATGAACACATGCTCGAGCTAAACAAACAAGGCTTTCTTAACGGACATATTCCATTCTCGTCTTGTTTAGCGTTTGCGGCATACATTATGGCATATCTAAACAATAAAAAATACATCGTCCTCTCAAACGAGGCCTCCGCCAACGAAGGGAACGTTGCAGGTACAAACATCAATCATCAATATTCAAAAAGTATTGAGTTCGAAAACGATTTTCGTAGCTATTGCAACGATTACTTTACGCCAAAAATTGAATACTTTAGCCTATTGCGCTGCATAAACGAATATACAATCGTTCAAAAGTTCATCAAATATCCTCGCTATCTCAGCATTTTCCGCAGTTGCAATGTCGGCATGCACGAAAATAAATGGTGTAGCCATTGTGCCAAATGTCTCTATGTCTTCATCATGTTGTACCCATTCATTCCCCTTGAACGATTGGGGCTGATATTTGGCGACAATCTTTTTAATGATCGAAGCTTGTTGCAAATATTTATTGGCCTAGTCAATCCAGATACTACTAAACCTTTTGAATGCGTCGGCACGCGCGAAGAAATAAACTACTCACTAAAGCTTGCGGTCGAGCATACCAATGGCCATCTGCCGTTTTTGTTACAGTACTACAAAGATCACTTCTATAACCCTAAAGCACTATATAACGTTGAAAATTATTACAACCCGCAACATAATATTCCACAAGAATACGTAAATATGTTAGCGAGAGTATGAAACAAGACATCATAAATTATTTAACCGGAAAAAGCATCCTCATATTAGGATATGGCCGCGAGGGTAAAAGTGCCTTAAACTTTATTCAGCAAAATCTGCCAGACGCAAATCTTGCCGTCGC
>DEVX01000030.1:1979-3282 GCA_002363515.1 Candidatus Saccharibacteria bacterium UBA3225 | reverse complement strand
GCTAGGCCGGTGGATGTTTATTTATGATAAGATAAAACATAGGAAAACATGATGTTTTGCCGTGTGAGATCGGCAAAGTTTTTGCACTTTAGGAGGTATATATGAAAGAAAACTTGTTGATTGTCACTCAATCTTACTCGCAAGTGTTAAGTCGTTGCGGACAAATAGCGCACGAAAACGCAAGAGATAGTAAATGCCATATCACATTCAAGCGGTACCATTGGGGCGAAATTCAGAGAGGCAGTATGCCTCTTGCGAATGATCCTAGACGTCGCATAGAGCTTGCGGGGCAAATAAGACGACGCGCTGCCATGATGGAGAGTGACTACGTTGCTATTGCGTACGAGTCGCTTTTCCCTGCAGGGCGCGATATCAGTAGGGCGCTTCGGAAAATGAGGACTGATGGCAACGAGCATCCTATCTTTGTCCACGCTTATGATCCGGTGGCAAGGGCGCTGAAGCGGCAGGGTATTTCGAGAATCATCGTTCTTGGCGACCGCAGCCAGATGGGGCAGAAAGATATCAAAAGGTTTTTCAGCAGACGGCACGGCATTCAGCTTGCTAGGTACAAGAGATGCTCGCATCTCAATGCTAATGCGGAGCTCATTTATGAGATTATTCAGGAACTGAGGAGTCTGCATGGAACTGATTATATGTCGCGCGGAATCGTAGAGCGCTACGTCAAGGACATACTCAAAGAAGAAAAACATCGTAAGGCTGGTGCCGTCGTAATCCTGGACGCCGATTTGGCAAAACTGATGAAGATTGCGAAAGTAGAAACAATCGCCGGCCTGCCCGTATTTGATGCGTGGGAGATGTTTTATGACGAGTTAGCTTGCGTCATTCGTGACAAATGATAGCCCCCTCCTATTTTCGGCGAAGTAATTCGCCAGCTCGGCACTTTGCCGGGCTTTTTTCTTTGGCGAAAAACTTACCACGGGAGTAATAAAATGCTTGAAAACTGAAATACTCCTGAATATAATTAAATTGTGGATAGGAGCAGGATGAAAAAGCGGTATTGGGGTATTTTTACCACCGTTTTAGTGGGAATCGTCCTGCTGCTGGCAATCTTTTTAGTTGTTTTTCGCCTCCTTGGTTTTGAGATTTACACTGTTATGTCCGGTTCGATGGAGCCGGCTTATCATGTTGGCTCGCTTATTTATGTAAGACCAGTTAATACGGACGAGCTTAAAGAGGGCGACGTTATTACGTTTTTGGCAGACGAAGATAATACTATCGTTACGCACCGCATCGTGGAGGTGACGAACGAGAATAATGCCATGCATTTTCGCACTAAAGGTGA
>DEVX01000030.1:220-1919 GCA_002363515.1 Candidatus Saccharibacteria bacterium UBA3225 | reverse complement strand
GCAAATAACGTACCTGATGCGAAAAGCGTCCACTATAAAAACGTCCTAGGCAAACCAGAATTTACCATTCCGCTTCTTGGATATCTAGCATTTCATATTCAACGACCGCCTGGCTTATATATCGCAACAGTAGCCGCCATCGGCTTGCTGTTTGTGGTCTTCTACCCGTCTATTTATGATAAAAGAAAGGAGAAAACTGCGAGCAAAAAGAAAAACTAGCCCAAAAGGCAATCTGGAGTTATTTCAAAAATTGTACATTAATAGGGAGAAAGGAGGTTGATGAAACAAAAAGTTTTAATCGTTGCATTAGCTGCGGTCTGCTTAGCGGTGACTGGTTCTACCGTTACGCTATCGTACTTTACTGACACGAGTGAAGTGACTAACAGCTTCTCTATCGGAAAAACAGATGTCGAATTCTTTCGATGGTATAGTCCAATTTCTCGATATTACAATAGCGACGAGGCGCCAGGCGTAAATCAACGCTACGAAAACTGGCTAAGTGCAGGTAGCAACATGCTGGTTGGCGGTAAGAGCGTCGCGCTCTATCCATACATATCGAATACTGGCAATATGCCTGTCTATGTACGTATGCGCATGTATATTCCGAGCGGGTTATATGATAAATATGTCACATTTGCGCAAGCGGAAGGTATTGTTAGCATCAGTGCGGAAAATCAGGGCAATACTGAGTGGCTTCGCGCTTCGAAAGACGTAACTATTGAAGGAAAATCCTACCGCGAAGTTACATATTACCGAAAAGAGCCGCTCGCGCCAAGACAGCAAAGTTCCGTTGCGCCAATTACGAGCATAGGATTATCGAAAAATGTAATCGGCAAAGATGTAGATCTGAGCGGATTTGTGGATAGCGACGGTAAATTGGTAATAAAAATGGCCGCCGACGCCGTACAATCATATGGGTTCGACACGGCAGTCAAAGCATTCCAATTTCTCGATAATAAATAATAAATGAAAGGAAAAACACAATGACAAAGAAAAAAGTCTTAGCAATAGCCGGTGTCCTCAGTATTGCAGCCCTAGTCCTCAGCGCAGGTACTTTGGCTTACTTTACTGATCGAACCGATACGAAAACTAATACCTTCACTCTCGGGAAGGTTGATATCGAATTGACAGAGACAGTCGCAAAAGATGACGAGGGTAATGATTTATGGACCGCAGAAAACCCCGCTTTACTAATGCCTGGGTCTGATATTGAGAAGAAGCCTGTCATTACGGTTCAATCAGATAGTCAAGACGCCTATATTTTCGCCGCGTTAGAGCTCGACCATGGTCTAGATTACGTAAAAGCTGTCGCGAACCTAATGGTGCAACAAGAGGTAGATAATTTTAAAACTAATAACCCAGACGCCACGGCTACCGAGATTGAGGCCGCCGAAGATCAAGCGCGCAATAGGGTCAACAGTCTAATTACCTCGCTTCAAAGCAACCCAGGCGCCTTTAGTTTAATTGCAAATAGCGAACTATTCGGTCAGCTTCTCGGCAATTTTATCAAGGGTTTTGATACTAATAAGTGGGATATATTGGCCTCCAAATGGGATGACCAAACCGACACAGCAATCTTCTATATTGCCGCAAAAGACGGCATCCACAAAGCTGGCGACGAGTTAACTATTTTTACTAGCGTAGCTGTTCCTGAGGAGCTCAATGAAAAAGTATTCGAAGGCACAGATTTTAACCCCGC
>DEVX01000030.1:0-173 GCA_002363515.1 Candidatus Saccharibacteria bacterium UBA3225 | reverse complement strand
CCCCGCCACAATTAAGGTAACTGGCGCCGCCATTCAGGCTGCTGGTTTTGAAGCAAATGGCGACACTCCAGCCTACAAAGTAGCCGCGCAGGCATTGCTGGATCAATGGAAAATTGAACTCTAATTTTCGATAGGAAAATAATGTCTAAGAAGCAGAAGATACTACTAGTTGG
>DEVX01000075.1 GCA_002363515.1 Candidatus Saccharibacteria bacterium UBA3225 | reverse complement strand
GAGTTCCGAAGGGGCCTCAATCTTTTTGTATTGCTCAGCAAGAGCGGATTTAGCTTCCTCGAGCTTTTTGTACTTGTGACGCATGCGATGTTTGATTGCGTTAAGATCTGTTTGTACCCAGATGAGGATGGGCCTATAGCCAGCTTTGGCGAGTAGGTCCTTGATTTCATTTCGTTGCTTTTCGGTATCAAGCCCTCCTTCTAGGACGAGCGTTTGTTTGCATTTCGTCAATTGCTGAATAAGAACCATTGCGAGTTTGCGGGTAAGCTTGTATTCGTCATGGAGTTCAGAAAGATTGAGGAATGGTGCATTAAAACGAGCGCTGAATTGCTCTGCAAATGTAGTTTTGCCACTCATTGGCGCACCGAAAACTAAGATAGCGTAAGGTTTCGACTTCCCATTCATAAGATAAGTTTACTCTATTGGAGTTATTTTCGCAAACTTTTTACTTTAATATACGTTACGTATGTAGAATTAGCCGTTTAGAATCATGCGTGGGTTGGTTTCGAGCAACTCCTTGAGTTCGCCGGCGGTGTAATATCTGAGAAGTTTTTGCCGCGCTTTGCTGATTTCGGAAAAATCGCGTACACGGTGCGTGTCGGTGCCAAAACAGAAGATAAGCTTGTCTTTGGCGAGTTTTTTAATGATTTTTTTGGAATGTCGTCCGTATTGGCCAATAATACTACCAAGGTTGCACTGTAGAAGAATCCCCTGCTCTGTGAGGTCGTAGATTTTTTTGTAGTTCTCGTGATAACTATGATAACGCTCGGGGTGAGCTAGGATGACGTTCCAACCCTCATACTTGAGGCCGAGAAGAATGTCTTCAAAATCCTCGTACTCGCCGCTCATGGGTAATTCGACTAAGATATAATTGCTGTCGTCGAGAGGGCTGATAGTCTTATTCTTTAGTAGCCTACTAATATTGCGATCGATATAGATTTCGTTTCCAAGGTTTAAGGAAATACGTAAACCTGCTTCGTCGGCCTTTTCTTGCAACGCACGATAGAGCTTTAGATTAGTGTTGCGCGGACTAACGTAGGTAGAGTCTGCTACGTAATGAGGCGTCAATATTACGTCCGTCACGTCCTGTTCGGCGAGCCCCCTCAAGATAGCGAGCGATTCGTCAAAATTACGAGAGCCGTCGTCGATGCCTGGTAGGATATGAGAATGAACGTCAATCATTGTGTTTCTTTGTGGAGGTAGCTGCCGTATGGCTTGTTCGTGGCGCGGGCTTCGCGTGTATTGTTTCTTTTGAATGAGCGGACGCTTTGGTGGGTTCAGTTGGAGTTTCCGACTCTGGTTCGATTCCTGGCTCGTCTTGTATAATGGGGGCTTGCATACGGGCTGTTCCGTGAGATTCTTTCTCGCCATAGTATCCGTAATAGCTAGCAGTTTTTTTGGCAACGTTGTTCATGACGACGCCAGCAATAGGGGCATTGACCTTTTCGAGGGATTCCTTAGTGCTCTGAAGAATATTCTTTGGCGTGTGAGCATCCTTAGTAACAATAAGAACTTCGTCGACAAGCGTAGACATGATGATAGAGTCCGTAACGCCGTTGCATGGGGCGCCATCGAAAATGATGATATCGAAGCGCTCTTTTAGTTTGGCAATAAGGGTGGAATTCTTTTTTGAGTCTAAAAGTTCGCTTGGGTTTGGTGGGTATGCGCCACGCGTCATTACGCTGAGATTTGGAATTTGAGTGCGTTGGATGTATTTAGTGTATTTGAGAATATCGTCGGCTAGTAAGTGGCTGAGACCGAGTGTGTTTGGCAGCTGGAAGATTTTATGAAGGCGGCCTCTACGTAAGTCGCAGTCGACAATCAATACCTTCTTGTTGTTTTGGGCGAAGCTGATGGCTAAGTTGGAGCTAATGAAGCTCTTGCCTTCGCCAGCCAGCGAACTAGTGACAAGGATCGTCTTGAAGCCATTATCGACGCTGCTGAATTGGAGATTAGTACGAAGCGCTTTGATGCTTTCGCTGACGGCAGATTTGGGATACTTTTCGACCATGAGCTCGTCAACGCTGCCGCCGCGGCCGCGCTGATTGGTCTTGATATCGGATTTAATAACCTTGCCTGCAATTGGTAGGTTGATCTTGCGTCCCAGATCTTCACTGTATTTTACAGTGTCATCAAAGTAGAAGATAATAAAGGCGATGGCTATTACGCCAAAAATTGCAATAACGGCGGCTATTAGTAAGTCGCGTTTTAGAGTGTTGTTGCTAGGTTCGCTGGGCAGTTGGGCGACTTCGTAAGGGCGTACGTTGTCGATGCCGGTGAGTTCAGTGATTTCTTTGGCAAAAACCTCGGTAGTTTTGTCGGCAATTTGTTGGGCGTTTTCAGCACTCGTATCGGATACGGTAATTTTTAGTACCTGCGTGTCGGTAATATTGGTTACTGTGATATTTTTGGCCAAATCGTCGGCGCTATATTCGAGGTGAAGAGAATCGATGACCTGTTGCAGCACGAGGCGACTCTTGACGAACTCGCTATACGTAGCGGCGAGTTTTTGGTTGACGTTGACGTCATTTAAGGTGGCGCTAGAGTTTGAATCGTCGTTATCCTGTGCGAGGAGCACTTTTGTATATGTGCTGTACATCGGAGTTTTCAGTTGAGTATCAAAAATATACGTTCCGCCTAAGGCGAGAATTGTTACGACAATGGTTGGTATGATGAACTTTTTGAGATATCCGAGGAAATCTTTTAAGTCGATTTCTTCCATGTAGTATTATACCCTTTTTGATGTGGCCGCGAAAAATGCGGTTTTTACTTTTATCCAACTATATTATAGCATAATTGCAGTTATTAGGCAAAGGTGCAACAAATTATTTTGTGGTCAGATAATCGTTGATTTTCTTTTGAGCATTAGTAATGGTATTAACGTTTGGTTGCATGACGTATAGTAATTGGGCACCCATCGAATAGGTTGGCATCATGGCGCCAGTACCATCGAGCGAGATACTTTCGACTTTCCAGGCGCGTAGTTCAGAAAGCTGGTAGCGCGCAAAAGAAGTTATTTCGTCAAAAGAGAGTGACGATTCGAATGAGTCTTGGGCGCTTTCAAGGATTTTGGAATAGCGAACGAGGTAATGCGGGTCGGAGACTTTTGCAATCAAGGCGGTGATGATTTGTTGTTGATTTTGACCACGGTGGCGGTCGCCGGATGAGTACGAGTAGCGTTCGCGAGCATATAGAAGCGCACATTCGGAGTTGAGATGTTGATTGCCTTGCACGAAGGTGCAATTGCCGCGCTTGAAGGCGGTGTCGGAATAGATATCGATTCCATCAACAGCATCGACGACTTTCGTAAGCGCAGTAAAACCAACTTT
>DEVX01000007.1 GCA_002363515.1 Candidatus Saccharibacteria bacterium UBA3225 | reverse complement strand
GCTCTACCAACTGAGCTACAGAGCCGCAATGGAATAAGTATAACACATCTTGCCTCAAAAAGCGAAATCTATTTTTATGCCGCTCATGCTAGAATATGATTATGAGTGAAACCCCTGCAAATGACATCAATCCAGCCTCGCCGCGACCAGACATTATCAATCCCGCAGACGAAATAAAAACGCCAAAAGGGAATAAAACGCCACTCATCATCGCCATCGTCGCTATCCTTATTATCATTACCGCTTGTATTGCTTATTTAGCTATCCTAAATCGGCCCAAAGCAGAAGAGCTCAAAGGTGAGCCAACAGAGCCTTTACAAACAAAGAATAGCCCACTAGATAATGCCGAATTTAAAGACAAAAACCGCCTCAAAAAAGATAGCTACACTATTGCAGATATCAATGAAGGCTTTTCTTTCGCAACCATTTCTTTTACCAGGTCTAGCAATACCCGCCTAAACCACATCAAAAGCGAAGAATCTCAAACCCCAGAGTACGAATTTGCCGTCTATACAAATGACGACAATAAAGATTACCTTGTCAATATCACTCTTGTCAGCTCGCGCGATACACGCCAAACAATCGAAACCGTCAACGAAACCTGCGAAAAACAAACAAGCTGCGACAGCGATTATATCGACGGCGCCAAAACGCTCTTGACTACAATACGTTCAAGCTATGGCAATGATTACTATTTCTACAGCGCCACTAAAAGCGGCCAGCTTATCTCGTATCACACCAACAATTACGAAGAGAAAAGCCTCGACGAAAGCACCGCGCGTAAGCTTTTAGCCAAAACTGCCATGTCTATTAGCGACGACAATGGCAGCCCCTATCTTGTCGATATGGCAATGCTCTTAAATTACCCAGACAATAGATATGTCAAGTCCTATCACGACATCGCAAGAATTAGCGACGATACGGTATTAGTTCGTCCAACTAGCTCCGAAGAACCCGTAAACATCCTTGCATTCCAATCGCCCATCAAGCACGTCAAGCTAAAAGAAGTATCTTCTAACCCAAGAATTGATTCATTCACATACTATAGTACTCCTCATGATCCCATCGCGAGTACCGTGATGGATTATACCTTCTTCCGTTTCTATGACAACGGTTCAAGCGTAGACATTACCATCTATTTATCCGATGGTAAAAACATCACAGAACTAGATGAAGTACAAAAATATCTAGACCTCCTCAGCAAATGACCCTCCTAACAGATAGCTATATGGTAAAATATAGCTATGAAGAAATTTAATACGTCGCCACTTTCTGGCATGCAAGAACTACTACCAACCGAGCAGGCAGTTTTTGACCAGCTCAAACAAAGCATCAGCGACGTATATCATCATTACGGTTTCTTAAGTATTGAAACACCAATCATTGAACGCACCGACATTCTACTTGCCAAAGCCGGCGGCGACACCGAAAAGCAGATTTACATGGTTAGCAAGACTGCCGAGTCGGCTGATTCCGCCGATCAAGCTCTTCGTTTTGATCACACCGTACCGCTCGCACGTTATGTCGTCGAACACAATAATGATTTAGCTTTCCCATTCCAGGTTACTCAAATTAATCGTAATTTCCGCGGCGAACGCGCACAGCGTGGCCGTTTTCGCGAATTTTACCAATGCGATGCCGATATTATTGGTCGCGAAAAACTGCCTATCGCCTACGACGCCAAAGTTATCGCCTGTATTTATGACGCTCTCAAAACTTTCAAGCTGCCCAAAATGCTCATCCGCATCAGTAACCGTAAAGTCTTAGCCGGCTTCCTGAAATCGCTAAACTTGTCCGAAAAAACTAGCGAGATTTCCAACATTATTGACCACGCCGAAAAAGTCCCTGTAGAAAAAAGCACAGCAGCCCTCCGCGAGCTCGGCCTCAGCGATGACCAAGTCGACAAGATTACCGCGTTTATGTTTACACGCGGTAGCTATGCAGAGATTGAAGCCAAACTCAAAGAAATCATGGGCGATACCGAATCGGTCGCCGACGGCCTCTCTGAGCTCAAAATCGTCTTCGATATTCTCGCCAAAAAGGGAACTGGTAACTGCATTATTGATTTCATGATTATTCGCGGCCTCGATTATTACACTGGCACCGTATTTGAGATTATGCTCGAAGATTATCGCGAAATCGGCAGCATTTCCGGCGGTGGTCGCTACGAAAATCTTGCCAGTAATTTTACCGATCAAAAATTCCCAGGCGTCGGCGGCTCAATCGGCCTCACGCGCCTATTCTTCGTATTGCGCGAGTATAATCTCATTAATATCGAGACTAAGCAACCCGTCGATTATGTCATTTTGCCAATTAGCCAAAACGAATACGAAGCTAGTTTCGAGCTTGCAGACAAACTCCGCGAACAGGGTAAAACCGTAGATGTAGACCTTTCCGACCGCAAGCTTGGCGACAAATTTAATCGCGCCAGCAAAATCGCCAAATATGCCACCGTAATCGGCAATGACGAAGTTCTCAGCCAAAAATTCACCGCTAAAAACCTTCAGACTGGCAAAATTATCGAGCTATAAAATGCCGCCCCAAACAGGGGCGGCCCCATACTGGCTTCAGGCCTGCTCGGAACGCTGGCTAATCACATATTGCTGCGCTTCCTGAAGCGACATCGAGTACCAATCCATATAGTAGTTAACACGCTCTCTTTCAGGACCAGACAGAATCACCCCGCAGCTCGTCTCTTTTATCCGTTCCGCATACTGACAATAGTCGAAATCTATCGCCATTCTCAACAAATCGGGATTGACTTCATTCGCACCAAAAGCCTTCCAAGCCTCCTCTCCGATAAATGCCCGAAAAGCGCCAACCTTATCAGCCGCGCTTGGCATATCCGAAAGCGGCGGCTCAAGCGCGTCCAGTTCTTCCTTTGTTATCACATGAGAATCATCCCCAAAAAGATCAACTCGCCGCTCAATTACCTCCGTACGGGCCTCATCTTCCGACATCCCGTGCCCCATCAAAAAGCTAATCATGTCATCTTCGTACTCGCTAAACTCTGCCATAAGAACACCCCCTTTTCTAAAGAACACTTTTTCCAGTTAAAAATATTTTAATACGGAAAATCCCCAAAGACAATCGCTGTGCGGTCATCGTTCTTGCGCGCACTCGCAATTAAATTTTTTGAGGCTTCTAGCGCATCAGTAGAACGACTCATAATAAAGCCAAGTTCGCGATTGCTCATTAAATCACTACCATAATCACCCGTAATGCCGTCCGAGCAAAGCACAACCCGATCGCCTTGATGCAGTTCGACTTCGCCATATTGCTTCGTGCGACTACTGCCTTGCACAAAATCTTCTTCTCTTCTTGCCCCAATCGCATTCCAAACAACGCTGCCTTCACCCTCATCGTGCGTAATTTGTCGTACATTATTATTTTTATCGACTATATAAATTCGCGAATCGCCAACCGATGCATATGCTAATTTCGTCCGCCCTTCATGTTGTACAACTTTTACTAATACCGCCGTCGAGGCGCCAGCATTTTCGTCTTTCAAAACACGCTCGTCGGCCGCATTTAATACGTATGCTAAGTTTGCTCCCGATTCCAAAATATAATTATCGCTGAATTCGCGCACTACGTTCTCAACTAACTGCGATGCCGCACGCCCGCCCTGCATGCCGCCAGCTCCATCAAACACGCCGTACATTTGTTGATCTGGACGAACAAAATAGCTATCCTCGCATCGTTCATCCGCCCACAAACCCTTACTAATATTTTCTTTCGTAACTTGTCCATCATACGCCTGCTTGCGCGACGTCTGCCAATAGCCGACCTCTCCCGGCTGCCACTCCGCACTTCGCTCTCCTTCAAAGCTTCGATAAGAATCAGAACGCTGAGGCACACCTCCGCCATTTCGGCGAATTGCCGCCTCTTCCTCTAAGGATTTGATGTTTTGCCAATACTCATTGCGTTTATCATATACTTTTTGGTAAAAATCCCGCATCGCCTGTTCGTATTCCTGTCGTTTTTGCAAGCCGCTTCCGCCTTCTATGCTATCCAAAAACGTTTTTGCCCTATTATCAAAATCCATCGGCGTTGGATAACTACGCAAGAAGCTCGACAAATCACTTTCGGTTACATTTTGCCAATTATCAAACCCTGCTTGCGTCATTTCCGCCAATATACGTTTTTCGTGCTTCGAGTTTAATTCCAGATACACATTTCTCAAACCATTCTCAAGATCGGAAGGGCACGCAATTCTCTCGAGCAAATTTCTCTTATCGGCGTCCGTAATTAAACCGCTAGCCAACTCGTCTAATACTCTGTTACGCTCTTCTTCACTTACAGCCACATCCGGCATTTTTAAATATGCATCGCTAACGTCGTCACCGCCATAACGATTGCCTAAAACGGCAATTATTTTACGTTGCTGGCGTGCATTATTATATTTTTCGGCCGTTGCTAAACTATCGCCACCTACAACCGCAGAATTGGGCGGCACATTCATATTTTCCCAGCCATTCAGATTGGCATTGTCGCTATCTTCGCTTCGTCGTCCTCGTCTTTCAAATGACCCCATACTTAAATATTAGCATAATTCTCATCATGTTTTTTTAGTGTTAAACTATTAATACTAAGGAGAGGTATGGCACAACTATATTTCAGGTATGGGGCAATGGGGTGCGGCAAAACTATGCAACTATTACAGGTTGCGTTTAATTACGAAGAACGCGGACAAAAAGTCTGCGTTATTAAACCTGCAACCGACACAAAAAATGGCACAAAACTACTCACTCGCATCGGCCCAGAAAGAGAAACTGATTTCTGCTTCGATCGGCGCACGAACCTTTTTAGCTGTATTGCTAAAAAACATGCAGGCGTAGACTGCATACTGGTCGACGAAGCGCAATTCTTAACACCGAAGCAAGCCGATCAACTCATGGAAGTTGTCATAAAACTAAACATTCCCGTCATTTGTTTTGGTCTTCGCCTAAACTTCCGCCTCAAGGATGGCGGCTTTGAAGGCTCGACACGGCTATTACAAATTGCGCATAAAATTGAAGAGATTAAAACAATTTGCGATTGCGGTCGTAAGGCTACACTTAATACACGCTGGCTAAACGGCAAATTAGTCACTGATGGACCAGATATCCTCATCGATGATGGTACGAATGTTATAAAATACCGCGCCATCTGCATGCATTGTTACTATAAATACAAGGAGACGCAATAATGTTTATTGTCATCGAAGGACAGGATGCTACTGGCAAAGATGCCCAGGCAGCAAAATTTGCCGATTATTTTCGCGCACAAGGCAAGAACGTCGTTCATTACGCCGAATCTGGAACCGAGTCTAAGAATAATTTTGTTCGCACAATTGCCGAACTGAATTATGGCAGTAAAAACGACATCGATAAGCGCACACGCGCTTTGCTATATCTTGTAAATCGTTACGAGCAATTCAAAAAATACGCCGAACCAGCCCTCGCAAATAATGACATCGTTATTATTACGCGTTATTGGTTCTCTACTTACATTTACGAAGGATACGGTATGGGCGTAAGCCGCACACTGATTAAACGCCTACATCGATTAATTATGCCTGAATATTATTTTCAGCCCGACAAAATTGTCATTCTCACCCAATCGGACGAAAACCGCCAAAAGCGCATGGCATTACAGGGGAAACGCACGCAAGAATTCTTCAAGTCGCAAGACGATATTTTTGGCAAGAAAATTAATAACGCCTATCTCAAAGTAGCTAAAGAATTCAACGTGCCAATCCTAGACGCCTCGGGCACACCAGACGAAGTATTCGCAAATCTCAAAAAATTATGGAGTATTTAATATGCACGAGTCCTGGAAGCCAATCCTACAATCAGAATTCAACCAACCATATTTCAAAAACCTTTCCGAATTCCTCTCCGATGCCTATGCTCACAAGACAATCTACCCGCCAAAACAACAGGTTTTTTCGGCATTTACAACGGATTTACACAATATCAAGGTTGTCATTATTGGCCAAGACCCATACCACGGCCCGCGCCAAGCCAACGGCCTAGCTTTTTCCGTCCATCGCGGCATCCAGCTACCGCCGTCACTCCGAAACATCTTCAAGGAAGCCCACGATGATGTCGGCGCCCCCATTCCGCCAGATGGCGACTTAACACGCTGGGCAGAGCAGGGCGTATTATTACTTAACAATACTCTAACCGTCGAAGCGCACATGGCCGGTAGCCACCGTGGCAAAGGCTGGGAGATTTTTACCGAGCACATCATTCGCTATCTTAACGATAATATCCCGCATCTCGTCTTTATCCTTTGGGGTAGAGACGCTCGTAGCAAAAAAGCTATGATTGACCAGTCTAAGCATTTCATCATCGAATCCGCACATCCGTCACCGCTTTCGGCGCACAACGGTTTCTTTGGCTCACGACCATTTAGTCGCTGTAATGCGCAATTGGACAAGTGGGGCCTCCAAACTATAAAATGGTAAAAGAAAATAATAAATAATAATATTTGCAAAATACTATTGACAATATAGCAAATGTGTGCTATACTCTAATCATAAGGTTAACCAAAACGCAGATGCATCGCTACCAAGCGATGCATTTCCGTTTTTAGACATCTTTTTCCAATCTTTATTATCATAGTTTTCCACAGGGTAATATTATTTATCCACAGACTATTTGACATTTTCCACGCTACCATGCTAGAGAAAATATTCAATTTCAAGACTACCATAAGCACTAAGGCCTACATATAATATAAGTACGACATCAAACTTCGGTCACTGATTGTCGGAGTATACGCAGTCGTTCGTATTCTGTCATTGTACGGGCGGCACCGAGCCGAAATAACATGGCTCACATAAATGACTCCAAAAATCTAATCATTTAAGGAGTAATTTATGCAAAATATTAACAAAACCGTTCAAAAAGGCGAGAAAGTAGAGGTCATGGCGCTGTTTAACTATAGCCAAATCCCATGTCAACCTTTATACTTCCGCCGCCGAGGAGAGAGTGAGGTAGAAATTACTGACACCCTCAGCGAACGCATCAAATTCGTTGGCAATCACGCCAAGCACATCTTTCAATGTGTTGCGGGCAAAATGTCCTGCCAACTAGAATTCGACAGCGCATCCTTAGCCTGGACGTTGATCGAGTGCTAGGGCGTTAACTCCTCGATCGAAATATCTGTCGTCTTATTGCGACAGATATTTTTTGTTCGCAATAATGCCAGTTGTGGCTATACCCAGGATAAATAGAGAAGTGGTCAATTCAGGCATAGATAGTCCCGTCTGAACCGGCTCAATATTAATCTCTTCCGGAGGGTCTTTTTCTTCGATGTCTAGCTTTGCCCATTCTCCGACCATATAATTCTTATCCAACCAAGCCACTTCCAGGGTCACATCAGTATTTTCTATACCATCTATTACGCCCGACAACTCAGTCACTGGTACGAAGTCTAAATCAACCCCATCAATACGCACCAATATATACTTGGCCATATATGGCCAATTCTGAATCCAATCCAGCTGAATTTCACCATTTATATGACCTGCAGACACATTTTGCGGCGCTGGTATCTGATACGGTTCACCCTCATCTTCGTAAGTAATAATCTTTACTGTAGTTTCGGCCGTCTGGCCAATATCGTCTACTACGCGCAAGACAATCGTTTCTTTTTCGGGAAAATATACCGTACGCGAAAGTTTCGGATTATTGCCCGTAGACTCAAATGCGCGCCCATTGACACTCCAAAGATATTCTATAATTTCATGCCCAGAACTAAAGCTTTCCGAAGCATCTAACTCCACAGTCCCGCCCATCATAATTCTATATTGGTCCGTCGGAAGATGCGCTTGTATGCTGTCGGGAATATCCTCTTCGTCGCTACTATCCTCAGCGCTCGCTAATGCAATCATTCTTTGCCTTTTCTTTAGCTTTTGATCAACCTTTTCTGACATCCAAGTCAACTCGCCAAAGTCCGCATAATGCGAATGACCTGCCATATCAAAGAGTAACTTCGTGCTACCACATATGTAATCCTGCCGATTACACCATAAGCCATACTTACCCTCTAGACCACTAGCTTCATATGGATTACTCGCGCCTAACGAGCCCGAGTAAGTCTTACATTCTGGCACATGCACTCGATATGCGGAAAGCCCCCTACCTCTACAAGCTTTCGGCGACAAGCCTTTACCTTCCGGTAAATAAGTCCAAGGATCACCGAATAGGCCAACATATACAACCTGTGCCGGGGCAAAACTTTTTACCGCTCGCGCCGCCACTAACGCACCTTGAGAATACCCACCGAGCACCCAAAGCGTAGCAGGACAGCTCCCCATTGTACTATTGTAATAATCTTGCAAGTTCCTAACGCCAGAAGTTACACTTCGTCCAAACGCAAAGGCTTTGCCGCCGCCAATCTTTGCTCCAACTGCATTTATAGGATTTTTTACCGTAACTGCCGGATAGTCCAAATCCGTTATCCGATACGAATACCCTCTGCGTTTTGCCACCTTAGCCATCGCGGATTTAAACTGTCTTCATTCGTTAGTATCATTACGCGCCGTACCAGAACCGCGTACATAGACAAACTCAATATCCCGACAGCTAGAATTATATTCAGCACCAACGTCGCTAGCAAAAGTTGGCGTCGACAAAGAACAGATTCATATTATACAAATTAAACCAAATAATACTTTTTTCATACCCATATAATCCCAAATTATGTCGCCCAATTAAAGCACGAGCTCGATAAAAATGGTAGAATAGGCTTAACTATGGCTTATGATACAGGAAACATTATTGAAGTTAAAAATTTCGGCATATCTTTCGCCGGCAAGACTATCATAAAAAGTCTGTCATTCAACGTAAAACGAGGAGAAACTTTCGGACTCCTCGGTAGCAACGGCAGTGGCAAAACCACTACAATTCGCGCCTTGCTTGGGCTATATCAACCAGACGCAGGGAAACTACTAATTAACGGTAAGCCATTCGACCCAAACGGCGAAACGAAAGTCGGTTACCTCCCCGAAGAGCGTGGTCTGTATAAAAAAGAAAATGTCATCGACACGATGGTCTACTTCGGCAGATTGAAGAACGTTAAAAAACCACGCGAATGGTCAATGAGCTATTTAAAACGCGTCGGCCTAGAAGATTTCGCTAAAACCAAAATCGAAAAGCTTTCGCAGGGCATGCAGCAAAAAGTCCAGCTAGGCATTACGGTCATGAACGAGCCAGACATTCTTATTCTCGACGAGCCAACCAAAGGCTTCGACCCTGTAAACCGTCGTCTGTTGATGGAAATTATCGAGGAATTACATCAAAAGGGAAGCACCATTATCCTTATTACCCATTACATGGATGAAGTCGAAAAACTTTGCGACCATATCCTACTGCTAAAGGATGGCGTAGCGCGCGCAAGCGGCACAATCTCAGAAGTGCGACGCAAATTCCATAAAAACTCTCTAGATCAAATATTTATAGATATTTATGGCGAACAGGAGGAGCAATACAATGCATAAAACTTTGCAAGTTATCCGTTTCGAAATCGTACGCAGTCTCAAAAAACCTTCTTTTTGGCTAGCCGCATTGTTAGTGCCAATCCTGCTTGGCTTTTATATTTTTATCGCCGCTATGTCTGGCTATAATGCCGGCGAAGCGCTCGAAGCGGGCGTAGACACCTCGGATATGTCCCTAGGCATTTTTGATGAAGCTAAATATCTAGCTACCAAAACCGTCATTAACCAAGACAACAAAGAGCAGACACTACATGAGTACAATACAAAAGAATCTGGTATTAATGATATTAAAGAAAACAAGCTCGATGTTTTCTATTATCTGCCCGCTAACTTCGAAAAAGATCATCGGGTCGAAATCTACGTCAAACCAGACTCAGTTGGCATATTTGACAACTATGCCAACCCTATTCGCGGACTCCTATCCGCCACCGCGCTCGCCGAAACTTCAGAAATAAATTACGCAATCATCACCGATACAATTGATTACAGCACAACAACATTTTCCGCCGAAGACGACCACGTAGTAGACATGGCTGAGTTAGTTTCGAAAGTAGCAA
>DEVX01000048.1:18337-22627 GCA_002363515.1 Candidatus Saccharibacteria bacterium UBA3225 | reverse complement strand
TTTGTCATATTATTATTTGAGTAATCGGCATGGCAGTATAAATGATCGATGCGTATTTTTTCAAAATTGGGTACTTCTGGTTTTTTGACGGTGTTGAGATAGTTGTTTAGAGCAACGGTAATATTCGGCATGGCTTTGCTGAATTGGAGCGAGTCGAAGTAGACGGCAGTCTTGTTCTTGCTGACGCGGTCGGTGCTTTTTACTAGGTAGTCGCCCGTGATTTGGAAGGATTCATCATTACTGAGCGTGATAGTCGATCCTTTCACGGTGTAGTCGCCAGCCTCAGTACTTGGTTGGAGTTTTTTGCGGTCGGCATTAGGTTCACGATAGTATGAGAATTCATATTTAGAATCGGTAGTAAAAGTGATGAATTCATCGTGGCTAGGGTTAATGGCGAAAGTGCGGCCAGCGAGAACGTTTTTTAGAATATCCTCTGGGGAGCCATCAGGGATTTTAATCTGAGAGAGCGGAGTAGATGGCTGCGCATTTAGGGTGTGCGTCTCGTTTTCGCCGGTTGGTTTCTTGTTGACGACTTTGTCGACAACGATATAGGCGACCAATCCAAGTGTAGCCAAGCCAAAAATAACTGCTAATAATAGGCTAAGATGACCTTTTTCTTTTTTAGCCTGCGGAATAGGCGTGGTTTGGTAGTTTGCGGGTGGTGTGTTCTGCGGTGGAAGGGTGTTTGGTTGAGGTGCGGGTTGAACTGGTTGGGGTTGCATTGGTGCCATATTTGGCTGAAATTGCATGTTGTTTGATTGCATAATTAACTATATTTTAACATAAACGAAATGAATTATTATGATTCAGTGCGCTTGTTTCGATTAGCAGTTTATTTTAAAATAAGTGTAAGTGAATTGCGCGTTTTATCGTCGCAGTGAAGGAGAACGGAATAATAATGCGAAAAAAGTTTATCATAAGCGCAGCTGTTATAGGGTTGGCTTTGTTCTTTGGGGCTTTCCTTGCTCATGACTTGTATGCTGAGGATGCTTGTTCTATCAATAACGTGAACGATCCGTTGCTGTGCGGCACTTCTAAAAGTGACGAAGAGGTTGCGATTATGCAATCCGTAGAGAGCACTTTGAATGTAATATATCTTTGGATTGGTATCATTTCGGTGATCGTGATCATTATTGGCGGCATTAATTACATGACGTCGGTTGGTGATGCCAATAAGCTTAGGCAGTCTAAAAACATTATTCTCTATGCGATTTGCGGTTTGATTGTGACTCTTGCGGCTTTCGCGATTACTAATTTGGTTCTTGATGCTATAGAAGGTGCGACGAGTGTTCAGAATAGATCGAACGGTAGTGGCAGTAATATTCCGTTGGGCGAGGGACGCTATAAAGTCCGTGCGATAGATGCGATAAGTCATACGAGCTTAGTCGTTGGTCAAACAATAACCATTAAAGCGAGAGTGATTCCGGATTATGCTAAGGATCATAACTTAACGTATAAGTCGAGCGACAATTCGATTGCGGTAGTGGATCGATTTGGACTGGTGAAGGCAAAAAAAGAGGGAAAGGTAACGATTACGATTAGCTCAAATGATGGGCCTTCGAAAGAGGTTGCAGTGACGGTATTGAAGCCGATTCCAGTAACTTCGATTAAGATAGATAAAAGTTCCGTGACGCTAAAAAAGAACAAAGAAGTAATAGTTCAAGCGACGCCATATCCGACAAATGCGACAGATAAAACCTTGATTTGGGCAAGCGAAAATACGAAAGTTGCTACGGTTGACCAGACGGGGAAGATAAAAGGAATTAGCTATGGAGATACTATTGTGACGATAACGGCGCGCAACAAGACGGAGGTCGCCGTACATGACAATGGCATTACCTTGTCGGCTGCAACCTTGGCGGCCAATGAGAACAAGGTTGTTGCTAAAGTCAAAGTTTCGGTTGAAAGCGAATACTATGCTTGCCAATCTGCGACTTCCACGAAAAAGTTTTCTGGTAATTTAAACATTCGATCAATAACGATGAAGTATCTTGAACCTCATGCAAAGGATTTTTATTATTCAAATTTCTCGGGTAGGATTAATGAACTTGGTGGCTATACTAGCTACGTGAAGAAACTTGGCGGAATTCATACAATGTATGCTGGGAAAGATAAAAAGATAAAGACGAAGTCGGCTTGCGATTTTCAGGCGGCGGCAGAATATGCGTATGGTTTATGGACGGTATATGGCGTGGATTACGATAATGGAAGCACGTATCATAGGTGGGGCGATGAGACCGCTGACCAGTCGGATGCATATTGGAAGGGGTCGGGTTCACGCTATGCGGGTGCTGGGTATGGATATAAGGACATTGATACGAATTTGTCTGAGAACCCGGCTAAGTTCAGGACGAACTGTAATTATTCTTGTGACGCAATGACGCAAAAGACGGATTTATACTTCGTGACTAATCTCTGTACTTCTTGGAGATCGGGGCCATCGAAGTCGCCGGTAGGAAAGATAACGAATACTGCTCAATTGCAAGTTGGGGATATGCTTCACTATTTTAGAGATGGCGACTGGAAGCATGTGGCGGTGGTCGGTGAGGTATATAGTGACTATATTGTTACCTATGATGGCGGCGGTCGCTTCATTAGCTCAAAGCAGTATAAAAAGAAAATAAAACGTGGCGGGTCAATGCTTAACGGTACTACGTATAGCAGTTACGATTATTGGTTTGGCGTTCGTCTTTGGAAAATTGATCAAAGTAAAACACTTGAAGGATTAAAATAATTAGCTTCTAACGTAAACGATGTTCATTTATTTAGGAAGTATAAATAATAGTTTTACAAAATGAATATGTTTTTACAAAAATTATGTTATAACAATTTAAAAAAGGAGTATGATATTTATGGCATTTGCCCCAAATGTAGCAAAAAAACGGTTTGAAAACTTATCTGTAGAAGAATTAGAGGCAAAGTATGAAGAATTAAAGAAAAATTATTGTTTTAATTCTAAAGAAGAACAAATCGATCATATTATTAAGAATTATTTAAATGCAAGCAAGGATGTAAATGATAATTCTACAAGGATTGCATTAGAGGAGTTATTAAAAGAAAAAACGGGTAAAGAATATAAAATTGAACCTAACAGATTTGAAATTTCTTTATCAGATATTATTAATTTTATAACAAATCCAGATACAGACCCATTTTGGACTTCAACACTATCAAATTATTTTCAAAAATTAAACGAAATAAGTGATGAAGAAAAAATGAGATTTTTAATTGAATTAGTTCAAAACAAAGATTCATTTAATGAATTTACGAAAGAAATAATACAAACACAAAACGTTAAAGAAACATACGATAAATATCAAAAAATCGCTCAAGATTTTGTTTCAAGGAATATTAGAAAAGGATAAAATTAAGACAATTTCATTTCGTAATCGTCTTTAATAATATCTACCATTAAATCATCCATCCCTTTCTTTTTATACAACAAAAAATCAATTCCATTTCTAGAATTGTTATTTATTAGTAAATTGAACCAAAGTTCAACCAGATTCTTTAATGGTGCGGGTGGAGAGAGTCGAACTCTCGTCTTATCCTTGGGAAGGATACATAATAGCCGTTATACGACACCCGCGTTATCCTTATTTTAACATAGTTTTTTGTTTTTGATATCATAGAGATATGATGGAAGCAAAAAAGGCAACAAAAAAGAATACGTTTGGAATAATAGTGATGATTGCGGCTGGAGTAGCCGTATTGATAGGTATAGTGGCGGCAATTGTATTCTTAGTTGGAGGACAAGCGAAGACTCGTGATGGCTCGATCGTGGAGTTTTCGTTTGGTCACGGGAGTGGTATGGGTGGAGATGTCCAGTATACACTGAAGAGACAGGATAATCTAGCGTTGCTTTCGATAAATAGAACGGGGCCTCTTTTTAGTAAGGGAGGGGATGTTAAAAAGACCGTAGATGGCAAGTATCTTGATAGATTGGCGGATATTATTAACGAGAATGAGGTAGTAGAATGGGATGGGTTTGATAGGAGTGACAATGGTGTTCTTGATGGCGGTGGTTTTGTTTTAAAAGTAACTTACGATGATGGTAAAACGATTGAGGCGCATGGGTATATGATGTTCCCGGATAACTATGATGTGGTTTCGGATAAGTTTGAAGAATTATTCTCGGAAATCGAAAAATCTATAAACAATTAATTATTCGCCATAAAACAAAAACATCTCCAGAAAATGGAGATTTTTTGTGGCGGGCCCGACGCGACTCGAACGCGCGACCTCCTCCGTGACAGGGAGGCGCTCTAACCAACTGAGCTACGAGCCCTT
>DEVX01000048.1:0-18148 GCA_002363515.1 Candidatus Saccharibacteria bacterium UBA3225 | reverse complement strand
TGGCAGAGCAGCTCATTCGTAACGAGCAGGTCGCTGGTTCGACCCCAGTCAACGGCTCCAGAGATAGTTTGATTAATAAAAAAGACGTCAATTGCACTGAAGCGACTGGCGTCTTTTTGTGTAAATAATTAGTCTATTGTAGCTAGACGGCGAATTGCTTTTCTTAAAGATTCAAAGCGATAAGTGTGTTTTAGCGCGTCGCCGCGTAATTGGCCAAATGCGACGTCAAATCCATCCGGGACGAAGATTGAATAAAAGAATGGCTTTTCAATTATTCTTGGCACTTCGCTCATAATAGTGCCGTTGCTTTCGCCCAGCTCTTGAAAGTATTCTCCGTCTGGAGTCATGATTGTTATGCAAGATTTGTATTTTGCGTGTCTATCTGTAACATTACGCATTTTCTCGATTAGTTTTATGATACATTGATAGCTTGGCAGATTAGGATTGGTTGCGATTTCTGCATCGGCGTATCTAGCAGTATAGACGCCGGGCTCGCCTCCTAGTACATCAACGAATAAACCGGAGTCGTCTGAAATAATAGGGAAGCGGATTTGCTTTTCTTTACAAAACGAAAAGACCGCTTGCGCCTTCGTGAGAGAATTATCCTGAATTGTGGTTCCTTTTTCCTCAATTTCGCCTCTATCCCAACCGATGTCATTTAAGCTTAGAATTCCCATATCTAAGCCCAACTCGTCAATTATGTGCTGGAGGTCTTCAATTTTTCTTTGATTCGTAGTTGCGAAGATGATTCTTGATTTATCTGACATATAGTTTTTCGTTTTTATTCTGCTAGGAAAGATCATATCCTTGCGATAGGTCTGTGCCGCTGGATGGCGGTATGGTTGGTGGCTGTTGCGATGCTGTGGTTCCATCGGAAGAGCTACTATTCTTAAGGCGCTTGGTGGAGGTTACGATAAGTACGATACCTACAATAATAAAGACAACAGGGATGATAAAGAAGAAATATAAGAATTTTACTCCAGTTCTTGTATAGTCTGAGGCGCAATTGTTAGGATTGGCTGAATTGTAATAAATTGCAACGTTACCTTCATCTGGACGAATGCTCGACGAGATAGACGATTCGCAAATGTAAGTTTTATCATTTACCTTAAACTCGTAGGTTGGCTTGTATAGGGTATCGTTTTCGGCATCTATTTCTTCGTGGATTGTTACCGAAGTAGAAATAGTCTGTGCGTCTAGTCGGGAATCATTCATTTTGTGCAAAGCGATTAAGAGGACGGGAGGTACTAGTAGGAGAATGCCGATAACCGTAAAAATAATACCTAGTTTCCTGACGGCATGTAATTCTTTGGGTGAATTGACTGAATTATTCGTAGTATAAGCGTCCATTTATATCCTCTAAATTGTATTCCAATCTGATAAGTTTAGGTTTGTTATTTGATTGCGCGGTATGATTGCGACGAAGTACCAAAAAGCCATATCGTCAGTGCCAATTTCGGGCCTGTCGGTACTAATTGCAAAATTGACAGTGTTATTATTGAGATTGACACTTTCGAGCTTGTGATTAATGCTGCCAGACGATTCGCTTTGAACTTGAATAAATATATCATTATGTTCGAAATATTCAATATTTATAGCTAATTCATCGGAATATTTTTTATAAAAACGACTAAGTTCCTCGGGGGAAGTGATGTGATATTTCGAATTGTCGGGATGATTATTAAAGACTTCGTGCGTTTGTAATTCGTATTTGATGATTCGATCGTCCGATGTTGTGCCTTCGATTTTTTTGTAGTCGTAATACAGCCAGGCGCTGCAACCGCAAATAATTAGAATGAGTAATAACGCAGTTGTTGCAATAATTTTATGTTTGAATTGAAACATTTTTAGGATGCTATTTTATTTCAGATCCACCCCATTCGACGACAGTAAAGCCGTTTCGTGTCGGGGTTGAGAGAGTTTGCTCTTTAATGTCGATTGGTGCGTCGAGCGGCTTGTAATCCATAAATACACGAATCGTAGTGTCGGCTTTTGGAGTGGTAGTTAAAGGCATGTATGAAGCGATTTCGGATTGTGTCTCGAAGCGGATGTAGTTGTAATTGTTGTGCTCGAGTTTTGGTAACCAGTAGATGATAAACTCTTCGGCTTCGCGGTAATTTAGGCCAAGCGTTGATAGCTTATCTTCTAGGAATTTTGCTGTCTCTTCGCCTTTTACGATGAAGCCGTCTTGTTGAACTGATGCGTAATGGTTTTTACCTTCCCAATAGAGGGAGTAGAGCTTGTTTCCGGTCTTTTTGTCTGTAAGCTCGCCAGTTGGTTCCGCTGTGACATTCCAGCTTTTTTGATATTGTGGATAGCTAGTGGTTATTAGTTCGGGATGGCCAAGAACTATACTGACGTCCGTAGTTTTGGTTGGGTAAAGATAGATAATAGGTTTGTACCCCACCGAAGCGTCACATTCAATGGTGTTGCGAGAGCGGTAATTGACGACGATGTCACCGCTCGTAACGCTTTTATCTAGTCTGAAAGCGTAGAAACGATAGGTTGGGGCGCAGAGGCCACATTTTGAGTCGTAGTCGAAAACAACACTAACTTGGCCATTGGATATATCAAACTTGCTTGGCTCGATATTTTCTTCAGAGCAGGAGTCATAGCGAACGGCTACAAGCGCATAATTATTGCCTTCAAAGTCCGCCGGCGAAAGTGTCTTGTCGCCATTTTCTAGGTTAATATCTCGCATGGTAGAGGTATATTCGTCGTAGCTGGATACAATTTGGTCTGGTATGGCTGATTCTGTGTTGTAAATATTATTGCCATTACCGATATAGATATATTGGCCCTTAGTCTCGTCGATTTCTTTTTTATGCTTAGCGTTATGAATCATGTTAATTGCTAGGATTGAAAGGAGGATTATTATTGCGAATATGGCAATAGACATATAGAATAAAGGATTCTTGAGCACGTTCTCGCTTTTTTTGTTTGTTTTTGCTTTGGTTGACTTCTTGGCGTTCATAACTTTATCTTAGCATAAACGCGTTAGTAATGGGAGAAAAAGAAACATTGGGGCGTTTAATATATAATAGATACATCGTGAGTAAAAAAACGAATACAAGCTATGATTATTATGATGTGCCAAAGTTGGCAAATTTGTGGGATTTGATAACTTATCGTAAGAATTTGGAAAAGACTGCGTTTGCGTGGCGCGAAGACGGCAAGCTGCGTCGGAAGAGCTTTGTGGATGTTTTTGATGACGTGAAAGCGTTGAGCGGCTATTTTTACGCAAATTACCAGGGAAAGAATATAGCCGTAATTGGAGAGGATAGCTATGTTTGGTTGATAATTGCGTTGGCGATTATCGTGAGCGGAAATGTGTGTGTGGCATTAGATAAAGATTCGGATCCGGAATTATTAAGAAAACAACTAAAGCAGGTGGACGTAAAGGCGGTATATTATTCTTTGGATTATTGCGGTGAAATTGGTGAAGTATTCCGCGAGAGCTATCCTTTTGAAGAAGTGGAAGATTACATTAGTCTTGGGAAAAAACTACACAATAAAAATACGCAGGACATTCAAAAGGATGCGATGATATTCTTTACTTCTGGCACTACGGGCTATGGTAAAGCTGTGGTTTTGTCGCAAAAAAATATCATGGCAGACTTGTATGGAGCGTCATCTATTTATCGCCCAAGAGGTCGTGCGGCTAGTTTTTTGCCATACCACCATGCATTCGGGTTTGTGACGTCGCTGTTGATGCCGTATTATTATGGATGCTATACTTTTATCTCTGGCAGCTTAAAGCGTCTATTAGACGACTTCAAAGATGGGAGGCCAGATACTATATTTGCTGTACCGATGGTTGTCGAGACGATGTA
The DNA here is from genome assembly GCA_002363515.1 of Candidatus Saccharibacteria bacterium UBA3225. Taxonomy (GTDB): domain Bacteria; phylum Patescibacteriota; class Saccharimonadia; order Saccharimonadales; family Saccharimonadaceae; genus UBA2834. Next base: position 14,315 of record DEVX01000048.1, on the reverse strand, counting down.
TCGTCAAATATGGCGTACGGCAAGACGAGAAAAGCGAGAAAGAAAGCTAAGTCGTGGAATTAAAATCAGCAATGCTCTAATGAAGATTGGAATAGATTGGCGGAAAAAGCTTTTTAAGCAAATCTTGAACGAGTTTGGCGGAAATGTTGATTATATAATTTGTGGTGGCGCGGCGCTCGATGTGAAGTATATAGAGTGGTTTAGGAGTATAGGGATAGAGATTTTGGTTGGGTATGGTATTACTGAATGTTCGCCAGTAGTCGCAGTAAATCGCAATCATTACAAACGTGATGGTAGCGTTGGGCAAATTTGTCGAGACGTGAATGTAAGAATAATTGACGACGAAATTGTTGTTAGTGGCGACATCGTAATGAAGGGGTACTATAAGGACCGTAAATCGACGGAAGAAGTATTGAAAGACGGGCGTTTTTATACGGGAGATTTGGGGAGGTTTGATGAGGACGGTTTTCTGTTTGTGACGGGACGGAAAAAGAATTTGATTATTTTGAGTAATGGAGAAAATGTAAGTCCGGAAGAAATAGAAGCAAAGTTGGCTAACGATAATGGTGTGGCCGAAGTAATAGCATACGAAGATAACAATAGGATAATCGCGTCGATTTATCCAGAAAAGAGTTATATGGGCGACCAAGATTATTTTGACGAGCTAATAGGGGAGTATAATAGGGAAAAGCCTAAAAATCGACAAATTGCATATGTGCGATTAAGGACGGCGGAATTTCCGCGTAACAATAATGGAAAAATAATAAGATCAAAAGTAATAGAGGAAGAGGCAAATGGAGAAAGAAGTAATTGAGCTAATATCGAGCACTTTGGAGGTGGACAAAAAGTCCATCAGTAAGGATACGGATTTGCTCAATGATTTAGATGTGGAATCATTAGACTTGGTAGATTTAGTCACGGCATTTGAGGATAAGTACAGTGTAGAGATTGCTGATAAAGACATTAAAGATTTGCATACGGTAGGTGATATTGTTAATTATATCAAGAAGCGCCAGGATGAAGCTTGAATTGGCCAAATAGCATCTTTTTCAGCTTTTTGTTATAATTTATAAAGTTGTTATGAATATTTTGTATTGTGGCGACCGGAATATCTTAGATGGATTGATCATCTCGATACTATCATTAGTAAAAAATACTTCTAGGCCATTGAAGATTTTTATTTTGACGATGCGCTTAAAGGGTTTTAAAGAAGTGCCAGAGAGCGCTATAGAAAATTTAGAAAAAATAATAAAAGCAAAGGACGAGCGGCACTCAATTAAGCTGATTGATGCTACGGATGCTTTTAATTCGGATATGCCACGAGCTAATTTAAAAACTTTTTTTACGCCATATTGCCTATTGAGGTTATATGCTGATTTAATAAAAGAACTACCCAAAAAAATTCTATATTTAGATACTGATGTTGTAGCGCTAAAAGATCCGTATGAGTTATATAAGATGGACAATACCGAATATGAACTGATAGGCGCGGTAGATTATTATGGGCAGCATTGGCTAAGGACGAGCTTATTTGAGAAAACATATTTAAATTCTGGCGTATTGCTAATGAATCTAGAGCTAATTAGGGAATCGGGATTGCTGCGACGGACGCGTCGACGCGTGGCGAAGACAAAAATGCTATTACCGGATCAGACGTCATTAAATGTTTATTCGCGTCGCAAGAAGATTATTGACCGGCGCTTTAATGAACAGAAACGAGAGACGGCAGACACCATATTTCGACATTTTTCGACTACTTTTCGCTTTTGGCCGGTTTTTCATACGCAGAAGATTAAACCATGGAATATAGATAAAGTTCATAATGTATTAAAATGCCATGCGTTTGATGACGTATTAGAGGAATATCTAAGGGTAAGAAAGAAGGTAAAGTGATGAAAAAAATGACTGTGCCAGTATTCTTTTCTGTCGACGAGAAGTACGCGCCGTATTTAGCTGTTGCAATAGCCTCTTTGATTGACCATACGAATCCGGCATATAAGTATGAATTGCATGTGGTTTACCACGATATGAAAAAACGGACAGTGCGCAGGATAGCAAGCTTGGGCGATGGGCATGAGAATATTAAAGTTTTAATGACTGAAATGAAGGATACTTTAAGTGGTATTTCGGATCGTAAAGAGACGCGCCTGAAGGGTGATTATTTCACTCCTACAATTTATTATCGGATTTTTTTGCCAGAGATGTTCAAGGATTGCAAAAAGGGTATTTATCTTGATAGCGATATTGTCGTGTTAGGCGATGTGGCGGAGCTGTATAAAGTGGATTTGGGCGACAATTTAATTGGGGCTTGTTTTGATATTTCGGCAAACAATAACGAATTGTTTTGTGATTATTTTGAACAGGTAGTGGGAGTAGACAGCAAGAAATATATAAATGATGGTATATTGCTGATGGACTTCAAAAAAATGCGTGAAGAAGAATTTGTGGAAAGATTTTTGTATTTATTGAATACGTACGACTTTGATACTGTGGCGCCAGATCAGGATTACATAAACTCAATGTGTTATGGTAGAATTTTGCATCTAGATCAAATATGGAATGCGATGCCGACGCCGACGAAAAAGTTTGTGCGTAACCCGATGATTGTGCATTATAATATGTTCTTTAAGCCGTGGCATTATGATGGGACAATGTATGAAGAATTCTTCTGGAAATATGCTAACGAGTCAAGCTTCTTAAAAGATATACAGCATGAAAAAAGGAATTTTACGCGTTGGGATAAGAAAGGCGACGAAAAACGTTTGCAATGGATGGCCGATCGTGTAACGGAAATATTAGGCAATGAAGTTACATTCCGTACGGTCATGCGTGGGCTGGATAAGAAATGATTATAGGCGGTGATAAAACTGCGGTAGTAAATAATATACGCAAAAACATAAAGGCGGGAAACTTAAACGCGAAAGTTGAGGTTGGCGACCCGGTTTTTTCTGACGAAGAAGCCGAGCGCGCTATAAAGAATCTGAAAGATTTTCGGAATAATCATAAGATTAAATATTGGTTCCGTAGTCGTGGCGCAGTTATTACGCAACAAGCTTTTGGTATCGCTATGAGCCATTCAATCAAAATCGAAGGAATTGAGAAATTGGATTGCATAAAGAATGGCGCAATTGTCACTAGTAATCATTTTAATCATCTTGATAGCATGTGTACGCGTAAGGTGATTAAAAAACAGTTCCGTAAGACTCCGTATATCGTAATTCAAGATACGAATATTGCGATTCCTGGTCCGATTGGCTATCTGATGAATAATTTAAAAACCTTACCGTTAAGAAAAGGACCTAATTATATTATTAAAGAATTTGTCCCAGAGCTAAAACGTTTAGTTGACTGTGGTGAATTTGTTTTAATATATCCCGAAGAAGAAATGTGGTACAACTATCGTAAGCCACGCCCATGTAAACGTGGGACATATATGTTTGCGGCGATGATAAAAGTGCCGATAATTCCAATATTTGTTGAGCTAATAAATACAGGCAAAGATGACAATGGCCAATTTAATAAGCTAAAATTCGTAGCGCATGTATTAAACCCTATCTTTCCGAACACAAAAAAGAACGTACGTGAGAATAGTATAGAAATGGCAAGAACAGATTACGAGCAGCGCGTAGCGGCCTATGAAAAAATATATGGCAAAAAACTTGATTATAAATTCTCAATCGACGATATTGTTGGCCTGAAGGTAAAAAAGCGAAATCAATAATTATTCTTTGGGAAGATATTTTATATATTCGTAGGTGCTGAGTTTAGCGCGTTTTTTCATGATTGATTCTACGCTATTCTGTAGAAAGCGAATTTTTTCTTTACGTGAGAGGTTGTTGGGGATTTTGACGGGTCCGTCTATATAGATGGTTATTTTTGGTTTTTTGCGGAACCTGGATTTTTGATATGTGGTGGTAGCCACAAATACTGGTGCTTCGATAGTGATTGGAAAGTGGAAGGCGGCCGACTTCATCGGTCTGATGCTGGTATACCATGGCCAAACGTGGGCTTCTGGATAAGTGATGACGGCTTTCTTTTGCGAGATGCGAGTGCGGATTGCGTCGTTGAATTTTTGAAGTTGGTGAATATTATCAGGGATTGGTAGGGCGCCGGCAAGTGGGAGATATTTTCCGACGGCGACAATTCCGAGATTTGCGGGACTGCATATAAGATAGGGGCGCTTTGGGAAAGTAGTAATGAAGTGATTAATGACGTCGCCAAAGACTTGCGTGTGGCTGGAGTATAAAAAGTAACCTTGGCGTCCGGCCGCTTTGAGGGCGTTGCGATTTACGATTTTGATGTGTGCGTAAAATTTTTGATAGCAAAAGACATATATAACGATAATCGGGTAGAGTATGATTTCTAAGAGACGTAGAAAAGGGCGACGGCTAATCCATTCGTAGTCTTTTGGTAACTTATAGTTTTGCTGTTTGCTTTCGGAAAAATCTTGCTCGAAAGAACTATAGTATCTTATTTCGCTCATTGTATTTTATTATATAACCAGGATAGGGTTAGTGCGATTAAGTTGACGAGAACGATAGTCGCTCCGGTTGGCGTACTTAGGGCATACGAGGCCGTTAGACCGACTATGAAACAAATAATTGCCAAAATGACAGATATGATAGTGTTGCTGCGAAAAGTTTTACTGAGGTGGAGCGCAGATAGACAAGGGAATATGATTAGACTTGAGATAAGTAGCGCGCCAAGCATACGCATGCCGATTACTATAATTAGCGAGCAGAGCGTGGCTAGGATAGTATTATACAACTGAACTTTGATACCGATCGCTTTGGCGAAGTCTTCATCAAACGTAATGGCGAATATTTGGCGTCTAAATAATAGAAAAACGAAAATGATAATGATTCCCACAATGATGCAGAGCTTTAGATCATGCTCATTAATGGCAAGAATGCTTCCAAAAAGGTAAGAGTTTAAGTCGATATTCACGCCTTTATTTATAGAAATAAGGAAGGTGCCTAAAGCGAGGGCGGACGCTGAAAGTACAGCAATTGCGGCGTCGCCGTTAATCTTAGCGTTCTGGCTAAGGCGGAGGATTAGGATAGCCGATATTGCAACGATTGGGATAGAGAACTCTAGCGGCGCAATATTAAGAATAGTAGCGATGGAGGCGGCGCCAAAAGCAACGTGGGACAGTCCGTCGCCAATCATCGATTGTTTTCGAAGAACAAGACTAGATCCGATAAGCGAAGAACATATCGTGATAATGATTCCCGCTATGAATGCGCGAAGAATAAAATCATAATTTAGCATTTCAATTAAACTAGTGAGCATGGATTCTCCTAACATATTCTTTGGTGGTTCCAAAGAACGGCAGGTTTGGATCAAGGGAGAGGATTTTATTCCCGATTAGGTTGTTGTGGTCGAGGTCGTGCGTGACCATAAGTATAGTAGTGGATTTATTCAGTTTTTCTAGGGTACGATAAAATTCCTGTTTCGAGTTATAATCGAGGTTATTTGACGGCTCGTCGAGTATTAACAGATTAGAGCTTGCAACGAGGGCTCGAGCGAGCAAAACACGTTGACGTTGCCCGCCTGACAATGTGCTAAATTGTTGGCGAGCGATGTCCGTTATGCGTAATGTGCCAAGAGCTTTTTCTATTTTTTGTTTCGGATATTTGGAAAATAAACCGATTTGGTTTAGGCTGCCGGATGCTACGACTTCATATACAGAGGCGGGGAAGGAAGGATTATAATGCGGGTTTTGTGGCAAATAGCCTATTACTTTATGTTGGGAATGATTTTCAAGTTTGATTACTCCTGAGTTTGGCTTAATTTCTCCAAGTAGACATTTGAGAAGAGTCGATTTGCCACTCCCGTTAGGACCGACAATACAGAGAAAATCATTCTTTTCGACGGCAAAAGACAAGTTGCGGAAAATATAATGATTCCCATACTTAAGACTAAGGTTTTTAATTTGTAATACGGTCATGAAGAGCCTCGCTGAGATTACTTAGATTTTTAGTCATGATGTCGACATATGAATATCCAGCGTTGAAGTCTTCTAGGGAGACATTGTGGAGAGAATGCCAAGTTAGTTGACGGGCGCCAGTGGAATCTGCGAGTGTTTGAGCAATTTTAGTGTTCGTCAGTTCCAGATGAAAAATGACTTTTTCTTGATTTTGTATAATTAATTTACTCAGTTCTGCGATTGTTTTTGCGGATGCCTCGGTTTGATCGGAACAGCCGGGGAAGGCGGCGACGTAGTCGAATCCATATTCGTCGACGAAGTATTTAAAAGGGAATCGGTCTGCGACTATTAGCGTTCCGGTTTTCTTGTTTGCTAGTTCATGAAAGCCTTCGTCGAGCTTATTCATTTCTTTTGTGAGGTTTACTAGGTTACGTTGGTATGTAGCTGTGTTGTCTGGATTGCTGTTCTTGAAAGCCTGCGCGATAGATTCTGCGATTTTGATAGCGTTTTTAGGGCTAGTCCAGATGTGCTCGTCGTATTCTTCTTGTTCTTCTGTTCCTTCCGCCTCTTTTACTTCTTGTTCCAAGATGCCGTCTTTGTTTTCTACTTTTAGCTCAACTGAATCCATCATGCGAATAATGATGGTGTTTGTAGTGTCGATTTCTGATATTATTTTTTGAACCCATTCTTCCGATTCTCCACCGTTGTATATGAAAATATCTGAGTCTTTTATGTCTACGATATCTCGGGGTGATGGTTCGTAATTATGGAGATCTGAGCCTGGCTGTATGAGCATTTTGTTTTGAACGTCGGTATCTTTACTTATGCTGCGCGCTATATCGTAAGCTGGAAAAATAGTCGTAACTACCTTGATTTCGTGTTTTTCTGGTTTTTGCTCGTTGATTGGTAGGAAAAATAGAGTAGAGAAGATGCCGATTAGCGAGAGGATAAATAATACCTTTATAAATGTTTTCATATTATTCGGCTTCCTCCTGACATTTCTCGCATATGCCATTAATTATAAGGTTGTAATTGGTAATTTTGAATAGGTGCTTTTTTGCGATATGTTTTGAGAAACCGCGTAAGTGACGACAGTCTAAGTGGTACATATTATGGCATTTACTGCATTCTAGATAAAAATGATTTTCATTTTTGCATGGCTTCATGTAAAAGTAGCATGCCGTATTGTCTGAGGCAAGACTCTTATGGAGAACGCCCTTAGCCGAAAAATCGTCAAGAAGACGGTATATCGTACTGGTTCCCATGGGGTTTTCGTTCTCAATTAGCCTAGCAGCGATTTCTTTAGCAGTGAAGGGCTTGTGAAATGATTGGGCGGTTTGCAGAAAGTAATCTCGGTTGATGGTGTGGTATTTTGTACGGCTTGACATAGGCTCCTTAAATTTGGGAATGATTATCATTTTAGTATATGGCGAATTATTTTATCTGTAAAGTGTCTTGCGCGGTTAATATCTTATCAATATTTGTCGTTTATGATAAAATAATAGGAAAGCTATGAAAGAATTAGCGGAAGATTATAAAACGATTTGGAAAAAGGATCGCGGTCTGTTATGGTGGATGGGAGCGAATTTTTTGCTTAATCTGTGGCTTTTTCTTGTTCCGTTTTTTAGTTTGGATTCGTCGCACCCGAAGATTTGGGCGCGCTATTCTGACATTAGTAATGGCTATCAGCAAAGTGAGTGGTGGTATCTGTTGTCATTTTCGATAATTGCGGTAGCCATAGGTATAGGGCACACGATTATTGGGGCTCGGATTTTTTCGAAGCGTGGCAAAGACATTGCTAGATTATTTTTGGGAGTCAGTTGCGCAATTACGATTGTAGCATTGCGTTTCTTGATGAGTATTCTTGGAGAAGGGTAAATGTCAAAAGTTATAGAAATACCGGTGGGAAAACGTAAGCCACTGTATCGTTTTTTTGAACTATTGCCTGGATTACTAAGTTATGGGATGATCATTCTACTATTTGTTCTCTCGGCAATAAATCCAATTTTAGGTTCATGTTATATCTTGCTGATTGTAATTATGAACTTAGTTAAGGCGATAGGAATCGCTTTTCGAACCGTGCAAGGCTATAAGGCAATAAAGCGATGCGTTCGTGTAAATTGGCGCAAGAGGCTGGATGATCTAGAGAATCCTGCTGATAGTTACGATAGATTAGCGGGGACGAAGAGTAGCTCTTATGAATATGGGCAACATTTGAATAATCTTTGCATGATGGCTGCGGCCGAGGATGGTTTTTATCCAAAGCCGAGTGAGATATACCATGCCGTAATTGTTACATTGTATAACGAATCGCTCGATGTATTAGTTCCAACTATGGAGTCTTTGCTAAAAACAACTTATGAAAAAAAGCGTATGATTATAGTGATTGCATATGAAGAGCGAGGTGGCCCAGAAGCAGAAAGAGTTGCGAAAACATTAGAAAAAAATTACCGAAAGAAATTCGGCGCTTTTATTATAGCGAAGCATTCAGACGGCATTAAAAATGAAGTAGTTGGCAAAGGAGCGAATATAACAAATGCTGGTCGCGTAGTGCAAAAATATGCCAAAGAACATAATATTCGTTATAGCAATGTGATAGTAACAACTTTAGATTGCGATAATAAGCCACATCGGGTTTATTTTGATAATGTGGCGTACGAATATATCGTTCATGAAGATCGAAAAAGGATGAGCTATCAGCCCGTTTCGTTGTTCACGAATAACATTTGGGATGCTCCGGCAATTTCACGCGTTGTGGCGTCGACGAATTCATTTTGGAACGTTATTTGTACGATGCGGCCTCATATGTTGCGTAACTTTGCATCGCATTCACAACCGCTCGATGCGCTTGTAGAAATGGATTTTTGGAGCGTGCGCACGATTGTTGAGGACGGACACCAATATTGGCGAAGTCTGTTTTATTTTGATGGAGACTATGAGGTATTACCAATTAGAGCGCCGATTTATCAGGATGCAGTATTGTCGAATACGTTATGGCGTACGCTGAAAGCGCAGTGGGTACAGTTGCGGCGTTGGGACTATGGCGCAAGCGATGTGGCTTATGTGGGCACTTATATGTTTTCAAAGAAACGAACCATAAAACTGAGTTCGTTAGTGCCGAAGTTTATACGTTTGTTGGATGGTCACGTGACTCTGGCGGCGATTGCGCCAATAATTGCATTTGGTGGCTGGGTGCCATTAATATTCCATTACGATACGCGCGATTTACTATCACATAATTTGCCAATGGTAGTAAGTTATATCCAGACGGTTGCGGCGGCTGGCTTGTTTATTTCGTTGATATTGTCCCTAAAAATGTTGCCAGAACGTCCAGCGCGCTATCCGAAAAGTAAAAAGATATGGATGGTGCTGCAGTGGATTTTGGCGCCACTGACGGCTATCGTATATTCTTCGTTCTGTGCTTTCTATTCGCAAACGCGTTTGCTTCTAGCATTATATATGGAGAAGTTTGATGTTACTGAGAAAGCCATTAAAAAATAACGCACTCATGCTTTATTGCCCCATCTTTTTAGATTAAATTTAGAGTATTAATTAATTTGGAGGTAAAAAATGAAGTCTGGGCCGTGATTTTTTGATGCTATTTGTAAATAATATTGGAGGTAATTGTGAGACATATAGAGAAATATGGATTAATATTTAGTTTTTTAATGGCAGTTTTTGTAGCTCCGTCAGTTGGTGCGACTAGCGCGAGGGTAGCGGATAATCCAAATAGCGCGCAATGAATTGGCGTTTCGCACAGTATGACTGGTTTAACGAATTCTGCAAATAATAGTTATACATTTAATATAATTCAGGACGAACAGAATCCGGCTATAGTGGAAAATATGCCGACCGAGCTAGAAATGAATTTTCGCGGTTCGCCAGATGAGAACGGTATAGTTAACGTAACGAGCCAACTCGATATTGGACAATTGGATTTTACGGCTTTGGGTGATTATAAATTTTCAATACGCGAGGTAGCATCTTCCGATGTATCGAATTACCCAGTTGATAGTGATGATGAGTTTTTCTTTTATGTTAGCGTACGAAATAAATTAGATGAGAATAATCATCCAACTGGTGAGTATATAGCAAGCTTGAGTAGCCAAGTAAAGAATCATGATACTGGCGAAAAAGAAGATGCGATATTTCGGTCGAACGCGACTAGAAGCTATGTGCGGATAACAAATAAAGTGACTGGTAATTTGGCAAATGAAAACGATTATTTCAAGTATCGAATTGAGTTTGAAAATGCACCAGAAGGTGATGAATATGCAGTTTCTGGACAGGATGCGATAGTAAGTTATAAAGGCGAATCGATTTCGACTATTAGTAAAATAGTTGTTGGCCAGGATAACTATATATACCTAAAGCATGGCCAGACAGCAACGATTGGCTTGAATGGCAATTACGATGAATTGCCGATTGGACTTAGTTATAGGCTCGTTGAGGTCGAGGGGAACGGCTATACGCAGTATGTTGATGGTGTGGCCGGCGATACTTCAGCTACGAAGACTGTTACGGTAGATGCGGATAGTAGCGGAAATATTGTAAGCTTTATTAATCATAAAGAAGGCGATATCTTGACTGGCATAGTAATGAATGTTCTGCCATATCTGCTAGCCATTAGTGCCGTCGGCGGTCTGGCGTTGGCATGGAGGGTGATTAAGAAAAAGCATAAAGAAACAAAATGCTCAAGATAAGAAACAAGGTGTGGCGAGGGTGGGCGCGCCTGGTGATGAAAGTATTATTTGTTAGTGGATCAATTTATTTGTTGTTTGGAGTATTATTTGGGGTTGCTCGCGGGGTAGGGGCGTCTGACGGGAAAATGCTACTGTATTGTAGAATATGCAGGCAGTATGTGGCTGGAGATGTCTTATTGATGAGTGATGGGCGTTGTGTTGAATATGGCAATGGCGACGGTGGGATGGTGGCGGGAAAGATTATAGCTCAACTAGGCGTGCGGAATTTTACGTATGAAATTAGTGAATAGCTTACTAAACTTTATTATATACGTAGCATTAGCGCCGCTTGTCTTGGTTAGTTTATATGTGATATATGATAGCTGCAAGGTTTCTAAATCAGCCGCTATAGATGCTTCATTAGTATCATTAGTAAATCAAGATGGAGATGAAGTTTTTGACGCTTTGGAAGAAGAAAGCGAGTATACGATTGCCTGGTTGCGAATCGAGGGAACTAATATAAATTATCCAGTAGTGCAAGGAAAAGATAATGCTTGGTTCTTGAATAGAAACTACAGGGGAGAATTTGCGACTGCAGGAAGTTTGTTTTTAGATTATAGAAATGAGGATGATTTTAGCGATGCCTTCTCGATTATTTATGGTCACAGGATGGGGAATGGTGAGATGTTTTCTGACATACAAAAATTCAAAAATGACGATTTCTTCAGTGGACACAAAAAGGGGATATTGAAGCAGCGAGAGGATAGCTATGAGCTGGAGATATCTGCTTATGCGGAGGTAAATTCGAAAGACTGAAATATATATAATACCGAAGTGAGTCGCAACAATAATAGCTTTGCTGTAACGAAGACGATACTTGATAATGCGATTCATAAGCGCGGTCGCGGGGATAGTGGTCGCTTTATATTGTTATCGACATGCGACAGTGAGAGCAAGGATATGCGAGACGTATTGCTCGTTCGTATAAAGGATGACGATAATTAGAGGTTCCTTATGCCACCGTCGTAAGCAAAACATATAGCTCATATTAGTCACGTTTTGCACGTCCCAGCCGCTTATTTCAGAGATCTCCTTTTGATACGATTCTTGCTCTAGCAAATCAGGAATCATCGGAGAATACAATACAAACACGAGACATTGCAAAAGGCCACATCCAGAACTCTCACAGATGCGGCCTTTTTGCGGATAATTCCACGTTTATGCGAAGTTACTCATATTTTTTAAGGATAAAATTTCGAGTAACAAACTTTTGGTGGAGTGTAGGAGATTCGAACTCCTGACCTACTGATTGCGAACCAGTCGCTCTACCAACTGAGCTAACACCCCAACGGATGAAGATATTATAGCACTAAATGATTAAAAAATGCTATGATGAGTAGATAGCTATGATAGCTGGTTCTTCTGTAAAAACTGTATGAAAGGGGGGGCGATATGTTGGCTTCAGTTACTGGCTTGAGCTATCGTGATTCGGTGTTATTGTTTGCGCATGAACTGGGATTCATACGGGTAGTTAGGGATAATGTGCGCTATTTTTTGTTGGACGATATTGTATCTTATTATGGAGAAAATATGCGCGAGCAGAATATTGAGCACGAAAACTTAGATTCAATTATTGCTACGTATGATATTTGGGGTTACACATTGCAACTAAAAGTCCAAACGAAAAAGGAAAAATCTTTTGTTTGGACTATCTTAAGGATGTTGCATTTAGTGTTTCCCAAAGCGGATCTTAGTCTAAAAATAACGGAAAAAGGAATTGATAGTGAAAAGCAAGGAACGTATGGGTATTTTCGAGAGGAAGTACTTCCGTTTTCTGGCGGTATGGAATATCGTTGCGTGGCGCTCGGAAGGGTTGCGTTAAGTAAGAATCAGGTAATTCGGATAATTTATAATCTTAACGAACTTCAGGAAAACCATGAGCGATGGGCGTGTGCTGACTAGGCTATAGTTAAAGAAATGTAGTATGATATTGCGGCCGTTTGGTCGCAATTTTTAATTGATATAATTTAAATGTATGGAAGAAAAAGTTGAAGCAATCATTAAAGATGTTGAACTATATACGGGAAATTATTTAGGCGATGCTGAGAAGCGGTATTATACGGATGGCGCAACTGATGCGAAGGTTTTTAGCTTGGCAAAAAAGTATTTGATAAAAATTACAGATTTAAATACGATAAAAACTCAGGTGGAATTTTTTAGGCAAAATCACGATGCCGCATTTCAAAACTTAGTTTGCCACAGTGAGGATCTTGGGTATTTGTGTTTCGATTTTATTGATGGAGAACGTTTTTTGGATAGCGAAATAAGTCCCGAAGAGACGATTTTGCAACTATCTAGAATTGTTGGTAGTTATTGTAGATATCCGCATGATGGGTACGGATTCTTAAATGAAGAACACGTTTCTTGGCGGGCGTTTTTATTGGACGAAATAGAATATGCGCGTAGGAATATCGGTGAGATATCTACTGAAAAAGTAATGACTGCATTGGATATTGCGGGAAGGCATAATCCAGAACAGTTTTTGATGCATGGCGATTTTGGGTCACATAATTTTTTGGTTGAAAAAGGGAAGATTAGAGTGATAGATCCCATGCCGTTGGTAGGAGATTATCTGTATGACTTTTATTTTGCGTTATTGTCTAATAATAAAATATTTGACGAATTAGGGATGGAAGCAATATATCGGTATTTTGGCGAGCGTGATTTAGGCTATCGGCGAGCGCTTATGGTGGTTGCTTTATATGTACGCATGAGTAGGGCGGCCATTTATGACGAAGAGCATCTTCAAGCTTACATTGACTTATATAGGAACATTGCAGTTTAGCGTTCGCTTGCGGTAGTTGGGGTTTCGGTGGATAGTTGTTGGTGCTGAACGAATATTGCCGTAAAGGTAAAGATTGTAACGGCTATAATTATTCCAACCATGCCCACCAACCAAAGTTTTGACTCTTTTTCTTGACTATTGTGAGTTTGGCTCATGGTTTGATTTTACTATAAATACGTTATAATTAGTGCAATTTTAAATGAAATAATGAAGATTCTAATATTCGATACTGGAGATGATAACGCCGCGAAAGTATCGGCTACTTTGTTTGAAGAGAACTTTTTGCGCGAAACAGGGATAGCGGTGCAATATGAGAAAATACGGAGAAGTGAATATGGCAAGCCTTTGCCAATAGCGCAATGGCATTACAACTTGAGCCATAGCGGACATTTTTGGACGATGGTATTAAATAAAAATACTGAAGTGGGGGTGGACATAGAAATGCGTCGTGTTTTGCGGGATAGGATGAAACGGAGAGTGTTAGCACGCAATGAAGAAGCGCTGAACGGAGAGTTATTACGAAGTTGGGTACTAAAAGAGGCGTACGCGAAAAAACTGGGCTTGGGGCTGTCGTTAGATTTTCGGACTTTTACAGTAAACGATGTTTTTAGGTGCTGTGCGGTGGTTGATTATTCGACTGACCAATATTTTTGCTATACGGTGTATTGATAGTAGCATTTAATTCTTCGCCGCTATCTGATGGGAGGAAGAATGATATGATGGTTGCTGCTAGGGCCCACAAGATGAAGCCGATAACGATAATGCGCCAATACCGACTAGTAGTGATAATTTGGCTAGTTTTCTGTTTGACATGTTTAAAATCCTTACTCGAAACATTATCTTTTTAAAATAATGGCTT
>DEVX01000060.1 GCA_002363515.1 Candidatus Saccharibacteria bacterium UBA3225 | reverse complement strand
TAAAGGCGCCATTTTGGTTGAGACGGCCAGAATAGGCTGCGTCGGCGATTGCATTACCTCCGTAAATTACGTTGTAGTTATTACCAGAGCGGTAATAGTATTCGGCGGTAACCGTGGTTGGCTTTGTAATAGTGGCATAAGTATTGAGCGCCTTAGCTTGTTCGGTATTTCCTGTGCCAAAAGCACTATTCTTGCGTGGAGTTACAAAGACCTTTAAGTTAATGCCCATGCTAGAACCACGATAGATAACGTTAGTATTTGGACCGCTAATATATGGCTGAGCATTGTAGTTGTATGGGACCATAACGTTAGCTTCTGCTGTAAATCTTTGATTATAGCTAGCTTGAGGTTTTGTATCTACCACCTTGAGGTGATTCCAAGTAATACTTTGAGTAATGATGCGTCCTACATCGCTAGCAACGGTAGTCTTTGAGTAGGCGTGGCAGGAGGTGTTGTTAGTGTTATTTACGCCCGCAATTTGGTAGTGATTGCTTCGGAACGGTGCGTTTTCGTTTAATGTGAGACAGGAATAGCTCTTGTCGTTATAGGTGTCGCGAGCATAAGTATGGTTATTAGTATCCGATGGAGATTGTTCATTTAATTCAACATTTTCTCCGACTGGAAAAGCATTGCCGGTGTCGGTACTGCTACGGTTGACGGTGCCATGGTATTTGAGGGGTGAATTTTTACGCTTCTTAGATACTTTTTCGCCAAATAGGTAGTCGTTAGCATTTACAGTTGCGATTTGAGTAGATGATGTGTATTGTCTAAGGTTGCCAGAAAAAGTGTAAGTAGTTTTGTATGTATTAGCATTTAAGTTTGAGTTACTGGCAGCATATTGGCCACCCGCGCACCCGCCATGTTCGAATTTGATGGAATCGCCAGGGCGTGCCCAAACTGGATTTGCCCTTTGAGTGTAATTGTTGCTAGATGAGAAAGCATTTGGGTTTGCGTTAGAGTATGTAAAGCTGCCGCTGAGGCTAGCATTAACGACTCCGATGCGGCCAAGGTTCTCGCCATTATGGATGCCAAACTTGACGCTCGTATTGATGTTGCAGGGCTTCGGGTCGCGGTAGACTTTGACGCATTTGTGAGCATCGCTATTCTTCCCGCCATTGGTTAGTGCAGTGCTTCTCGTATCATTATAGGTGAGAACGTCGCAGATTACTTTTGTTTCGCCATACTTGAGGGTGCCCGTGTATGTGTATCCGTCAGATTCTTTGATGACGGTGCTGCTATTGCCTTCGGCTAAAGTGATTGAATTTGCGCCTGTGGCAGGAATGCGTTTTCCGCTAATTGCTGTGCCGCTCGTGGAGCCTTGTCTCATCGTCGAGAACCACCACATTTCAACATTGCCCCCTGATCCATCGCTATCTCTCTTTATTGTATTAGTGAATCTAACTGAATATGAGCCATTACTTGTAGTGACCTTGTTGCCAGCAGGTGTAGTGGTTTCATTTACTGGGTTCACGAAGTTGGAGCCGTT
The DNA here is from genome assembly GCA_002363515.1 of Candidatus Saccharibacteria bacterium UBA3225. Lineage (GTDB taxonomy): Bacteria > Patescibacteriota > Saccharimonadia > Saccharimonadales > Saccharimonadaceae > UBA2834. The sequence continues at coordinate 11,366 of DEVX01000060.1, read as the reverse complement.
TAGTTTTACTTTTGCCGCTACGCTTCCTGTGAATGTTGCAGGTGGACGGCTTAGGTGAACGCAGTGCCTGCCGCTTATCTTTTGGCCTCCTATTGTACATGATTTGCCGTATATTACGTAGAAGTCAGATTTAATGTTTGATCTTTGAAAATGAAGTGTTTGCCAATAGGTCTTGCTGTCCCCCGGGCTCAGTTTAGCAGAGATGGCCGCATTATTTTTTGGCGACTCTCTGGTTTCGCCTTTCTTGAACTTTGTTAAAGTGGTCGTCGATACGATAGTGCTCCAAGTATTGTTTACTCCTGAGTTTAGATAGTATTTTTCACTTTCTTCAGTATCGTTTGAATCTTTGCGCGTGATAGAGTGACTAAAATTCACGGTGTGATTATCCCCTGAAACGGTTATTGAACTATCATTGCTCTTTGCCGTCCCATCTACTTTAATTGAGGTAGTGGCATCATATAATGTGCCAGCAGGCACAACGAAGTCGGTGGCACATTTGCTGCCGCCCCATGAGAATTTGAATCCGCTGGGATCTATAACGAACATGATTGATGTCTTTTTATTATCATTGTCCTCGTCTTTAGTGTGGGAAAATCTTATTTCCTTATTGTTGTTTTCTAGATCTATATGAAGTTCGTGATTTTTTGACAGATATATTGGAGCGATGAAGCCCGATATTAGCTTCACGTTTTCGGCCCAATGGTTGCCGTTTTCATATAAGCCGCCAGATATTTTATCGGAAATGTCGATGTCGTCGAATTTCCAAACCATTCGTTTGCTGCTGTCAATTAAGTTAGAAGTTCCTTTGTGATATAACTTGACCGTGAAATCGAAGCTTGCGCCCATAGCTTTTCCTCCATCGCCTTTATAGCCAAAGCTACCGAAATGTAGGCCGTAATCTATGGTGTTGTCGCCGTAAACTAAAGCTACGCCTCTGGAGGCTGTGCCACTTCCTTTTTTCATTACGACGCGGATGTTGGTCATTTTTATTTCCATATCATACTTGCGCCCCTCCAGATCCTCCGCTGCGTCTGAGAAAAAGAGAGTAATATAAGCATCTTTGAGGTCGTCAGATATAACTTTCCAGTTACTGTCGTATTTTCTAGAGTCATAACCGGCCGATATGGTTTTATCGTATCGTATGCTTTTGCCTCTTCCTAAATCCGTAGTGTTGTTGTCATATGCCTTTTCCATTCCCTTAATATTTACTCTATAATCACCATTGTTAATAGCGACTTTAAAATGATTAGATGTAGTAATTGTTGCGTCGGTTATTTTAGTTCGCCACCTCTTTAACACAACGTCGGTCCCTGCAGGTATAGACCATTCACCGGCATCTGGCTGATTGGCTAAGATGTCCTTAGATAATGATAATGCCGCGGCTGTTTGGTTAATGTTTAAAAAAACTATAGCAAAAAAGCTTATTACTAGAAGTGGCATAGCCGCGCGTTTGTACTTGACGATTGTTTTTGTTGAAAATAGTGCCATGATTACCTTTCTTCACTGAGTGCAATATTAGTGAGATATTTAACGAGAGCATCATCCAATGAATTAAACTGATATAGTTCTTCGCCATTTATATAGTGATATTTGTCGCCTGATTTATAAATTTGTTGATCTATCCCGTCAAGATTGTCGATATAATTAAAGTCAAACAGAAGATTATCTTTAATGCGAAACTTTATATGTTCCGTGGTACCATTTAAATCGATTTCGCCATCGCTATCGTAGGCATAAATTCTAGCATTCGGATTAATATCATTTATAATTGTCTCGACATCCTTTTGCGAATACTTGTTGCCTATGACTTTTTCTAGTATTTTTAGCATGTCTGTACGCTCTTTTTGCAGTATCTTTTCGTCGGATTCTTTTTTCTGCCGCTCGACGACTTCTGTTATTCTATTGTTAATATTCGGTACGACGAACTTGAATATTATGACAGTTGAGACCATTAATACTATGATTATTAAAAAAATATACTTGAGCCCCCATATTTTCTTAAGTAAATATTTTATATCGCTAATGCGTTTGTTTCGCTTGATTACTTGTGCGTCATGTTTGCGCTTGTGCTCTTCGGTTTTTTTGCGTTTTTCGGCCTCTTGCTGGTCTTTCTTTTTTTGTTTTGCCTCATCGATTTTGCGCTTTTGGGAACCCTCGACGTTGACCATTAGCTCTTTTCCGTCTGAGCGGCTAATATTTGCGGAATAGAATTTGATGTCTTCTTGTTTGGTCGGCTTTTTATCTATATCTGATTGTTGAGAGTTGGAAGATATTGCATCTCGTAAACCATCAATATCATCTGAGTCAGTGTTAATGTTTGGCGATTCGGCTACTCGCTCTATTTCTACCTCATTATTATCTTCGCTATCTTTGCCCATATCTTCCCTTTTAAATATGTAGAAGCGTGTTACCTCTCTCTTTTCACTCTCCCAAATTATTTATAATTTTAGCATAAGAATATACAAAAAACGTAAAAATTGTTTATAATTGAATTTAATGATGGTTGAGGTATTTTAATGTATCCAGATGTCAATAAGCGTAAATTTTTGATTATTATATGTGTGGCGATTGGCGCTGTGATTTTGTCGATAGTGATGATGATTGTAAAGACCGTTTCAATTAATAATTATGTCGGCAATAAGGCTTCTGGCGATGACGACTACCAGAATACTGGCATAGTTGAATATGTTGATGAAGACGATTTTGAAGTGCCTTCTCTTGATCGTATTATTGGTGTATGGGGATGTAATGATGGTAGCAAAATGATACGGATCGATGAAGCGGGTAACTTTATAGACTTAACTGAGAATAATAGCCGAAAATATCTCTACGATAGCGTGGATGGATACTTAAATGTATCTGGCGGAACTGGCCCTAATTTGGAGTATATGCTCTCTACGAATGGCGCTTTGTTAAGAATGACCGATTCAACTACTTATGCTATATTGAATTGCTACATTAGGGAGAATTATGAAAAATAAATTCTATTGGTTTTTGGTTATTACATTTATGGCGATTGGGGCATTAAGTTTTTCAAATAATGCCGCAGCTCTAACTAAACTAAGTAGTGGCATAAAACTCGTGAAGCACTTTAAAACCGGAGATAATTGCGGTGTTGGTAGGGATTGTTTTGTCGATAATGATGGTGATGGTGAAGTGCAAGGCTTTACTCTAACGCCAACGCATATTGTAATCTCGTTCCTAATTGATGAAGGTGGCTATAAGCCAACGACGAGAAGCAGAATTTATTTTATAGATCGTAAGACTTTTAAGATCGTCAAGATGATACCGGAAAAGAAACATTTTTCATGTAGTAGATACGGCGACCCCGGTTGCTACGGTCATGCCAGTTCTTTTGCATATAATTACACTTCTGGCAAATTGCTACTAGCAACTCAGGCGGGGACGTTTGTGTTTGATGATGCGACGATGAAGTATGAAAAAAAGATAGACGGTGTTGGCAGCGCTAAACTTGCATATAATCAAACATACGACTGGTATTGGACTGGAAATGAGGGTCACAAGATTAAGGATGGAAACCTCAAGACCATTAAGAAAACTAAAACCGAAAATTATCCTGGTACAAAGTATGAGGAAGGCCCTGCTACTTGGGGGAATTACTTAGTAGTAAACGATTTAGTCAGCGGCCATGGTGCAATTTTACGTTTTTACAATCATAAAGAAGACAAGCACATAAAGGATATTGAGATTTCCGAAAGTGTCGTAAAGACTGGGCTTATTGAGGGCATGGCCTTTGGTAGTGATGGCGGTTTATTTATGATGGTCCCGACGAATAATGATCGCACTGGTTGGGGGCATGGCGCCGCTATTTATGCGGTTAGCGGTAAAACTTTGGGCATTAGCGAATCTACAAGTGTCGATATAAATAATTCGCTAATTGTTTCTGATCCAAAAGGTGGTTGTGGCTCGTCTGATGCAAATTGTGAATGTGGGGTTGCGTCGACACGCAAGCATTTAGACCCTAATGATAATCCGCCCGTAACGGTTGCGCCTACTCGTCAGATTCAATGTACTTCGATTTTGCCGGGTAGCTTATGTTCGCCAACAAACTCTACGGCGTCAATTGGTAGTATTATTAACGGAGTAATTGACTTCTTGACTATTTCTGCGGGGATGGCTGGCACATTGGGAGTTCTTTTTACTGGCTACATTGTAATGACGGCAGCGGGCGATTCTGGCAAACTTGTGTCAGCCAAGAATCGTTTCTATGCGGTCGTAATTGGACTTGTGCTTTGGTGCGGCATGTCTATTGTACTAGACTTTATGGTTATGCCGATGGGAAATTTCTCGCCGGTTGTGGACACTGGAGACAACTCTGGAACTGCTTCTGGCGGTGGCAAAGGTGGCTCTTCTGGCGGTGGCACGTCTGTAACTAATAGCGTGCAACCAACTTGTATTAAGTTAAATATGACAGACATAAAGGTGGGCGTCGGTGAATCGAAAACGATAGGCTATACGATATACCCTGCAAATGCGACCAATATAGGCGTGACGTGGACATCCGACGACGAAAAAATTGCAACCGTGTCAGCTGGCAAAGTGAAAGGTGTGAAAGTTGGCGAAACGACTATTACGGCGCGAACGGCGAACGGCAAATCTGCGAAGGTAAAAGTTACTGTGACGGGTATGTCTTCGGCAAAAATTGGTAAGAAATACGGAGTATATCTTGGGCTTGATTACAACAAGCATAGGAATAAATTAAGCAGACTATATGCTCATGATCATGTAGTAATAGACTTTCAAGAAGGATTTCCAAAAGCGTTTATCGATGAGCTGCATGCTAAAGGCATAAAAGTATATTCTTACCTCAATGTTGGTGCTATCGAATGGTCGGATGACTCTCGGTATTACAGTGGCGATAAACGTTTTGAGAAGCTTCTTTTAGGGAAATACGAGGGTTGGAATGCAGAACAGTGGGTGGATGCGTCTAGTAAGGTGTGGCAAGATTTTATTACGGAAGAGCTTGAGCCTAAACTTAGAGCTAAGGGCGCCGATGGCTATTATATCGATAACTTGGATGTATATTATTATTACAAAAGAAAAAGGACTGGACTATATGCGGGTCTGCAAAATATTTTAAGGAAAATTCATAGTCGCGGTATGGAGGTTATGATAAATGGTGCGGATGATTTTGTGGCTAAATCGATTGAGGACGGTTCATACAAGGAATTGTTTGATGGTGTAAACCAGGAGGAGGTTTTTTCGGACAACAGTGGTAATAAGCAAAATTCTGAGGATACCGAGTATCTAAAGAAGTATCTCAAGAAAGTAAAAGCGGCAAATCTCTTTGTGTATCTTCTAGAGTACGGAGATAACAAAGATCGGGAAAAAACGATAAAGAGCTACTGCAACCTTAACGGTTTTGGTTACTATTATTCAAGCAGAAGGCCATTCAAGGAGCTTTTATAGGGCTCTTAGAGTGATATTGCGGCTACGCAATATCACTGGCAGGGGCTTTTGTAGCGATTAATATATTATTGGTTTTTGGTGTTCTAGAATAGGGTGGCTATCTTGTCTGACTGACATCTTCTATAGAGTTGAGAATTGTGCAACATAAGAAAAAACCCGCCAACTAAACTGGCGGGTTTTATCCATATTGGTTTTTATTCTCGATATTTCGTGTATTGGATATGGTCGCTGATTGCTTCCTCTATAGTATCAAATTCGGTTGCCGAAACGCCATTGAAATGAGTGTACTTGGAGTAGTCACTCTTGAGGATATAAGTCGTAACGCCTTCGCTTCTGTCGTAGTATATTATATCTTCCGCATATATATTTCCATCGTAAGAAACTGGCATAAAATCGATATACTCGCGGGAATCTTCGAGTAGAATTTTGCCCCAATCTTCTCCGGTTTGCACCTCGATCTTTTCATTGATTCCTTTGGCGAATTGTTTGATTTCGTCGAGTTGCATCTCTGTTTCAAAGTTGTAATATACTTTTTGCATGTCGGTATAATCCGTATCGAACGGTTGGTCATCTTCTGCTTGTTGGCTGATTTGAGTTTTATTAACGTAGATAATCGCTGCCGTAGTGATTGTAATTACTAAGAAAAGTAATACTACTGACGATGTTATAATGATGCTCTTTTTCTTCATATTACCAAATCCAATTTTTTGGCTTATCGTTAATTCCCTTCAGAGTTACGTTCTGGTCGATATCCCATAAGCGTACGGCGTCCCATTTACTATAGTTGTCATATTCCGTACCTTTCAGCGAGTCTGTATTGCGGTACATGATTTTTTTGTAGTGCATACTTCTATTAAAACGTCCTCCGCCATCATAAAGCACTACTATGTCTTGATATACCTCTCCAACTATCGCGATATGTTTCCATTCTCCGCCTGAATAGTAATGAACCCAATCGCCAACCTGTAGCTCATTGGTGTGTTTAATTTTAGAACTATTGTGGTATGTGCTCTTAGATGTCCAGCTATTGCTAGATGATGGCAGTTTTAGGTTTGTTTGGCGGATAAAACTATCTTGGCTATAGTTACAGTTGCCACGGATGCGCTTCTTAATGCAACTCTCGCCCTTGTAGCCTTTGCCAAACTCAAAGTCTATAGCCATTTGGACATGCCTTCCACATGGTTTTGAGTCTTTTGATTTTCTATATTTTCGGTCCTCGTAGCCATAATAGAACCCGTCAGGCGTTCCCTTTTTGGCGACTCCGTGACTATTATGGTCTTCTCCCCAGACTGGCCAACGACCGCCTGCGCTATAGTCTGACCCGTAAATTGAGAAGATGCCAAAGAAGTATTCTGCTGCTTCTTGTAAGTCGGCGGCGGTTTTGATTGGGATTTTTTCATCTTTGCCGCCAAATTTTGAGAACACTCCTCCTAAACTATTAATATAGTTGGCATATCCACCGTGCGATTTTAGGAAAGAATCGTGATTTTGCCAATTGATACCGTCCATATTTTTCTTAACGATCTGCCTGGTCTCTTCGCGGAAATCTAGCCATCCGGAATACTTTACGTTTGTCGTGGCTCCTGTAGTTTCTTTGCCACTTCCGGTATTGCCGCCGTCATCTGGATTGTAAGGATTGACGACGTAGCCTTTATCAGGACTCTCTACGTGTACTTTGATAATTCCCTGGACTCCTGGCTGTGAGGCATTATCGTTTTTTGTCTTGACCGTGATTATTGTGTCGCCTGGCGCGATGGCCGAAATGAGACCGCCTATGTTTACTTTAGCTATTTTTTCGTTGGCGCTTGTCCATTTTAGGGTTTTGTCGGTTGCATTTGTTGGGAAAACCGTTGCTGTTACCTGAACAGTCCGGCCTACCGGCAACGATACGGTGGTGGGGCTGACTACTATTCTTTCGGCCAATGTTTTGTCGTAGACTACGATTGTGGTTTGGTTCTTGACGCCGTTTTTTGACGATACGACGATATCTGTTTCGCCTTTTTTTACGGCTGTAACTTCACCCGCATTATTTACGTTTGCAATAGACGCATTTTTTGATTTATAGCTGAGGCTTTGATCCGTAGCGTAATCCGGAATTACCCTTGGGTTAATTTGCAGAGTTTGACCAACGGTCATGGCGATTTTGCGCATCAAGCTGATTGCCTTAACTTCGTTGCGATTTTTGTCTGGAGTTGTTGCTACAGTTTCGCCTGGTAGCTGTCCATAAATGGCACCGATTACTAAATCCGTAAATGCGAATGCGCAAAAAGTTACTACTAGGCCACTAATAGAGTAAAATATTGCCATTTTTGCTTGGGATATTTTTTGTGCTTCGCCTTTCGACAACATCAGCCGTATGCCTGCAATAATAATTACTACGACAGCTATAATGCCGATTGCCGTAAAAACAACATGTAGGACATCTTTGACGCGCATCATTAATTCTAGCTCTTCGTCGCTATGTTGATTGCCGCAAAGTAGTGGATCTGAACTTCCCGCTATTGAACACGCGTCGCCGCCTGCGAATACGTATGCTTTTGGCGTAATAGCAAGCATTAACGTAAGTATGATCGCAAGTACGGCTAGTATGGTTGGGAGCTTGTTTTTCATATACCGGTTACACCTATTTTGTATTCGTCGTATTCCTGGATGCGGTTTCCGTAGAATTTGATTGATGTTTCTCCGTTTGCCGGAAGTGTTTCTTCTTCTATCTCGCCGCTAGCGCCACCTATGATCTTTCCGTCTTTGTAAAACACGATAGTCGCGATTGGATTGTTTACAGAGACGCTACTATTATTTCTGATTGTACAGGCTATATTATCCTTATTTTCGTCATCAATATCGGCAACCTCAAATGAGCTGCTATTTGTTTGCTCGTTAGTGTTGTAATTGCTATATTTTAAGGTTTTACCGTTAATCGTAAATGCCATATCTGCGATATTGTAGTCGCCTTCTTGAATTATATTGCTTGCGCAGTAGGCCTTATCGTTTGGGGCTAAGTATTCGATATAGCATGCATCCGCGATAGTTGCGACTTCCTTACCATTATCGTATACTTCTGCAGCTACCGTTATGTCGCTTGCATATTTGTTTTTTGAGGTGTTTTCGACTTCTAGAGCTAAGTTGATGATGTTTTCGTTACTTCTTTCGTCTCTCGTAATGCTCCAGCCTTGATTAATAACGAAAATGGTATTTTTTTCTTTAAAAATCAAAATGCAGGTGGCGATTATGGCTAGGACGATAATTACGATTGAGACTATAATAAAAACCAATTTAAGTTTTTTCTGTTTGGCGACGTTAACCGTTGAGATTGGTTGAAGTTGTATATAGTTTTGATCTTGCATTGATTGACCCTATATTAGTTTCTACATAAGCGTTATGCTGTTATGATTATATCACGCTTTATTCCTGCTTTGTTTTGAGATATAGGGAGATTGCCTCTTGTTTTGTCTCTACAGCATATGTACCTATGCCGCTATAATATTCGAATGTTCCCGTATCGGTTTCCTGAATGAAGATTGCGTAGTCGCCTTGGTCCTTAGTATATATAAAATTACTTACCTGGTCGCCATCAATGTCGAACGAGATATATTCGTCATCGTCACCAAAATCGATGCTACCCGAATTGCCGTCTATTTCTATTTTCCCGGAATTCCCGATTGTGCTCTTTAGTTCGGTAAGACTGGTTGTGCCGGGGAGAGACGAATAATGTACAAGCGTTTGTGTATTTTTAGTGCCGTCCTCTTTTTCGTTAAATTCGTTTATTTCTTTAGCGACCCCGTCTATGTTTTCTGGCGTTTTGCCGTCGGAGGGTGTTTTTTGGTTGTGAATATTCAGAATGACGATTGTAGCTGCAATTATAATTGCAGCTACTACAATAGCTGAAGCGATGATAATAATGGTGGATTTTTTACTGAATTGCTGCGGTGTTGACGCAGGGGTTTGTGGCGCCTGGCTGATTGGCGACATGGGGCTTAGTATTTGATTTTGATTTTGCATGTTAGCTAATCCTCCCTTACGATTAGATGATCCCTTAGAGCTTCGTCGATATTATTGAACTCATTGGTAACGTAACCATTAAAATGTTGGAAAGTGTTTTCGCTTGATTTCATGACGAAAGAGTCATTGTCTCCGATAGTCTCGTGATAAACGAAATCAATTAAGGTAGGTGGCGCGTCCGCTTCTTCGATAATAATGTCGAATGTAATTCTTTCGCTCGAACTTTTGTCTGCAATATAGCCATTATTCTCTGTGACATAGAAGTCGTACAAGTCTTCTTCGTTTGAAAACTTTTCTTCGGCGTCGTCTAGAAAAACTTTTTGCCCGATTAGCTCTTTGCTGAGCTTCATTAAGGGTGAGTAGTCTTTTTCGAGAACCCCTGAGTTGATAGCTTCGCGAATCTCGTCCTCTATATTGTTTGAATTTATATTTACTAGGATGATGCAGATAACTATTATGACAGCGATTGCGACAGCGCTAACGATGATTGGCGCTATTAGATTAATTTTATGGTTAGTATTTGTCTTCATGGGTTCATGCCTTTTAGATATACGCTTTGATCAATCTTGAACGGCCTAACACCGAACCACGATTTAAAGTGGGAGTAGCTATCGCTAAGTTTGCCGTCGCCCGTGCGTTTGAGCTTGTGTTTAAAGTAAGTTGATTCTACGAAGCGGCCTCCGCCTTCGTACATTATGACGTAATCATCGTATACTTCACCTACTATAGCAACGTGCCCCCATTTCTTATAACCTGGCTTCCTGAAGAAGTGAACCCAGTCGCCAACCTGAAGTTGGTTAGTCTTAGTCATTCTGCCCACTGGACTCATCTTTGTTTGAGTTATAAATTTCGTAGCGTCGATTTGGAACAAATCGGTTGTTTTATTGAATGTAGTTTGAGATGCGTTACAGTTTGTGCGCACTTTTCTCTTTTTAGATAACAAGTCATTAATTTCTGCCTGCGAGTAGCCAGAGCCAGCATGACGGTCGCCATGGCAATTGTGGAAGCCGTCGGCCGCGCCAAGACCCCATTTGTGGTATGTTTTGCCATTGTCGTAATCTGGCCCCCAAATTGTCCAAAGCCCCCAGATGTACTCTGCTGCATATTGTAGCTCTGCGGCGGTTTTGACTTTGAATTTCTTATTCACATTATCCGCAAAGATTCCACCAAGACTCTTGATGTAGGCCGTATATCCGCCAAGTTCTTTAATTTTTGATTCGTAGTTACACCAGTTAAAGTCACTTCGGTGCGGGTTGATAATTTTACGCGTAGCGGCTCTAAAATCTAGGTTTTTGGGTGCGTTTTTGCCTACTGGTGCAGGTTCGGTTTCTAGAGAGCCGTCCATTGCGCCACCCTGTACGGTCACCAATGCGGTGGCCGTGACAGATTTATCCTTTGAGGCGACGATGATTGTGGCTTTTCCGGGCCCAACTGCTTTAACCACTCCGGTTTGAGTAACTGTGACGGATTGTGGGTTACTGCTAGTCCAAGTAATGGTTCTATCTATGGCGTTTCGTGGCAATGCCTCGGCTCTTATTGTGGCAGTTTTACCAATGCTTAAGGTGAGGGCTGTGGGATTGATATTGATTTTCTCGACGGAAATTGGTTTAACGACGTGTATTTTTACGTCTTTTGTTGGGCCATCTGCGGATATAATCGTTATGGTTACATCGCCAACTTTCTTCGGGGTAACTTTTCCATTTTCGTCTACAGTTGCAATGCTAGCGTCGCTGGTCTTGTACGAGAGGCCCTTATTTTCTGCATAATCTGGGATTACTACTGGTTTAAGTTTTATGCTTTGGTCGATAAGTATTGACGTCTCGTTTATAGCTGAAATAGCTTTGACCTTAGCGTGCTCGGCGTTTCGCTGCTTTATTTTCTCTTCGTCGGCAGCAGAGGTTTGCGTGTTGCCTTCTAGTGCGTTTATGGTTAATGTT
>DEVX01000083.1 GCA_002363515.1 Candidatus Saccharibacteria bacterium UBA3225 | reverse complement strand
TTCTTTGAGATACTTTTATATGTAACTGAACGCTTATCTAATGTCGAAAGCCAAACCACAACATCGTGAGTTGTATCTAAATAATTTGGAAATGATTCCCAACATTCTTTGTTCTCGCTTAAATCCTTTAATAATATCTTACGGTTCTCGCCAAATAGAGACGTGCCTCGAAAAATAGAATCCATATCTGCCCGCGTAATGCTATCGGCCTCTATTAATTCATATTCCTTCCCCAAAATCTTATTGACGGCCTCCTGAGCTTTTTGGCGATCGTTGCCATAGAAGATTTTTATCATTTCTGGCACCCCTTGCAATAATGCGTGCCGCGTCCAGCCACTCGTGTTTTTTCAATCATCCCACCACAACGTCGACACTCTAGCCCCTCACGACGAAATACCTGCGCAAATTTCTCCAAATAACTCCCCTTCGTACCATCTGCGCGTACGTAATCTTTCATTGTCGAACCGCCACTATCAATCGAGGCCTGCATTACTTCGCAAAGCCCCCTTAGCAGTAAATCTGCCTCATCGCGGTCAAGGCTGTCGCATCTTCGCCAAGGCAAAATCTTCGCATAAAAACACCCCTCATCTGCATAAATATTCCCCACTCCCGCAATGTTGCTCTGATCAAGTATTGCCGCCTTAATTGGCGCCGCTTTATGACGTTGCAACATGGCCCAAAAATCATCAGGTTTCATATCCCACGGCTCTGGCGCTAGCTTATTCAAGAATTTGTCCTCATGTAGGCCCAACTCATCTAGCACGGCTATAAAACCAAACTTACGTTGATCATTAAAATATAAATGCGTATCATTCGTAAAATCAAAATATACGCGCGTATGTCGCCCTGGCATCTTCTCCGTAAAACCGCCGTCCGGATGTCCAGCCGCAAACTTTTCATCACCCACAAAAATCATCTGACCAGTCATGCGTAAATGCACCATCATCCACATATTGTTCTCGAGTTGAATCAGCAAAGCTTTGCCCCGACGATCTATCTTAATAATCTTTTGCCCCAATAGCCATTTTTTGTCACCTCGAAAACTCTTTTCGCACAAAATATGCACTTCCTGAATCGTCTGATTCAAAATATATTCATTTAGCCCACGCCTTATAGTCTCTACTTCGGGCAACTCCGGCATATAATCTATTATACCAAGAATGGCAATAACGCTGGCATCACCACGCCAAATCCAGCCAAACCCATCGGATTAATATAAAGCATATAGAATGCAACGCCATTACGAATCATATGCATCAATATACCTGCATATATTGTGCCGGTCATCTCGCGCGCTATACATAAAATCACACTCATTACTCCGACTACAATTCCCACATTCCATTGCCCATGCATAATGCCAAACAATACCGAGACCAAGATAATCGCTGGCAATGCGCTCATCTTGCTGCGCAGGCGACCATACAAATAACCTCGGAAGATTAGTTCCTCCATCAGTGGCGCTAGAATCACCAAAGCCACAAAAGTTACCATACGATCTGCCGAAGATACGACATTATTAAAGCCCACATCCTGCGTTTGCGTCCAATCAATCGCCGGCAAAAACAGCTGCATTACAAACATCACCGCAACTGCGCCTAGTAACGACACTATATAGCCGACCGGCGACAATAGTATATCCGTCCAAGTCGGCAAGCCGCGTAGCCCTAATTCATCTCTTGAGATGCGTACGCTAAAAAACTTTTTTGCAACCGTCGCTAAAATCAGTAAAGCCAGCGCATACGAGATCACCATGCATATCGTTTGCGCCATGTTTTCGTTTACCACCCAGCCGGCCCATTTAATACATAGTCCTGCAATCGTAAAAACGATAATCTGCGCAGCAAAAAATGCAACTCCCACCCATACTGTAATGGCTAACGCCCAAAAAATCGTCAAGCGTTTTTTATACTTTTCGTCTTTCTTTGCACGTTTGCGCATCCTGTCTAGTTTTGACGCTATTAGTCCGCCACGACGTTCACTCATTAGAATAACCTTATAATATCAATTACTGTTACGATAGCCGCTAAAATCAGGATTACCATAAAAGCTCGTCCAACAATCTTCTCTTCTTTCGCCTTAGTCAATTTCTTCTTTCGCAAACGATAAATTGCAATCAATAACCATCTTCCGCCATCTAGAGCTGGAATTGGCAAAACATTCATACATGCCAACGAAATTGATATTAAGGCCACCAAGAACATCAAGTTATTTAGGCCACTCGCCGCAAAAGCTGGAAACAATACGCCAATTATGCCTACCGGCCCACTTACCGAATCGCCCGCGCTTTTAATTGCCTTAGCGCCACTCTCGCGCACTTCCGCATTTGGATTAATCTGTTGTACTACACCACTAACTAAATTGTATAGTAACATTCCTACGCCTTTGAATGTTTCCCCAGTTATTTGCGCCGTGGTCCCCAAACCGACAATCGGCGCGCTCCAAGAGCTCATATATCTGACGCTACCCGAAATACCCGCACCAAGCAAATAATCCGCATTGCTATCATTTAGCTTTATTTCCGCCAACATCTCATGACCGTCACGCTCATAATTCATATATACAAAACCGCCAGCGTGGCTCTTGTTAAACGCCAGCAAATCCTCAGTCGTAACAATTTCTACGGATTCCGATCCGTCATCGATTGCGCGCATCAGCTTCACTACGTCCCCACTGAGTAGCCCCGCCTTTTCCGCTGGGCTATCTTTAATCACTTCGCCAATTTTTACCGGCTCATCTACAATTATTTTAGTATCGCCTTCAACCATAAACTGCCCATCCAAGAAATGCGGCATGCCAATCCATGCTAAAACCGTGAGCAGCACAAATGCTACCGCCCAGTTCATCGTAACGCCAGCAAATAGAATTTTAGTTTTTCCCCAAAAGTTCGCCGCGCCAAAACTACCCTTTTCGGTATCTGCATCACTCTCGCCCTTCATTTGGCAAAAACCACCAATCGGCAACAAGTTTAACGATATTATCGTACCTTTTCCAGGCGGGTTGCTCCATTCGCTCTTTTTGAGACGGCGCCATTTGCCGCCAACCTTTCGCCAAGCAATTGCGCGCGGTGGGAAACAAATGCCAAACTCTTCAACTTCAACTCCGTTACGCCTTGCCGCGATAAAATGTCCAAACTCGTGCGCTGTCACGAGGAACATTAACATAAATATACCGATTATTATTCCAATTACCACACTCATACTAACAATTATAATAGCACACCATTAGCGCTTTACGGGCACCCAAATCATTATTATTCGTAATAGAGCACCTTGTATGTAACGCCATCAATAATCTCTGTCACTACTGGATTTATACCAACCGCCGTAGCTCCACTCTCAGTAGCGATAATTCTTCCAGAATTATCAATTGCCCCTGTTTTGCCCCTCAGAATGCCGTCATACATGGAGATATTATTATTGCCAGTAGTGATTCCGTAAGTCGCGCCTTGAATAACTGGCGAATTGGCATTAATTGTTCCATCCCCCACGCCAATCGTTAACGTTCCAGCTTTATTATATATTCCTTGCTGATAGGTAGAGATAATCGTACCACCTTCAACATATATTTTGCCACCGTTACTATGATTCTCTAGTGCGGGACGTATAGTTGAAGCTGAACTCAAATACGCATTATCAGTTATATGAAGCTCGGCAGCATCGTTATAAATCGCCTGTTTTGTGCCAGTTGCAATTATTCTTAAGTCCTGCCCAACCGACAACTTAGCGCCCGGATCGTTATCGATAACGCTAAAGTCTACCGAAGAAGTAATCGTACCGTTAACCAACCTCAAATCACCCTTGTTCTTAACTACCGCCGCGCCGACATTATTATCCCCTAACGTATAACCGCCAAGATCAATCGTAATAACTTTTCCACTATTGATAGTTATATGCTCATTTACATCACTTATCAGCGTTATTATATCGGACGCCCCAGCCGCATCAATACATCCTTGAAGTGTATTATATCCAGACCCACCGACAACATTACAAACATAGTCACTATCTCGCCAAAAAGCATAGAGTGTCATATCGCTCTCAATTACAGTATCCGGAGTAACCTCAACACCACCCCCATTCGGCTCCGTGAACCAACCCCCGAAGAAATGATCGCCTTGAGTATTTAAAGCCGGCAATGCGCTGCCCGCTTTTCGCGAGCCAATCACCGTAATGTCCGCTGGATTATTGGTAACTCCGCCCGCATCAAACGAAATGATATGTTTGTTAGTGCCCCTTTCGCCTATCTTTACATACATATTCGTCAGCTCCGCATCAATATATCTCATTGGAGTTATGCCGTCTGCTCTAACCGACGAACCGAACCATACGGTCGTATCGAAATAATCAGACGTTCCATTTATATCTTGCAACCTCGTAAATGGATCATCATTAAAGGCATAGTATACAACTCCGTCTACCCTGGCCACCGTCACTTTAGTTGTCGCCGAAGCAAGGTTTTGACCTGGAGCCGGCCTAACATTATTAATCGTTTGGGTAATCTCAATCTTGTTGTTATTTCTACGGACTACTAAGCCTGGAAAATGTTTACTTTCGTCCTCTAACTTTGTATTCATAAAAGACGCCTGGCTAGCATTATCGCCTGGCTCTTTATACTGGTGATTTGGGTCGTAAGCAAGAATCGTAAATCCAACCTCATAATCTTTCTCATAATTACTTTCGCTATATAACTCCACCCCAGTATCTATAAACTTATGTGTGCCATCTGCATAATTTACGCCACCAACTTCGCAACTATTTCCTGTAATATAGCCTTCCCCTGTCCCCTGTTGTATATCATAACCATGAAAAACGCATTCACCATTAATCTCAAACACCGTATGCATCTCATTTTCTTCCCATTGTGCATACAAAGTTATTATTCCCGTGCCAGTTTCCGATAGATTCAGCACCTCTTCTCCATTGTCATAAGAATCACCACTGCCGTCCGCCTCCGTATTCCAGGCCACAAAATGATAATCGCTTCGGGTAAAACTATTCGCATTCAAGGCTTGCGCCGTGTCATAAATAAAATCCTGATTATCCATCGTACCAGTACCACCATTAGCATTAAAGGCAACCGTATAATGCGGTTTTACGACGCTAAGTTGTACTGTACTTTCGGCTCTAGATACATACTTTGCCCGTGTATTAATTGCATAGACGCTCAATAGCAAACCCGATATTGCAATAATCGCAAGCACTCTCATGCACTTTCGCATCATCGTGGCTCCTCCTGCGCAAACAATACGCCTACAGTTATCTCATTCTCATTAATTACATTGGTCGCCAAATCTGCGCCAAAACGCAAAACATGCTCCCTATCATCATTCATAGCTAACGCTCCGCCGGTATCCGTAAATCTAACTACGCCATTCTGTGGCGTTAATAAAGTGCCGCTAGCACCCAAGCCAACCTTCACGCCGTTTGGAATATTCGACACCTCAATCACATAGCTACTTACCACCTCTGAGTTATTTGCCACATCCAAAGAACAGTTCTTTATGTCGCCGCCCGCCACTAAATCGACTCCACTGTCAGAACAGCCAGTTATTGCTACAGCCCATTTCGCTATCTGCCTTGCTTCTGCCTCTAGTTCTACCTGGCTGCCAACCATCTTTGCAACGCAAACACTTGTAACAAACGAAGCACAAGCCGCCATCGCACCCAGCAAGACGATTTGCCATATTCGCATATGTTTCTTTTGCGTCATCCTACACTTCCTCAAAGTTTACCTTTATGCCTAAATAATATTCTGACTCCATATTCTTTCCAGCTTCCGTATCTTGATCATCTTTCCCGTCCTCATACGGCCACATCCAATCCAAGGTATATGCGTCCACACCATCGTTAGCCAACTGCTTCATCGCCGTCAAAAGCTGACTCGCGTTTACCCATTCCGTCTCACTACCGACCACATAGGCCCCAGCTCTCTTTAGGCGATATTTCATATTAATCGCATACTCAGATTCTTCAGCAAACTCGATATTATAACGAATTGTATTGCTAGTCTCATTGTGAACCTTAAAATCGTACGAATTCGATACGCCAGGCGCAATCTTATTCGTATATTCAAAAGCAGCATTGTTGAATATTTCCAAATTCTTCTGATACACATACCAGCCATTATCGTCATCTACATAAACGATCCCAGCATCATCTACGTCTGTATCAGTATTGCCGTTAATTTTCTTTTCCGTATCTTTCTTTTGACTACTTGCGCCAGGCGATACGTTCGGGTAAAAACCGTCCGCATCATTGCCACACTCATCATCACCGCCATCATCGGACTTGCCATCTTTATTCTTGCCCTTACAAAGACATCCGATTCTAATATCAAACACGTCAATGTTCCCAGTCGGAATTTTAGTTGGTTCTGGTTGCGGTCTCAAAAGAAGCCAAAACAAAACAGCAATCGCCACCAACAACAAGGCTACGATGGCGCATAGTACTTTATTACTATTTTTTCGTTCTTCCTTCTTCATTGTGTATCTACTTCTTAGCCCCCACGCGGACAATTAATTTATTCATTGGCCACGTGGAGGCTAAACCTCCACGAATTATTTGTTCTTTTTAGATAGTCGGCTCAAGCTGGGTACCAGTTACATCAAACTTCATAGTCATAGTAGCTGCGCTTACGCCATTAGTAGTATCGGCCGAATCATACTCTTCAGTACCATCTTGATAAGCCCAAGCCCAATAAACGTAGGCTTCATCATTAGTAACTTTGCCAGGCTTCAATGTACCCGAAAGTGCCGATGCACTTGTTAGCTCTTCCGTATGATTAGCATCTTTATAGAACTTAAGGTTCGTAGGTTGATTAGTAATTTCTGTACTTGGCTTAATCGTATAGGTAATTCCAACTTCAGTCGCCTCATTAGATACTACTATTGGGCAATAACCGGATGTACCTGGTGCTATTTTCCCTGCAGACAACGTGTTGGGATCATATGTTTCGTCCAATTTACACTCTACGCTCCCAGAAGTATTTTTTTCCGTAAACGCCCACTTTGCAACTTGCGCAGTGCCAGTCTTTTGAACTGACGATATATACTTCGCATATACACCTGCAGCCAAACCTAGCACAGCAATACCCAATACAATCGCTGCGACAAGCATCGTCTTTTTCTTTTTGCTCATTTTTCCTCCACTTATGTCCTCACTTCGAGGATATTATTGTTATGTTTATATAATATCACAAATAAGCAAAAGCATTCAAAAAAACATAAAAAATTCACCCCTGTTAACGGAGTGAATTTTTCTTGATTTATTTGCCAATACTCTCGATTTCGATTTCTGAGTATTTCTGGCGATGGCCAGTCTCAGTATGAACACGTTTCTTGGAGTGGTAACGAATAACGCGAATCTTATCGCCAGCTACCTTTGCTTCTACGACCTTCGCCTTTACCTTTACTCCCTTTACGATAGGATCACCAACAGTGGTTTTATCACCATCAATTACGAGTAAAGCGTCTAAAGCGAGATCTTTAGTTCCTTCCGGGAGGAGGTCCACAC
>DEVX01000066.1 GCA_002363515.1 Candidatus Saccharibacteria bacterium UBA3225 | reverse complement strand
TTTGGCTAGGCGTCTCTCTCTTGTTCTAAACTTTTTAGGTGATTAAGTGCTTTCTTTGCCATTTCTGGATCCTTTGGGTTCATCCTGAAGAATCCATCATCTACATAGTAGGCTTTCAATACTTGTCTTTCGCTTTCGAATAAGTTGTCGTCGAACCAGACGAAATCTTGATCTTTGTCTATTCCATCTGTTTTTAAAACTTCCCATTCTGTTGCTTTGACTTGTTTAGATAACGCATCTACTAGTTCTTTAGAGAATTCGTCCTGTATAGCTTCTGGAGCACGATTAACGCCATGATTACAATGAGTCGTTAGCCAATAAATTGAATCCGGGTAGTTGTCTAGGCAATACCACAAGAATTCCTCTATGTCTTCTTTTGGGGAAGCACATCCCCTAATTACGCCGTCAATGTCTAAATAAATATTTCGCTTCATATTTACGCCAATCCATTTTGTAATTCGTGCGTTTTAATATATTTCTCTGAAGCTTTCATAGCCTTTTTTATATTAGTTTTAGGCATGATGCCTTGTGAACTGATTAATTCTGCAAAGTTAGATAATAAACTTTTATCTTTTAGCTTATATGCTGAGCAACACAACTGTAAAAATACTCTATGTACGTTATGTATACCACATATCTTGACGACCTCATCAAATTTGTCGATAGTTTCTATCAGTAAATCATCAATCGTGTCTTCGCTTGCATGGTCAAACAATTTTTCAAAGAATTGGCTACCGAATTGCCGGAGTGGACTGCGCTCTGTAAAAACTTCATCTAGTAATTTTTTGCCAGACCCCTCTGCGCCAAACAATAAGCACAGCATATCCATCAGCTCATTTTTTGGCACAAGTTCGTCACACTGGATCTCGGAAAGAATTTTTTCAAGCATATCTTGAGAATTGAATCCAAGATCGCTGTGTCTTAATAAGAATGATAAAAACCAAAAGTATTCATGGGGTGGCCTAAACACTATGTTGCCTTTGAGATAATCTGCGAATTCTTTGTTATGGTCTTCTATACCAAAATCGAATCCTATCATTTTTGCCGCAAGATCAAAAACTTCTTCATCGAATTCATTTTGGAATTTAAATCTTGATCTATTTTTTATAGGCCAGGTGCTTCCTATCTTTGGCCAAAAAGTATCATATATGAATTTAGTCAGATCATCGCTAAAATCGCCCATGCAAGACTCATATTTTAGGGAATGACCAATTATAAGTATTGCAGAAAGATGCAACGATCGTAGGTTATTTATGCTGTTTCCGCTGATTGGCATCTTTTTATAGACATGCACCGCGCATTTAAAAATGTTTTTAAGGCTAAGACGATCAATTTGGTAAAAATAATTGAAAAAGAATAGAGATATTTGTTCTGCATGTTTTGCGATTTGCTTTTCCGTAAAACTCGATATTTTATCGATTATTGCTTTATTTTCAGCATCGTCAAATTTCAATAGTGTCAAATACCTAAATTGCCAGCAAAAGGCACTTTTATTTGTAATATCTGAAGTCGTAGCATGGCCGCATTCTAGTTTTCGATACCTTTTTGTGAGGATACCTTGCGTATAGAAGTCTAGACTTTTTATTAGTTTGCCTCTACTTTTTTCATCTTTTGAATATACGATTTGCTCAATTATTTTTAATGCCTTTTTTGGGCCAAGTTTTTCTATGAAGTATAGAGCTCTATATTTATGTACATTACTACTAAATATTCGTAGATACACCGGATTAATATCTACATACTCGTAGTTCATGAAGGCTATCATGTGCGAGAAAGAGTACAGAAACAGTGGGGTGTTATTGTCTTTTATTTGTGTAAATACATAGTTTGAAAAATTGTAATTATTAGTATACGGCGGCCTGTACTCTGATTCATTTTTTAGACGAAAGTATGCTTTTAGATGCATGATACAGTTTGCGACAAAGGCGATCTCGTCGGTCATTTTACGGTTATTCGCAATGGAATAATAGTCATCTCCTATTTTCGTAGCGGTTTCAAGATCAATGCAAGGATTTTTAGGGAGTAGCTGTTTATTTTTTATCCTTTGCTCGAATGAGACCTGTATTGTTTGATGATTTTTTCTACGACCGGTAAGAATACTTCGGGCCTCGGCTATTGTTGAGAAATAAATATCCCTAGGCTTGTTATCAATTGACGGACCAATTAGGCGGCTCTTTTCTGCCCAGTTTGTTAGTCTAGCCATGAAGGCATGTCCTTTACTAAGATATGTTTGCAATAATGACGTGCTCCATTTTCTTTTCGAGATACTTATTTCAAGTGCTTTTTTTACTACTGGATCATCTAAGCTAAACTCGCGACTATTAGATTTTTCGTCTTGATACATTGGCAAAGGTCTACACGTGAGAGGGAGGCTATATTCTGTTTGGTTAAATACAACAACGTAGTCACCCTTATTGATTTCAATGTTCCAATTTTTATTCTGAAACATATTGTGCCCTATGCCCATATATTTTCTGATAAATGTGTGCCTCTTTGTCTCTTCAGATAGGATGGTACCGATTAGACTATATGCCTTATCTGATTCAAAACCATCGCGCGCATTTGCTATGTATGATCGTATTTTATTGTCCTCGATTACGTAGATTATGACTGATGAACTACTACCCATAGCGCCAAAACTACTTATACCGGCGAGAATGATTTTTTTCGGATCTATTGAATCCGCGATTTCTATTGTTAGCGGAAGCCTTTCTGGTATTGTCCTTTGGTTCACGATTGTTCACCTTTCACTTTAAATGAGTCATCATCCTCAAAACGTGTGCGTAATATTTTATATTTTTTAATTTCACATAAATTGTCAGCTAATTGTTTTATATCTTCTGCTAGATATACTTCATTTTTCCATTCGTCCGGTATTAAATCGTATCCGTAATAGGCACCGGCAAGTTGGCCGTATATTGCAGCATTCGTGTCAGCATCTCCGCCTAGCCCTAATACTCCAAGCATCCCATATAGAAATGAATCGAAATTAATCAATCCCCACATTGCTATATCGTAAGAGTCTAGTGCGTAACCACCTAAATCGCGAAGACTATCGCCTTTTTTATCAAATATGCGGCTATGTGAATCATCGATGCTTTTAAGGAATGCTTTCGACGGTTCATCTTTTATCATATTTTTGGCTTTTTCCAGTAAGCAGTCTTTCGGCTCGCCTTTTAATATCAGATATAACGTTGCGGCCATTAGTTCCGTAATCGCCATAGCGCCAGTCGAGTTGTGGGTTTCTCGGCACGATAATCTTGCCGACCTGATAACATTCTTTTTCGTATTTTCGATGTTCGCAATCACTACTGGTGCGAGACGCATTATGCATCCGTTTGCAATAGATTCAGTTTCAGGCTCATCCTTTTTGAGAATAGGATTTTCCGTATAAGCCGTAATGGCGATATCCGTTTGCATGCCGACTCCGTAGCCCATTGGATAATAGCTTCTGTATCCGCTAAATTCCCACGCGGCAAATTTATCCATAATATCGTATGAATCGTATCCTCTTTTTTCAAGCAAACTATCAGCTAGGCATAGGGCCATAGACGTGTCATCCGTCCATACTCCTTTGGGCGGCATAATATTATCGTGAAAATGACGCACTATGTCCATTTTTTCTCGAATCATAGTACTGGTATGGTCAAACTCAATAGGAGCGCCGAGGGCATCACCAACAGCAAGTCCGATCATAGCGCCTCGCGCTCGATCTCTTGCCGCTAACACCTCCGCGCAATTAATCATGTATTTATTATAATATTATTCTATGCCAGAGTCAATGTCACCTTGTGCGTTCTCCGGTAGTCCTATGATGTTCTTAAATAGGCTTTCCGAGAGGAGTGGAATCTGTCCGTGCTTTATTTCGCCGGTTCGCCTATTTAAATATAATGAGTCGCCTTTGTCTTTCAATAATTCCGCACCTGGTATTCCAAGGATATGTTTTGATAATGACTCATTCTCTAAGTGAAAGCAGAGAATCGCATCGAAGTCCATTATGTCTTCGTTTTCCGATGCAGCCCTATCGACAACGATAAAAATAACATTCCTACTTCTCGCCTCATTTACAAGTTTTCTAACAGCGGCTCTGCATCTAAGCGAGTACTCTTCATCTAAATTATTTTTTAGCCAATCATAGTGATTCAAAACAATTACATTCGTAAAATCAAAATCTATTTCAGATGAATTCTCAAGGATTGTTAAAATGTCGCTTTCAGAAGTAATTATGTCGCCATTTAGAAAAGGGCTACCGACAAGTTCTATATAATCACTTTTTCCCGGATCAAGTATCGTAAATTTTACATTGTCTGGCATCGCTGAATGTGCCGCATATGCCAATAACACATGCACTGTATTTAAAAGTCCTACGCCATAGAAGTTCGCGCCTACGACATAAATACTATTTAAAGAGGTTTTATTTGAGACGATGGATTTATCAGAATTAAATACATCGGCATATTTATTTTGGCCGGTTGCTATTCTCGGAATGAGGCTAATAAAACCATCATTTTGCATAATTATTCTCCAAATACTTTATTCACGAGATCCTTATATTCTTTCCATGCAGGGTAGTTATTTAAGTCCGACAATAGATCTGCAATAGAGGAATAGTACCATGCGTGTTCGCTTTTGTCTTTTTGATTAAAACGATCCCAAAGTCTATCGCCAAGCTCTAAATAATCTCTGTAGATTGCACGGACGTTAGAAAGCTTATCTCCAAGTGTAACTATTTTAGTTTCAATAGATGCATTTTTAAGGTGTTCGAGCGTCTCCTCTTTGCGTATTTTCCATGTTTCTTCCTCTGGTAATTCTGGACGCTTATTCTCAGATTCAGATGCAACCAGGCCGGCAACTTTATCTCCGAACTCCTTTTTTATATCGTCAATAGTATAATTCGTATCCTCAACAACATCATGTAAAGCTGCCGCTGCAATTACTTCTTTGTCATCTGTTATCGACGCTACGATGGCAACCGCCTCCATCGGATGAACTATATAAGGCATATTCGTTCCTTTTCGTACCATTCCGGCGTGGGCATTTACTGCAAATATAAGCGCTCTATTAAGTAAATCATCATTCATATTTTCTCCTTTCTATTTAAGTTTATGCGCAATAATTGACATTGCATCGTCCTCAGAATTTACACCCGTCCATATTTGGCCATTAGGCCCGTGTAATATGCCTCCACTTAGATTATATGTACCGTCGGGACCCCAGAAAGTATTTCTGGAGTGCGTCACGGTGCCAGTTTTGGTCCACATTGTATTATTTGTCTTAGTGGCAATCGAATTTCCGTCGTAAATGCTATTGTTTGTTTTTGTCTGTGTACTACCATCACTCCACCAATTGACATTTTTGCTAGTATTTACGATTTGTTCATTATTGCCAAATATCGTCATTCTTTATTTTTCCTCGAATCAATATAGCTCTTGGCAGTATCCTTCGCCCTGGTTATTGTTATAGCAAAGTTCTTCATATCATATTCCCAGTCTTTCTCTGTATAATTATCAAGTATTTCTTGTACTTCTTTTCGAGATTTTCCCTCACCCAAGTGTGAAATGACCGTTAAATCATGTAAGAGGAGTGGATCTGCCGGCGTCAATGATTTAAGAGATTTCGTAGCGTTTTTTCCGTATACTTTTTCTACATCTTTCCATGCCTCTTCAAGTTCGACGGCTTTCGCCATTCGTTTTGCAAGTTTTTCGTACTCACTCGTATACTTCATTACTTATATTATAACATATTCCGACAAAAAATCAGCCCGATTGCTGCACGTAGCAGAACTACGCGGAGGGCTGATTTTATGTCTTTATTTTATCACAATAATGAAAGATCGCCTAAAGTTTTATTCAACTCATTCAAAATCACATCTTCGTTCTCTTTTAAAACAGATTTCTGAAAGGCGAACTTGCCAATTTTCGTGTCTTCCATTATGTTTGTGTTCAATGATAGTGCGATTTCATTTCGTATGTTATTGCAAATCTGTCGATCGAGATCCTTTATTATTTGGCTAGGGGATTCGTCGTCTTTTGCGTCATTCATTTCTAGGCTAGTGATGGCGGTATTGTCCATTTGCTCATTAAAGATTTCTGGGGAAAGTCTAAATAGGTCATTGGGGCTAAGTTGTGGGTAATCGAAAGGTAGTTGATTCATTGCGTTTTGAGCTGAGCAAAGCAAATTGCACGCCGTAGTAACTCTCCATTTCGCTATTCTGGATGGGTTCTCTATGCAGGGAGTGAAAGTGTCGTATATATAGCGCTCTAATAAATTAGCATATGTATGTTCGAGTATTGTCGCATATTGTTTTGTTTTATTCGCCGCATTAAACATGTTAATTACCTCATTATACATATTATTATATCATATTTACGGCATGATTGTCGGGACGTCGACAGGATAGACATTAGGGTTGAACTGGACGTCTTTGATCCATTCATTATAACTCATGTTTGGTACAAAATATTTGCCGCCAAGCTTATTTCTTGCTGAGCGCATCTTCGGTTCATAATCTTTACCAATATATCCACGCACTGTAGAGCGACAGAAAGGATGAAGCGGAGGGTAATTATAGCCCTCTTGTCGCTCGCTCATCTTGTAGATCTGGCCATCATGGCTCCGGCACATGTCCGAAGTTCGGCCATCTAGAGTCGCTACGAAGACATATTGATCTATACCCATCTCTTGATAGGCAATAAACTCTGTCTCGTTTTCGAAATGATTCGTCTCTGTTCGAATCAGTCGTTCCGCATAGAAACTACCGACATTAAATCTTTGTCTTATTTCCCAGAGCGCCATTTCTGTGTCGTCGGTCCAGACACCACTCTGACAACGAGGGGTATCATGAAAGTACTCAAGCTCCTCCCCTAGCTTTTTAATAAAATCACTTGAATAGCCAAATTCTACCGGAGCGCCCAAAGCATCGCCGACGGCTAGTCCGACTAACATCCCACGCGCTTTATCTTGGTATTTCATTACTTTGCCTTTTTAGTAGTTTTCTTCTTGGCGGCCGGTTTCTTGGCAGTAGTCTTAGTGGTAGTCTTCTTGGTTGAAGTTTTCTTAGCAGCGGTTTTCTTTGTAGTCTTTGGCTTAGTTTTGGCTTTAACGGTATTCTTCTTGGCGCTTCTTGCGACTGCTTTCTTTGCTGGAGCCTTTTCGATTGGCTCTTCGAGCTCTCTTGCTTCTGGTTTTAATTCATTCAAAGCTTCGGTGAGCTCTTTTTCTGGAGTTTTCTTCGGTTTCTTTTCGTAGAGTTTAGTATTATCTACTACTAGACGACGCTTGTTGTATTCGCGAATCGCTTTCTTAATCTGTTTCTTGTATTCAATACGGGTAGAAATCAAAATCTTGGTTGGATCTTTCGGGATGAAACAAATCGTGTAGTGATTGAAGATAACGGATTTGGTATCTTTCCAGAGCAAGCGATATTTACCGCTGGTGTTCTGGACTTCGATGAAGTATTTTGCGATTTGGAGGCTGCGTTTGCCCTTAATACTATGATATTTGTTGATACAATGACGAACATAGAAGAAGTAGAT
The DNA here is from genome assembly GCA_002363515.1 of Candidatus Saccharibacteria bacterium UBA3225. GTDB lineage: Bacteria > Patescibacteriota > Saccharimonadia > Saccharimonadales > Saccharimonadaceae > UBA2834. The sequence goes on along the minus strand of DEVX01000066.1, from coordinate 2,782 downwards.
TGTACTGATAACTAAGACGATAGAAAAAAAGATGATTGGATAGACATTAATGATGTGGTGATTGATGAGGAGCGAAATAACAAAGGTTAAGATCATGACGACCGATACAATTGCATAAACTAGAGGCCTAGTGGTTGCGAAGTGCACGCGTGACTTTGGCTCTTCGTGGAGGAAGTCGTAGTTGAGTAGTATCCAGTAAAATTCGTTGTAGTATTTTTTGTCTGCCGAATCAGTAATATTAATCTTCATTGTTAACTCCAATCACTCTGTTCTACTCTTATACTACCATAAAATCGTTTTCTCTGTTATCTTGAAATAGCATTAAATATATTATATAATATATGTATTGTACATTAATAATTTGAAAGGGGGGATAAAAGTGCTGCATATTAGAAAGCCAATTATAGAATCTCAGTTTGAGTTTGCTATGAAGCATGGTTTGGTCCGGGCTAGGCACGCTTTGATGTTGGAGCAATTCTTTGATAAGTATGCCGGTGTCAAATTTGCATATGTACCGGAGCTAGTATACTTAGCTTTAGCGCAGCTTCTTGATCACGAAGATTCGAAGCGGATTATTTTATACATTCCTTTTGAGATCTTAAAAGATGCACCGCTTTGGTTTCGAGAAGTGTATCTTGACACATGGTACAGCATGCTTGGCACGATGGACGTGAGGGAGAACTTTCACGAAGGTGACATGATGGAGCCGGATGCCCGACCGAATGGGGAATTACCGCGAGTCGTAAAGTGTGCCCATCTTACACCTTGGCTACTTGATTATGGCTACCTCACAACAAGTGAAGTTCACGATTTAATCTCGCAGAATATTCACCACGAAGTATTAGTTCGTAGTTTCAAAGAAACTTGGGGAATTATTTCCGAACGAAATATCTTAAAGCCAGAGCAGCTGGATGAGCTGGTTGTCCTTACAAAAGATATTCCGGATTTTACACGTCTAGAACCACTCTACATTTCGCCAAATCGAGCCAAATGGCTGGAAGAAAAAGATAAACCGCTAGGTGACTTAGTGACACCAAACGCCTGTTTAACTGGTCCATTTTATCCGAATTTAGATGTAGTTTTGGACCGATTGACGGCTTATCAAGAAGAAATGGATCCGTTTGATATTGCACTCGTTGGTGGTTCTTTCTTAAGAGGCTATGGCACAACCGATTCGGACCTTGATGTCGTACGCTATAGTGATTTTAAGAAAGATAATAAGTTCTATATCGGCGATCCGAATCAAGCACATCTATTCTTTAATTCTGCGTGGCTTCCTGGCAAAAGAGTCTTCAACATAGAAGATTATGTTATCTCGGCGGCCTGGCGGTATCGAAAGAATGGGAAACGGAGATTGACGCTCGAAAGAATTGAGTCGAATCTGATTCAGTATCGCTTGCTTCATAAAGGTTATAGCAGATTTACCGGTAAAACTAGTTTCAATACTAGCTCACATCCGGAATTCGACGGAGATTCACCCTTTTATGATGATGACTTCCGTAAGATTGCAACAGTTTTATTCTATAAATATGTCTGGCTACCACAGGCATGAAAAAGGCCCCTAACTCGGGGCCTCTTTTTAATGTGCGATTTACAGAATGTTTTTTCCGGTCAGACTTTTAACGCCACTGCGTTCAGGTCTTGCTACGCCCAGTTCGCTCCAGTTGATTTGCGAACCGAGTTGCCAGAGTGCGACAAAGTAATCTACTTCCGCATCGGAAGTGATGGTGTCGTGCTTCACAAAACCAAGGACATATTTGACCAGGTTCTGTTCGAGCCGGACATAATTGCTAGAGACGCTGGCGCCGATTTTCTTCAGCATCAGCTCGCGATTCTTCACGCCAACCATTGACGGCAAACGTGGATCTTCGAGAGTATTTCTGATGTTGTTGGCTTCATAGGCCAGAGCAGCAACAATCTGAACGCCGGTGCCACGAAATACACGGTTAATCGAGTTAACCAAGGTATCGGCTGCATCATGAAGCGGCGAAGTATCCGGTGGCGGAAGCATTCCGACAGCCGAGGAACCGTTCAGAGCACCAACAATTGATGCCGACAGCATGCTCGGGTCGAGCAAATTACTTCTTCTGGTTTCATACCAGGCATCGAGTGCCTGATAACTTTCGGCGATGGCCGGCCAGAGAGTGGTGCGAATACGCCCCAGAAATTCACTTCGACGACCTTCGGTAATGAAGGAGCCGTCGAGGCCATCAATGGCTGCAAAGATGTCGCCATAGGCCCGGCGGGTCAGAGATTTACGGAGTGCGTAGAAGGTCGGATCGACTTGCTCTTCGGTCTCGTCCGCATATTTTTCCATGGCTTTCGCGAGAGCTTCCGGTACATTGTAGAGTCCGGCACGATCTGCCAAAGCAGCTCTAATTGCTGCAATGTAAGACGATTCGTCCACTTTCAGGATACCACCAGTTTTCAAGGCGGTGAGCCAAGATTCATCGGTGGGTACAGAAGGGAGCAACATTTCAAGCGCCGGCGGAATGGCCGCTGCTTTTGTGGTTGCTTCGGGCATAACGGTTGCTTTCTGTTCTTTTTTAAGATCAGAGATGAGCCGGCGAGCTTTGGCCAGTTTCAGACCGACGCCCGTCAGGTCTTCAACCTCCAGTACGTAGAGATCTTCGAGAGTCTCGACACCGAGTTTCTCCTCGATGTTTTTGATGGTTTCCGCATTGATGCCATACTCTTTCAGTTTGGCGACCACGGGATTTTCCTTCACTTCTTCGACCTTTTCGATCGTTTTCTTAGTTTCACTCATGATAGTCTCCTCCAT
>DEVX01000006.1 GCA_002363515.1 Candidatus Saccharibacteria bacterium UBA3225 | reverse complement strand
CTCGCCAGACGACGAAGGCGATATTGTTTCATTAGAGCTAGAGTTTAACGAGAAAGACTCCGCAGATATAAAACATCTTATCCAGGCCGTATTCCGCCACATCAAGACTCTCGATCTCCCAGACACTACTGCGGCCCTAGAGAGCAGTAATCCAACAAAAGCATTCTACGACCAGCTAATTGCCGAAATGTAGAACACTACTATTGCAATATTCCCAATAAAATATTATAATTATATAGCTCTAGATAACCTTAAGTGTTCTTTTCCTAAAAAAGGAGGTGAAAACGTGTTGTTTTTTGGTAGTCACATAATCTCAGGGCTTTACGAGAGAAAGCTCCCAGCAACACTCAAGTCAGCAGATGATCGGTTGCAGTATAGGACAAAGGTGTGCCCCCGCTGCTCCGGGACAGGACAGCGAACCGATATAGCAATGTTCCCCACTACAAGCAGATGTCCTCTTTGTGGCGGCCGACGACGCATTATTTACTGATTACACCTCTCGCTAAACCACCCATGCCACCGTCAATATGCGGTGGTTTTTTCATGAAACAACATTGTCTAACATCGCAAGGCGCATATCATGCCATCATTTGCACGCCGTTCTGAGCAAAAAATGCCATATTTTGACAAAGAACCACAAAAACCTATTGCATGATTATTCGTCTCGTGATATATTTCTACCAGACATCGCAAAAATAGCTTTTAGGCTAGCGACTGCTCTTTAGAAAAAAACCAGAAAGCATGAGCCGTTCTAAATGACACCCAAACACGCGGTGTCTATGAAGCAATTCGTTTGACCAATCTATCAGGGAGGTGATAGTTAGTATGTCTTTTGCTGTAGAAATCTATAAGGGCGGCGTCAGAATGGGCAGCGTGGTCGTAGAGGATGGGCGCGAGCTTGCCAGACTCATCGATGGCGCACATCTGACCGGAACCACATATGAAGCCAACGCCAGACAGAGTTTGTACGGACCGCAGGTAGCTGCGAACGCTCCGAAGGATGCCGACTCGGTCCATTGGAGAACATATTAAGTAAGTAAAAACCCACTCATGCTTTCACAAAAGGCCACCGCCTCGCGGTGGCCTATTTTCATAAAAACCTGTATAATAATACTAATCGAATCATGCTTCGGCCCCTGATTCAGATTCATAAATTTCCAGACGCCAATATTGCGTCACCCACATCTATAAAAACGCAATCAGTAAAGGATTTTTATGAATCAAAACTCTCTTCAAACAAACCTTCATGAACCAATCGATGTCGATGCTAGTTTTTCGCGTAGTATTCTTGGGCATTGCCGCCCCATCGCTTTCCGCACTCAATCCGGCAGAGAAGTGCAAATCGCCCAAGTCGGCCTCGTTCATCCCAAATACGACGGGCTCAAAACTATTTATGCCTTCGATATCACCGACGGCGCTACCGATTACCGCATTACGCTCGATACCGATTCGCTCAACTGGTATCTAGAATTCGAGGGAGATCATTATGAATGATACTATATACATTGATCTCAATTCTTGTTTTGCCACCATTGAGCAGCAATCTCGCCCCATGCTGCGTGGGCGCCCTGTTGCTATTACTAATCGCATCACTCCTAACGCCTGCATTATTGCCGCTAGCTACGAAGCAAAGGCGCGCGGCATTAAAGTTGGCATGCGCCGCGTGGAGGCCAACGCAATTTGCCCAGATTTAATTTTTGCTGAGACTGAGCCAAGCAAGTATGTTTTTGTACACAATAAACTTAAACGTATCATGCAAGACTATTCTGCCAATGTCACTATGAAATCCATCGATGAAGGCGTCATTAATCTCGCCGCCGCGCCGCCACACATCAAAACTCGCAACCGCGCCGAAATTGGTCAAGAAATTAAACAACGTCTCCTTACCGAAGTCGGCGATTATATGCGCTGTAATGTCGGAATTAGCAGTAACCGCTTCTTAGCAAAGCTTGCCGCCGAATTGCATAAACCTGACGGCCTAGACGAAATAACCCCAGATAACCAACGAACCATCTTTGCTAAGCTTAAACTAACCGACCTTCCTGGCATCAATACGCGCATGGAGCGTCGCCTTAACGCGGTTAATATTTACACGCCACTTCAGTTTCTCGATGCCAACGAAGATACCCTCGTTAAACTCGTTTGCAAAAGCATTGATGGTAGCAAGTGGTACCAGCGCCTACGCGGCATCGAAGTGGATGATTATGTCAGCGATATTAAATCCGTTGGTCGCCAATATGTCTTAGAGAGCCGTCATCTCACCAGAGAAGAGACCCGCGCCCGCATTCTGCATCTCTCCGAGGATGTTGGCTATCGCCTCCGCAGCAAGCACCTCTATGCACACGGCGTCTACGTCTGGACTTATGGCTACGACGATATTTACTCGCATAAATCCACTATTTTAAAACGCGCAATTAACACCGATCGAGACATCTGCAACTGCGCCAGTCAACTTTTTCTAAACTTACCCAGCCCCGTCCGTATTATTGGCATTACACTCTATAAGCTACAAAAAGAAGCCGACGCGCAGCTAACCCTCTACCAAAAACAAATCGACCGCGCCGAGAGTGTCTGTGCCGCCATCGATAAGATTAATTACCGCTTCGGCTCGCGCAAAGTCCATTCCGCCGCCTCGCATGGCACCGAGCATGTGAAAACTAAAATTCCATTTGGCTCTACTCGCTATCTCGACCATTCAATCACGTAACGGCGTTTTTATCTTAAACTGTTATATAATAAAGAGGATACAAAAAGTAGCAAGCGAGGAGCACCATGGACGAACGCGAAAATCTCACTATTATTGACGGCAAAAGCGTATTCTATCGCGGCTACTACGCCATGGGGCATCTATCTTTACCGGACGGTACGCCGACTGGTGGCGTATTTGGCTTTGCTACCATGCTAATTGAAATCATCGAGAAACTTGAACCAGAATATATCGCCGTCGCATGGGATAAATCCAAGACCAATATTCGCAGTCGTCGCGCCATTTATGCCGATTACAAAGCAAACCGCAAACCGGCACCGCCAGATTTTTACGCCCAAATACCTTATCTTATGGAATTGCTCGAGGCTTTCCACATCCCGCTATACGAATTTGACGATTACGAAGCAGATGACATAATCGGCACGCTTGCTCGCAAAGCGCAAGCGGCAGATAAGCGTGTCGAAATCATTTCCGGCGATCTCGATATGCTCCAAATCGTAGACAAACACATCAAAATGTACCAACTTAAGCGCGGTTTTTCGGACGTTGCGGAATTTAACATTCCAGACGTCGAAGCAAAATATGGCCTCAAAAAAACACAATTCCTCGATCTTAAGTCGCTAAAAGGCGACTCCTCGGACAATATCCCTGGCGTGCCTGGTATTGGCGAGAAAGGCGCCGTCAAATTACTTCAAGAATACGGAACCCTCGAAAACCTTTATGCACATATTGACGAAATCCCTGGCGCCACCAGCACAAAACTTCGCGACGGCAAAGAGCTAGCGTTTATTAGTAAACGACTTGCTCAAATTCGGTTTGACGCGCCAGTTGAATTCGACCCAGAATCCACCAAACTAGCAGATTTCAACCCCGAAAAAGTCGTTTCCGAGCTTCAAAAACTACAATTTAACTCCCTAATCCGCAAATTCATTAAACTTTTCCCAAACACGAAGCTAGATAATGTTGCAAAAATTACAACACCAACCACAAAAGCCCCCGTTGTAAAAAAGACAACACAAACGCCGAGCAAGATTCCAACCGACATTCTGCCACCACCCGCAGATATCGAAGTGAAAATACTCGATAACCTATACATCTCTTACGACGTAAAAGCCGACATGCACGATCGGCCAGAACTAGCCGAGGAAATCCTCAACGGCCGTCCGTATTGGGACTTAGGGCAAGTCGATTTCTTACTCGACCCCTTAGCTAGAAAGACCGAGCAAATGCTCTTAATTCAGCCAGTCGACCCCCAAACACACTACGTTCAACAGCGCCAGCAACTGGCTGCTATTCCCAAGCTTGAAAAAATAGCCACCGAATTCGATATGCCACTCATTCCTGTACTCTATAAGATGGAGAAAGAGGGTGTCGCAATATCGCCCGATCGTTTCGATGCACTCAAAAAGGAATTCTCCGCCGAAATCGCCGAACTCGAGCAAAAAATCTACACAATGTCTGGCCAGAGTTTTAATATCAACTCGCCCATTCAACTCTCACAGATCCTCTTCGAAAAGCTCGGCCTACCAACACAAGGAATCAAGAAGACTCAACGCGCATACTCTACGGGCGCCAAGGAGCTCGATAAACTCCGCGACAAACACGGAATAATTCCTCTTATCGAGCGTTATCGCGAAGTTGGCAAACTTCTCAGCACCTACATCAATCCACTCCCGAGCCTCGCCGACGAGAATCATCGCATTCATACCACCTACACACAAGATGTGACTGCTACGGGCCGCCTTTCTAGTATCAACCCAAATCTACAAAATATCCCCGTACGCAGCGATGATGGCAAACGAATTCGTGGCTGCTTTACGGCCGAAGCTGGCAAAGTTTTCATTTCCGCTGATTATGCCCAATTCGAGTTACGCCTAGCCGCAGCCTTATCTGGAGATCAAAAGCTGATCGACGATTTTAATGCCGGCCTCGATATCCATACCAAGACCGCCGCCGACGCTTTTCATATTCCGATGGAGCAGGTTACAAAAGCGCAACGTCGCGCTGCTAAAGTCATCAACTTCGGCGTTCTGTACGGCATGAGCCCTAAAGGGCTGTCCGACGCCGCCGGTATGACATTTTATGAAGCAAAGCAATTTATCGACAGCTACTTTAAGCTCCGCGCGCCAATGCGCAAATATCTTGACGACACGCTAGATTTTGGCCGCACGCACGGATACGTCGAGACCATGTTCGGCCGTCGTCGCCCCACCCCTGATCTTGGAGCGCCAAACCATCTAGTCCGTGCCGCCGCCGAACGCGCTGCCGGCAATATGCCAATTCAAGGCACAGAGGCCGATCTGATGAAGAAAGCTATGCTCGCCGTAGACAAACAGCTCCCAAGCGGCGCAAAGCTCATTTTACAAGTTCACGACTCTATGATTATCGAGTGCGAAAAGGAAATTGCCGACGAAGTGACAAAGACGCTAAAATCCTGCATGGAAAATGTAGCACCAGAGTTACCCGTCAAGCTTGCCGTAGATGTCACAACTGGGCAAGATTGGGGCGAACTCTAACATTAGCATCTTGACAAAAATACAAAAATTTGATATAATACAAGAATCATTAAAGAGAGGAGAACTGTTTTGCGAATTGGGATTATTTCTGACGTGCATAGTAATATCGACGCATTGCGTGCTGTTTTTCAAGAATTCCAAGAACGCGGCG
>DEVX01000026.1 GCA_002363515.1 Candidatus Saccharibacteria bacterium UBA3225 | reverse complement strand
CTCAGCGCCAACCTCGTAGAGATTATTGTAGTAATTATAAAAAGTGCCACGCGTAATTTCGGCTCGTTCAGCTAAATCAGTTACTGTAATATTTTTGACGGAGCCATGCTTAGCTAACAAATCCGCAAAAGCTTCGCGAATTTTACGACGCGTTCGATCAGTAGCCCTGCGATAAGAAACTTTAACCATAGTATAATTATACCACTCTTTGAACAATATGTCAATATAGTGTCTAATTTTAGACATAGTGCAATAATACTGTTCTTCTTTGAATTATAAGAGGCGAATATAATAATCAAATATGCGCAAAATATCAGATTTTATCGTTGATCATTGTTATGTCATTTTCGGTGTATTTTTGGTGCTTGTAGTAATTTGTGGTTTTTTAGCGACTAAAGTTACAATCAATAAAGATATCTATTCTTACATGCCGGCCGACTCGGAAACTACCTTGGGCCTGAATATTATGAACGATGAGTTTAGCTATGATGCGACCAGCAGCTACGAAATGATGCTAACGGACGTTCCGGCTAACGAAAAGGTGCAAATCAAAGAGCATATCGAATCGATTGAAGGCGTAAAATCCGTAGATTACGATGACAGTGATACGTATAATCGTGACAAATACACTCGCTACATAATCAATGTTAATGCGCCAGCAGATTCCGAGCTAGCAAATCAGGTCTACAATACTATTCACGATGAATATAAAGACAAATATGAGGTCGAAGAGGCTGGCCAAGTTTACAACTTTAACGGCGAAGTGCTGAAACTACATGTCGCAATACTAGCCGTTGCTTGTGCGATGGTTATTCTGCTTTTGATGAGTAAATCTTGGGTGGAACCGTGGCTGTACCTATTTGCAATATTGTTGGCCGTAGTTGCCAATAAGGGCACAAATATCATTTTCCCGAGCGTGTCGCATATTACTGATGCAATTTCGGCTATTTTACAAATGGCATTATCGATGGATTACGCCATCATGTTATCGACGCGTTATCGACAAGAAAAAGCGAAGCCAGACCATCCAGACAAAAAGACCGCCATGCGCTGCGCAATGCGCTATTCGTTTGGCGCAATTTCATCAAGTTCCGTCACGACGGTAGTTGGATTAATTGTGCTAGTATTTATGAGTTTTACCATCGGACGCGACATGGGGCTCGTACTGAGCAAGGGCGTAATATTGAGTTTGGTATCTATTTTTACTTCCCTGCCAGCACTACTCCTACTCTTTGACAAAGCCATTGAGAAAACCAAAAAGAAAACCCTCAACTTCAAAATGGATTGGTTCGGTAAGCGTAGTTATGATTTGCGCAAAATCGCAATGCCATTGTTCTTATTCGTCTTTGTAGGCAGCATCATTCTAAAAGGTAGCACTGGCATCAACTTTACGGCCGAACAAAACAATCGCATTAAAGACGTCTTTAATGAAACTAACCAAATGGCTTTAGTCTATGATGCGAAAATGGACGATAAAGTTACGGAAGCTTGCAAGAAATTTGATAAACGTGAAGATACGACACGCGTCCTTTGCTATGGCAATACTATTAATGAGCCAGAAAAATATAATGAATTAGTCGCAAAAATTAACGACCTGAGTAGCGAGAAAGTTGAAACCGAAGATTATCTCGTGAAGGCGATTTATTACCACTACTACAAAGACGTAGATGCGCACGAAATAGCGCTCGACGATTTAGTAACATTTTTGCAAAAAGAAGTGTTTCCAAACAAAAACTTTGCGGATGTAGTTTCGAAAGATACCGTAGCGAAGGTAGATCGTTTTTCAAACTTTACAAATCAAGTTAAAGTAAATCAGCCGCGCACCAAACAAGATATAGCAAATATCCTGGGCGTAGATAGTAAGAAATTGGATGATGTTTACGTCTTGTATTTGTCGGAACAAAATATTCCAACCAAACTTACGCTATATGAATTTGCGCAGTTCGTAACGAATGATATTTTATCGAATTCAAAATACGCCAGCATGGTCACGCCAGCACAGCGTGCAGACCTAGCCAAGCTAAAAACGTTTAGCAATAAAAATATTACCGATTCGCCAAAGACCGCTGCGGAGCTTTCGAGCATTTTCGGAATTAATCAGAAGACGCTCGAACAGCTACTAACCTACTATAGCTACACGACAACTAGCACGCCAACGGCAACCGCTTCAATTGAAGAGCTGATTAACTTTGCGCTTTCAAATCAAAATGTCATTAACGAAATGGGTTTGTCGGCGGATGAAGTCGCGCAATTAAAAACACAGTTCGCTACGATTAAAACTAAAGTTAGCGAACTAAAAAATACGCCTGCCCTATTCGATCAGGCCGTAGCAAAATTGCCCGCAGAAACACAAGAAAGCTTAGCACCAGAAATTACAAAGTTGCGCGCAGAATTAGTCGCAAAAACAAACGAAGCAGAACAAATACTAACGAAGAAATATTCCTATTCGGATATTGCAACGGCCGCTGGAAAACTAAATGCTGCTCTAGACCAAACGACCAATTGGCTAAATAACCTGGAATCAAATTATCCGGAATTATTCGATAGCCTAAGCGAGGAAGATAAAAAGACTATCCTTGATCTAGCCCAAAAATTAAACGAAAAAATCATTTCTGTACGTCAAAAAGTTGATTTAAACGACAAGCTAGCAAAGCTGAAGAACATCTATAAACTCTACCAAGCCGAGACGACTTCTAGCACCATCAGACTTTCCCCGCGCGAATTAGTGAATTTCTTGCTCAAACACCAACATGACGCGAAGCTAAAAAATGCGCTTTCGAGCGGAACGATTAAGCAGCTAAGCCTAGTGCAATATATTATGAATAATCAAAACACTAAGTATTCAGCTGGGAGCTTAGCACAGACTTTTACGCTTGATTCGGCAAAAGTTAAACTCGTTTATGCGCTCTATAATTATCGTTACGAAAATAAGAATATAAAAATCTCACTAAAAACATTAATTAATTTCATCGACGAGAAAGTTTTGCCTAACCCAGATTATGCAAATCGTTTAGGCAAGAATGAACAAACGCAACTACATACAATCGCAACGCTAATGCGTGCTGCGGCAAATGGAAATACATATAATTATGAGGCGTT
>DEVX01000071.1:19670-19841 GCA_002363515.1 Candidatus Saccharibacteria bacterium UBA3225 | reverse complement strand
TTCCATCAAAGTTGTCACGAAAATCAACGGTGTTTTTCTCGATATCAGACAATAGTTCTGCACCCACCTTGTCCATTCGCGCCTCGGTATAGCGCGAAGCAGCCGCCTCATCGCCATCCATCGAGCCAAAGTTACCCTGGCCTTCCACGAGCGTATAGCGCATCTTCCAAG
>DEVX01000071.1:0-19567 GCA_002363515.1 Candidatus Saccharibacteria bacterium UBA3225 | reverse complement strand
GGTGATATTTACCCATTACTTCACCTACGATACGCGCGGATTTTACTGTCGCATGCGGCGCTTTCCAACCATTCTTATTCATCGCGTAAAGAATACGGCGATTCACCGGCTTCAAACCATCGCGCACATCAGGAAGCGCACGATCGATCAAAACCGACATCGAGTAGCGCAGGAAGCTATCCTCCATCACGTTTTCGACCGTCAACTCTTCTACGCCATCCTCAGCTACATGAGCCTTTAGTCCGCCAACTTTAACGATTTCTTCCTCTTCGGATTCAGTTTTGTAATCACCTAAAGTTTCGTCGACGCCCTTGTCATCGCTTGAATCTGGCACGCCGCCAACTTTACTTGTATCTTTTTCGTCTTTATCTGCCATTTCTCATTCCTCCTTAGAAGTCCAAATCGTCTAGGTCGACCGTTGCTGCTCTAGACTGGATAAAGTTTTTACGTAATTCCGCTTCACTACCCATCAACTTCGTAAAGATTGCGTCTGCCTTCTCGGCATCTTCAATATTTACCCGGATCAAGGTACGATTCTTTGGATTCATAGTTGTCTCCCATAGCTGGGCAGCATCCATCTCGCCAAGACCCTTAAAGCGTTGCTGCGCAGTATAACCTGCTTGCTTGAAGCGCTCATCGTCTGGATTAATTTTTGTACCAGCCGCTTTGCGCTCCTCGATTCTCTTCGTCAAAGTACGCTCAAGTGCTTCTTCGTTATAAATATATTCAATCTTGCGCTGTGAGCCTGTACCCTTAATCAAACCAAAGAGTGGCGGTTTCGCAAGATAAACGTGACCAGCCTTAATCACCTCTGGCATATAGCGGAAGAAGAATGTCAAAAGTAGCGTCGAAATATGCGCACCATCCACATCGGCATCCGTCATGAAAACAATCTTGTAATAACGTAGTCCATTAATATCAAAAGAATCACCGATACCGACACCCATAGCCTTAATCAAAGAAACAATCTCCGCATTTGCAAACATCTTATCAAGACGTGCGCGCTCGGTATTCAACACCTTACCACGTAGTGGTAAAATCGCCTGAATCTTCGAATCGCGACCTTCCTTCGCAGAACCAGCCGCCGAGTTACCCTCTACGATAAAGAGCTCGCATTCAGTACGATCACGCGAAGAACAATCGGCTAACTTCGAAGGCAAGTTCAACCCCTCAAACGCACCCTTGCGAATTACGTTATCGCGCGCTGCACGGGCTGCTTTACGTGCACGCGCCGCCAAGGTTGCCTTATTAACAATCTTTTTGGCAACGTCCGGATGTTCTTCAAGGTAATACGCAAAATATTCGCTTGTAACTTTATCAACATAACCGCGCACTTCCGGATTACCTAGCTTATTTTTTGTCTGACCTTCAAACTGCGGATCTGGCAATTTTACCAAAATTACCGCCGTCAAGCCTTCCTTAATGTCGTCACCTGTAAGATTATCCTCTTTTTCTTTTAAGAGACCATTTTTGCGCGCATAATCATTAATCGTGCGATTTAATGCCGTACGGAAACCAACCACATGCGTACCGCCATCTGGCGTTAAAACGTTATTTGCAAACGGGCGAATCGTTTCCGAAAAGCTATCATTGTATTGCACTGCTACTTCCACCACACTGTCGGATACTTCTTTTTCGGCATAGAACACCTCGTCTGCCAGCACTTCTTTCCCCTCATTCAAACGACGTACATAACTTTTAATGCCGCCCTCAAAGTAGAAAGAATCACTCTTGCCAGTACGCTCATCATGCACACAAGTCAAAATACCTTTAGTTAAATACGCTTGATGACGCAAATAGTTAACTACCCAATCATAATCAAAAATAACCGTTTCTTTAAAGATAGTTTCATCTGGATAGAAAGTGATGCTTGTACCGTGTTTCTCGGTTTTACCCGTTACGCCAAATGGCACCACAGTTTTGCCGGTATCAAACTCGATATGATGAACTTTACCATCTTTATAAACCTCCGCTACCATATGCTTCGATAGCGCGTTCACTACTGACGAGCCTACGCCGTGCAAACCAGATGACACTTTATAGCCGCCGCCACCAAATTTACCACCTGCGTGCAGGATTGTTAATACTGTCTCTAATGCAGACATTTTTGTTTTAGGATGAATATCGACCGGAATACCACGACCATCATCATCTACTCGACAGCCGCCATCTGCTAGCAATGTGACCGTAACGCAAGTTGCATAACCTGCAATCGCCTCATCGATTGAGTTATCGGCAATTTCTTTGATTAAATGATGTAAACCGTCATATCCAGTTGAGCCGATGTACATGCCAGGACGCTTACGAACTGGCTCTAGTCCTTCAAGAACTTGAATCTCCTCAGCATTATACTCATCCGCCCCACCGGACTTCTTAGTTGCAGCCATAGAATACTTACCTCAACTTGATAATTAATACATATATAATAATATGCTATTCCCCTCATAAAATCAAGTCTAAGCCCCCTATTTTCGCGTCTAAGGGCCTTTTCAGCGCCAACGCAGTACGATGCCGTCTTCGTCGTCTTTAACGGCATTAGCGACGCTCTGATTCGCTTGATTCGGCGTAGCAGCCGCTTGTGCCACTGGAGTAGACGTAGTCGGAGCCACCGCCTGCTGACTTACGTTCAAAACTTTACGCGGTTCATGATGAATTTTTAGCTTGGCGTCAGCCTTCAGGAAGTCATTTGTTGCCTTCTTAGTTTCGTTCGCTGTCGTATTTGCCGCATTTTCTGCAGCCGTCGCCGTCCAAGTGGAACCAGTTGACATCTCTATTAGTTCCTCAGCCGCATCTAGCTTGTGCGCGTTTGAGTCGTGCTGAATGTTTAAAGCAGTAGGGTTAGGTGCCGGCTGCAACGCAGGCTTAGTTGCAGGTTGCACTACCTGTTGCGGCGTAGGAGTAGACGCAGCGCTAGGTCGCTCTGCAGCCATCGGTCCTGAAGTCTGCATAGGAGTAGGTACAGGAGCTTGTGCTGCAATCGACTGCGCCCCATTTAATGCGGCCGGCTCTTGCGCTGGCGGCGTCGCCACTTTTTTAATCGGTTTTGGCGCCTCTATATTCGGAGTAGCCGGCTTCTTCGCTCCTCCTTTTATCGTCAAGTTATCTTCCATCGCTTTCGAAGCGTCTTCGCGGCTCTTTTTGCCAAGCTGCGCCTTCTTCTCTAGCCAAGAATCCAAGAAATTCTTCTTTGGCTTAGCTACAGGTTTTCGGCTATTAGCCGCCCCCGCTGCTCCCGCAACCGTCGCAGCGCCCGCCGTGGCAGTAGTGTTAGCAGCCGGCTTAGCCTTATCTTTCTCATCTGTAGCCGCCAGGCGCTCATCAATTTCTGCTTCGACTTCTGCACGCGGGCGACCATACTTCGACAAGGCATAGGCTTTCATGCGCACCATCAGTTCTTCACTACTATCGCCCATCGGTGGCAACAAACTAATCGTAAATGGCGAAGTTGGCATGTCGAACATCATCACCGTCGCTATCGCACAGAAATTCGGCTGTTTATGCAAATCTTCCGCTGTAAATACTGGCGAAAAGGCTTTTTCCATCAACTCCGCATCCGTCACACCAAGACGACCAGACATAATCGTACCAACGTTGCCAAGCAAAGCTTCGCGAATTTTATCCGTCAACTGCGTCATGAACTGGTTCGCCAAAACAAGATTCAAACGATATTTGCGCGCCTCAGACAGAATCGACTCAAAGCTCTCCGTTGCAAAGTTCTGAAACTCGTCTACGAACAAACAGAAATCTTGACGTTCATCTTCCGGAATATCCTGACGACTCATCGCCGCCGCTTGGAACTTCATTACGAAAATCATACCTAGAAGCTTCGCATTTAGCTCACCGGTCTTACCTTTCGATAGGTTAACCAACAAAATCTTCTTATTATCCATGATTTCGCGAATATTAAAGCCCGACTTAGTCTGACCCAAAATATTGCGCATCATCTTATTCGAAAGGAACGGACCCCATTTTGACACAAACCAGCTCGTCACCTCGCCCGCATCACTTGACTTTTGCGAAGCTGGGAATTCCTTCGTCCAGTAATCATATACTGTCTTATCTGTGACGTATTGCAACTTCGACTTTACGAACTCTGGATCAATAAAGCACCTTGGGATATCGATAAAGGTACCGCCTTCCGGGTCGCTCATCAATAACAGCGCCGCATTGCGGAACATGTGCTGTGCACGTGGACCAAAAATACCCTGGTTGCCCGGATCGTACAATGAGGTAAGCATATTAATACCTTCCTGCACAATAAAGTCTTTCTGATCTTCATCGGTAAATTCAAACATATTCATACCGACCGGATTATCCATATTACCCGGCTCGAACACGATAATGTCATCCATGCGCTCTTGTGGCACTTTCGATAATAGCAATTCAATTGCATCGCCGTGCGGATCAATAAATGCAAAACCGCGCCCGTCACACATATCCTGATAAGCAATATTGGTAAGCAAAATAGATTTACCCATACCAGTGGAACCAATTACATAAGTGTGACGACGACGATCCTTATCGCGTAAACGAATTATTTTTTCTTCACCTCGGAACTTATTGACACCTAAAATCACACCATCTTCAGCTAACTTCGCTGGACCATCCACCTGCTTCGTAGCCTGGCGCTCAACTTGCGATGTCGGAATTGAGTTTTGCGATGGCAAGTGAAATAAGCTCGCCATTTCTACACTATTCAACACCATACTGCGTTGAGTCTGCGGGAAAATGCGCAATATATAATCACGCACTAAATCTTCTGATCGATTCATTATGTCGTAACGAAAACCGTTATATTGAGGTAAGTCGTATTGAGAGAAAATTGCTACTACCCCATTTAACAAAGACTCCGATCGCGCTTTGCTACTAGAACTGGCAACTATGCGCACTAAAACTTCAAAACCAGGATACTTCGTCTTCTCTTCAATCTTCTGAATCTCTTCTTGTTGTAGATTTGTTAAAACTTTGTTTTCATCTTGATATTTTTCATGCTCTGAAGGCGGCTCCCACAATGCACGTGCAACATCGCCAACAAAATTACCAGCATTGTATACAGCACGGTTAATTAAATTACCCGTACTATTTTTCCATTTCTTGCCGTCTTTTATATTTTGTACTCGCTCAAGCGATTTTTGTACCCAACTACCATCCGTTGGGCGGAACATAATCTGCAAGCCAATACCGTCACCTTTTTTCGCTACCGACATAGCATTTATTAAGCCTAACGATACATCTCGCTTCGAATCTTCATAGGTGGAAATTGGATAGTAGTAGTCCTCTTTCAATCTTAACTCGCCACCAGAAACCGCATCAATCTTTCCTTCTGCACTAAAGAAATTCGGATCGGCCACCTCTTCCATACGTGCAGTTGGATATGCGGCCGTAATCGCCTGTTTTATTGTCTCAGTCAATACGGCTGGCACTACTGCATAGTATTTAATAAAACCATCATGGGCCACTATTTCAAAACTAATATGCTTCTGACCGTACAATTTTGCTTTCAAACCCTTCTTTAGCGTCGAAGAGATAATACTATACATTACCTGCGCTTCAGAAAGTTGCTCATTGATAACATCACGCTCATCGCGACCACCCACCTCAATATCGTCTGTACTTGGCGGCAAGTGAATCAACATTGGCACCATTTTTAGAGCGCGTGCGATATTCTTGCGGTCACGCTTCGCTCCCGCCCAAAGCTTCCAAGCCAGCACTAAACTCACAACAACTACTAGAGCAATTACCGCTATCGTTGCGATATCCATCTAAGCACCTCCCCCGTTCAGGCCATCGCCCATCTTGCGAGCAAATGCCTTTTCCATCAATTTCCACCTTGCTATATCCATTTCCTGCACAAGATGAAATGGGTCTTTTCGATTACGATTCAAAATATCCGTCACGGCTTTTTCGTAACTCTTCGGTAAACTCTCTGCATCACGCGGAACTTTTATTTGTTCAAGCTGAGCTTTAACTTCATCTGCTCTTTGCGCATCATTATCTTTATCGTCTTGTACGGAAACCGCAGAGGCAGATTGTTCGTTCGGTTGAGCTTCGCCGCTAATTTCCGCCGAATTATCAGTATCAATCAGTTCGGCCGGCATTTCAATCTTTGGCTTTAAATCTCCCCGCTGATTAAGAAATTCGTTAAACTTCTCTTTTTCGCCATCTTTCGGCAACATCTCTTGAGCACCAAAAAGAGCGCCATTCTCACCGCGAGCACCCTTTATGTCGCCCTTGTTATCCATAAGCATTATTATATCACAAGACGTTTCGAGAAACTAAGAAACAAAGTAAGACTTCCAAGAAAAATACCGCTATAACTTCCACTATGCTCAACCTGCCAAAAGTCTGGCCAATCAACAAAAATAGCGGCGCTAATGCAATAATTGGGCCATAATAATAGCTCTTCTTCTTTATATTGCCACCATTCGCCTTATTTAAACGTTTCCGTAAGTAAAAAAATAGCCTGCAGCCAAAAACTGCAAGCCCTAGACAAAGAACATACACTAGTATAAAAAGGACAAATACCCCTAAAGCGCCCACCCCACTCGGGCTCGTCAAAAACATCATTGCTACAAGAAAGAAGAATGCCGTAATACTGATCGTAAGCAATAACTTATCCATAAGCGAATTATAGCACAAAAGCACTAGTGATTTTCTTTTACTGCCCTTCGCTTATCGCGCGAAAAATAAGTATTGCGCAATTATAATGACAAACTGAAAAATACTTCTTCCCCACAAGATATCTGGGCCAAAGGTAGAGGGGTTTATCCGGCAAATATATACATTACTTATAGCCGCAAACTTGATCTCTACCCTGGCTTTATTGACCGCCTCTCGTATAGAGAGGCATAGTCCTTGCAAACCATTTCGTACTCCTCTGTTTCGGGTATATAAAGTGCTAGTCGTATCTTTGGTTTACGCGCTCTACGCTCCTTACCTCTCGGTAAGTGTTTGGCGGAGCTTAGCTTACTCCTAGGTGTAATTTATGGCTAGAAATAAGCTATTACTACGCCAAATTCACTACACATCCTCTTCTGTTTATTTTTGTGCTTTTTATTTTTGTTCAGGCACATTCTCAATATAGCAAATACTCGCATAAAAGTCAATAATTCTTGTGCTCAAAAATATTGTATTATTTACAACGTTATACCAAACAACAGGGGTACATATGTCTAAATAGCATATAGTATTTTCTACAACATGCAGATAAACTACATCCATTCACTCCTCTGCCGCCTGGTCCGTACAATTAACACTTGCGATTACCTGCATTAATATATATGACGTTATGTTATTGCCGATCACAGCCATCTTCTCATTATTAGTATTTTTTACAACGCGCACCAATTACTACATTACCAAATAGTTAATTCCAAACTGTTTATGTATTTTTTACAGATACAGATATAACCATCTTGACGATACTTTATGGCTATTTTTACCCATTATTCGTGATATCTTACCCAATTTTTGCCAACCCATCCAAAACAAAATACATGCCAAGACAGCCAAAATGCACTCTGCCCAGAATGCCACCTGCCCAAAGCCCGATTCGAACCAAAACATGTCATTTGCGCACGTATTTTCCACAACAAAAATGCGTAAAAATATTGTAAATAATACAACACTTTTTGTATTGACATGAGCATTTTAAAGCCTTATTATAGAGGTAGCTTTTGAATAAAAATATTATCCAGAGGCCAAAAACAAACATCGATTCCAAAATATAACTCCACACTCCACACAGAAGATCCGGTTTTCCTCGCAGTTACCGGATCTTCACTTTTTTGTATAAAAATCATCAAAAAATCACCTACCCTGGCGACTTTTTATTCTAAACTTTTTCTATAGCACTGGTGGAGCTGCCGGATACTGCCTCCGGGTCCGAACTATCTCTGGCATGCAATCTACGGACATAGTTCATTCTTTCATCTCGACAAACTCACTAGAGCTGGAATAAACAAAACTCAGCGAAGTCATGACTAAATTTTCGTGCTAACCACTGTCAGAAGGTCAACCTTATTACCATGTGTATGATATTATCCGAAGTTATGGTATCTCACCGAGGATAACAGACCTAGGTATATCTTAGGCCATTGCGTAAGCAGGCATATAAGCTACATGCTTACTAGCAGTTTTGTCTGCATTTATGAAAACACTTACGGTGTTAATCGATCCGCATACATACTGTTAATAATCCGTCTAAGCTTTGTCAGCCCCAACTACTTACAATTTTATCGCACTCACGCTTTAAAATCAAGCTTCCACCCCTATATACTTCCGCTATGAAAATCTCAAAAGTTTATTCAGCCATCCCCTATGGCTATACGGGTCATCTGGTTACGGTCGAAGGCGACGCAACTCGCGGTCTTCCCGCCTTCAATATTGTCGGTATGCCCGGTAAAATGATTACCGAAAGTCGCGACCGCATCCGCTCTGCTCTTCGCAACTCTTTATTCGACTTTCCTCGGCACAAAATTATTATTAATCTCGCGCCAGCCGAACTCCGTAAAGATAGCACTCATCTTGACCTGCCTATCACCCTAGCGATTCTCAGCCTTTCTCAGCAACTATTGGCAAAAGACCTACAGAATCGTATGTTTGTAGGCGAATTGTCCTTAGACGGCAATTTAAAGCCTATCAAGGGCATTTTAAATATCGTCGAAACCGCCAAAAAATATCGATTTAAACAGCTCATCATTCCTGCTGGCAACATGCCTCAAGCCACCCTTTTAGCCGACAATAATCTTGACATAATCCCCGCACATAATCTACGCGAATTATGACTATTTCTAAAAGGTAAAGCCACCATCAAGAACACCACTGTCTTTGTTAAAAATACACAAACAGATAACCATAACCATTTTTATTTAGACGAGGTTATCGGCCAGGAACACGCTAAACGTGCCCTGACCATCGCCGTCACAGGGCGACACAATATCCTCTTAACCGGCCCGCCTGGTACTGGCAAAACTATGCTTGCCAAAGTCAGCGCCAACCTTATGCCGCCGCCAAGTCTCACTGAACAAATCGCTATCACAAAGGTTCATTCCCTTCACTCTCTATGTACAAATATCATCTCGGAACGCCCATATCGCGCCCCACATCATAGTATCAATCTAACCACTCTACTAGGCGGCGGTCCAAATCTCATACCGGGCGAAATATCCCTCGCTCATCTCGGCGTTCTACATCTCGACGAGCTGCCAGAATTTCGTCGAGATTGTCTCGAGGCGCTTCGGCAACCACTCGAGAACCATTTCGTTAAACTCGATCGAATCAATGGGCATACCCAATATCCTGCCGACTTTATGCTAATTGCCACCATGAACCCATGCCCCTGTGGCTACTTTCAATCAAATATCAAAGAATGCACCTGCTCTCCTAGCGCCATTCAGAGATATCGTCAAAAATTATCTGGACCGCTTTTGGACCGTATCGATATCACAACTCCTGTCTTGCAAGAACCCGACAGCATCCTCCATCGCGGCCACACAACCAGCACTAAACAGCATACTCTCGCTCAAAAACAGATTCACGATGCCATCCAACAACAACACCTACGTTATCACGACCTTACGAGATTCAATTCTCGCCTTTCTTCGCTTGAAATTACTAGATACTGCCACCTTACGAAAACAGCTAAAGACCTACTCAGCCAAGCTTCAAACCATTATTGTCTGTCCGCTCGTTCTTATTTTAAAATCATTAAAGTTGCTCAGACCATTGCCGACCTAGAACTCTCACCTAAAATTACCACTGAACACATTTCGGAAGCTATCCAATATCGTCCCCAAATACTCAATTAGCATATCTGGGGTCGCACCCCTTGTATTTTCGAAAGCATTTTGGTATAATTGTCGCCATAACAAAGTCTAATTTTTTGAGGAGCACTACCATCGGTACCAACAATTCGAAAACACGCATTAATGGAGATATTCGTTATCCGGAGGTGCGCGTTATCAGCGCCGACGGCGCGCAGTTAGGTATCATGTCTAGTCGCGACGCTCAGCTTATGGCGCGTGATGCCGGCTTAGACTTAGTGGAGATTTCCCCTAACGCTAATCCGCCCGTCGTCAAAATCATCGACTGGGGTAAATACCAGTATCAAAAGATGAAGGAGCAATCTCGCGCCAAGAAAAAAGCTAAAAGCTCCGAACTCAAACAAATCAGGCTAGGTTTAAAAATTGGGGAAAATGACCTCAATATAAAATGCCGCAAAATCATCGAATTGCTCGATGACGGCGATCGTGTCAAAGTAATGATTATCTTCCGTGGCCGCGAAATGGCTCACAAAGAAATCGGCACCGAACTCATGAACCGCATCATCGAAAAACTCGGCAGTGAAGTTGTCGTAGACGGCAAATCGCAGATGAGCGGCCGCAATCTTACCTTTATGGTTCGCCATAAATAGATTGCATTATAACGCCCACCGGTTCCCTACACCCCAAAGCGTTCCGTATATCAACTAAAGTAGGAAAGGTAATCAAATGCCAAAGATGAAAACCCACAAGGGTACCGCCAAACGCGTCCGCATTACCAAAACTGGTAAAATCGTCCGCGAACGTGCTTTCGGCAACCATATCCTTGCCAAAAAGTCCAAAGCCCGCAAACGCAACATGAAAACTGCTGCTATTATTGAGGGCAAAATCAAGAAAAACGTTAAAACTGCATTAGGAGCTTAATCATGAGAGTTAAACGTGGAGTCGCTGCTCGCGCAAAGCACAAAAAGATTCTTAAAGCTGCTAAGGGCATGCAGCATTATCGCACTCGTAGCTTCCGTCTTGCGAAGCAAGGTGTCATCAAAGCATTACGTTATTCCTACCGCGATCGCCGCAATCGCAAACGCGATTTGCGTGCTCTTTGGATTACTCGCATTAACAATGCCGCTCGCGAAAACGGCATCAGCTATAGCAAGCTAATCAATGGTATGAAGACCAAGGGCATCGAACTCGACCGTAAAGTTCTTGCTGAACTTGCCGTCAGCGATCCAAAAGCCTTTACCGCCATCTGCGAAAGCGTAAAATAGTTAGGAACTAAAAAATACCCCACTATCTGGGGTATTTTTTGTGGAATCTTTTCCAGAAAAGCGTTAGCACTCCAAAGTATACGACTGCCAATAAACATTTTCAGATCAATGGTTTTAGTACGCTCTCTCATCTTTTCAAGATATTTTTACAACAAAAAATTCCACATCAAAACGTGGAATTCCAAGGCATAAAAGCTCGTATAATAAGCCGGGTTCTGTGACTTTATTATATAAATATAATAAAGCCCGCAGTCATCTATCTAGCCCCGCAATTGCTCACGGGATCTAGCGGTGAGCGACCATCCGCGGACCACGGTATCTAGGTCTCCTTGCAGCCGGTAGAGTTTACCCCACCCCGATGTCACCACCAAGGTCTGTGGGCTCTTACCCCACTCTTTTCACCCTTACAACAGTTAAACAACTGAAGCGGTATAGTTTCTGTGGCACTTTTCCTACACTTGCGTGCGGTTGCCGTTAGCAACTACCGTGTCCTATGCTGCCCGGACTTTCCTCTCGCCAAAAGGCCAGCGACTACGTCAACGAGCTTGTCGTTAATTATATCAAACCTTGACAACTTTTTCAAATGTTATCTATTAATAAGCTCCCCGGCGCACATTTGCGTCGATGACCTTATTTACTTCCGCATCAGCCTCTACATTCATACTTCTCGGCACATGCGTAAAACTGTAAGCTTCGAGATTCTCCAGTAACTTCAAAACATCTGCGTGCACTTGCAACAAATCCTGATTCTTCACCTTATAAACGCCATTCATCTGGTTCACCATCATTAAGCTGTCGCTCTTAAAATGTACCTTCTTCAAACCTAACTCGATTGCCTGCTCTAGCCCTTCTTTCAAGCCATAATATTCCGCTAAGCGCGAGCTGGAAAAGCCCAAAAACTCGCCACCCCTTTTTAGTTCTTTGCCATCCGGGCCGATAATATAATAGCCCAAACCGCTTGGCCCCGGGTTTCCTCGTGAGCCACCATCGGTATAGATAGTCGCAAAATCGCTAGCCGGCAGCACTTGTGCGTTTTCACCCGATTGTATAATTCGCGACGCTGGCACCCCTGCCTTTGTGGCCGTAATCTGCAATACCATCAATGACGCCTCTTCAAGCGCAAATGAGCCCATCTCCGATACTTTTATCCACTTATAAGCCGAATATCGTTCGTTCGTAATTTTTACTGAGCCGCTCGCAATTTTTATCTCATATACGATATAAAGATTCCCCAATTCGGACGCCCCCTCCAAGTTAGTAAAAGTTACCGCATCAACCAATTGCACGCTCGCGGCTTGCGCGCCCAAGTTCTCATAAATCACCCGCGTCATAGCTTCTTCTGGCTGCTCGCCAAAGATAATTTTCCCCTGTGGCAGCTCAAAATGCGGCGTTCCGCCATCAATTCTTCCCCCAGCCCGCTTCAAAAGCAAGACCTCGTCGTCTTTTTTGCATATCGCCGTCACCCGAATACGCTGCTTCATATATTACCATTTTACCACAAGCATTTAATATTTCCGCCCCTCTTATGGCTCTCATCGCGTCTTTTTCGACCATACGGCAATGTCCAATTTTTTTGGACTTAAAAATTATAAAATTAACAAATACAGAATCGCAAACCCCGTCATTTGACTCCTGCTCTGTAGTAAAAATAATGTTCGAAATAATCAGACATAGCCACACTCTTCGACAAGGAGCGCATGGCGGCGGCTTGCAAATTAAATAAACCACCAAAAAACCCAAGTTGCATCGTTTTCCCGTGATAAGAACACGGTGGGTAAACTCTCTCACACTAAACCCACGGGTTTAATATGTCGAATTCCCTAAAACATGATTATTCAGGAAAATCATGCGCAACTTGGGCTACTTTTATTCTATCACGTCAACCTCCCCCCGTCAAAAACACGCCAAGGAGAAACTACGCTCCACCAACTAACATTGTAAAGAAACGTAAAATAGCATTCATTGCGCCACTCATATAAAAACTGAGTGCCGTACCAAAGAATAGCAAACAGAAATACACTACAAATAAGCCATATCTCTCGATTTGTTCCATAAATGTCCGAATCCCCCCCTCTGGCGCAATCGCATATAGCACTCGCGATCCATCTAATGGCGGAATTGGGATAATATTAAACAGCATAAAGCCCAGATTAATACTCACCCCCAGCATCGCAAACATACTCCAAAAACTATCCGCAGAATAATATACTCCCCCATTTTGAATCTGAAATGCCCCCGTCCAATATCCAATCAAGAAAAACGCTAGCGCCAATATGAAGTTCGTCAATGGCCCCGCTATCGCTACCAGGGCAAACCCCCACTCACGATATTTTAGCTTGTATTTATTAATTGGAACTGGCTTTGCACCACCAAAAATCGGCCCACCCATCAATGCGAGCAGTATAGGCACCACAATCGTCATAACTGGGTCGATATGCTTTAGTGGGTTTAAAGATAATCGACCACTATATTTCGCCGTATCATCACCGAGCCTTAGCGCAACAACGCCATGCATTAACTCATGTAAAATCATCGAAAATAAAGTAATAATAAATACCGCAAATACATACCCCAAGGTGTGAGTTATGTCATCACTCATTCAATCATTATACCATATATACTTAGAGTCTCACATCTCGCACAAAAAAAGATGGACCCTAATAACCAGAGTCCGTCTCTTTTATCTAAAAGGCAAATCTACTTAATCAAACCCTTCTTACGAAGCGTACGAAGCGTTGAAGCTGCAACTTTCATTCTAACCTTGCGGCCATCAATAATAAAGGTACGCTTCTGGATATTTGGCTCAAAAACTTTACGAGTCTTGTGCTGCGAAAAGCTTACGTTGTGGCCATACATCTTGCCTTTGCCGGTAATTTCACATACTGCCATATCTATTATCTCTTCTTATTATTAAAAACTTGCTCTATTATATCTTATAATTGGCTTTTTCGCAAGGGGTCTAATCTAGCTTCCATACTTCCATTACGGCCGGCAACGAATTGGCATTCTTAATCTTTAGCTTCTTCTCTGTCTTTACGGATGCTTTTATCTCTGCAAAATCCATATTACCCATCGGAATTACAATCTTTGGTTCAACAATTGAAACAGTCTTAGGGTTACTAGTCCCTAGAATATCCACTGGACCAAGATTATCAAGGTCATCGGTTTTAGCAGTATTTCCTACAATACCAATTTTAATGCCATCCACATCAATACGGTACATAATACCGCCCTCTTTTAGGCTAGTGCCAACAATTGCAATATCGCCAATCTCAAATTCCCCAGAACCCCTAATTGTGCCAACCTTCAAATCGGCATTAATTGTCGATTGTGCGACATTAATATTTACGACTCTTTCCTTAGCTTTTATCGTCATTTCGTCAGAATTTTTCAATTCAATTTCAAACATTTCCTACTCCTCTTCTACTTTTTACAGAATTCTTTCTGGATCATAAGTTTCACTAATTCGAAGCGACCACACATCTGCTATAAATCTATCACGCACGCTTTTACGATATAAATAGTCCTCGCGGCTCATGATGGCATAATTAAGCGGCTTGCCCTGGCGCTTCTCCACTACTTCCGCCCATCGCGTCAACTTTCGCTGGTAATCATCGCCGATAATCAACAAGTCCAGCCCCTCTTGACCAGGCAGACGATTTGTTACAATTAGGCCATGTATTAGATTTTCCACTGGACGTACATAATCTGCCCAAGTCGGCTTATGTGCCTCAATGTCTTGCTTTGAATCAATTTTTCGTGAGAATATTTCTGACATCGGACGAGCGAATGGATGTTTCATATTTGCTGAATAATAAACTTTATTCTCATAGTTCTCAATTTTTACAAGCCCTAACGCATTTAAGTTTGTAAGCTCACGCCTCACAGAATTTATCTGCTCTTCTATTACGCGAGTAATCTCTCGCACATAATACGACTTTTCTGGATTCTCGAAGAACAAACCCAACAATTTAGCCCTGGTTTTTGAACCAAACAATTTTTCTAATGGCACTGCGTTTTCTTTGCTCATCCTATAACTATATTAACAAAAGAATTAGAATTTATCTAGACAAGTAAAAATTAATTATACGCTCAACAGCGCCATTCAGCTCTATCCAAACAATATTCTTATTTCTCTTAAACCATGTTAATTGTCTTTTTGCCAAATGCCAATCATCTATCTCATTTAGCCGTATCGCCTCCTCGCGATCAATATTTCCACGCATCATTTCCCAACAAATTGGATAAATATCCGACTTCATTGCTTGGCTATCCCAGCCGTATTGCTCTACTAGCGTCAGAGTCTCTTCCTCAATCGGCTGAGCAAATAATTTATTCGACCTAATCAGCAACCGTTTCCGTAATTCCTCGCGCGGCCAATCGATACCAAATACTACATAATCCGAACTCATCTCTTGTCTGTCTGAATAATTATTTTTCACAACATCATTAAAATGGTAATCGTAGACTAGCGCATCCACATACAGTCCTGTGCCGCCCACAACTATCGGCAGATGCCCTCTCCTACGTATATCTTTGATTTTCTTGAGTGCATAATTACAAAAGTCAACAACCGTAAATCGATCATTTGGTTCTACCAAGTCAATGCCCCAATGTGGCACACCTTTCATCTCCGTCAGCATAGGCTTCGCCGTGCCAATATCCATTCCTTTATATATCGCGCGTGAATCTGCCGAAACTATTTCACAGTCACAAATACCTCGTTCCGAAAGCGTCAGTGCCAAATCGATTGCTAAACCAGTTTTTCCACTCGCAGTAGGTCCTACTATAACCAATACCGGCCATTTAGACACATCAAAAACAGCAGAGCCACTCCCCGCTCTACTGTCTTTTTCCGCGATCCTATTTTTGGCGCTCACGATAAGCGTAAGTCTCCGTATCGACAGATATTACATCGCCAGTCTTAATGAAAGCTGGAACTTTTACCTCGACACCAGTTTCAAGTTTCGCGTCCTTCTGTACAGAAGATGTCGTGTCACCCTTAACCACGCTCTCAGTATAAGTAACCTCTAACCACACATTCTTTGGCAATACTAAGTTAATCGGACTATCGTTGTAAAATTGAATATCGAAATTTTCGCCTTCTTTCATAAAATCCTTCGCATCACCAACCATATCAGCGGTAAGCTCATACTGGTTAAAGGTTTCAGGATTCATGAAATAGAATTTCTCGCCATCATTGTAGAGGTACTGCACCGTTTGGTTCGCAACCTCTGCTGGCTCAATTTTTTCCTGACCTTTGAAGGTTTTTGGCAATAATGCGCCCGTAATTAGGTTCTTAACCTTCACATTCACAATACTGCCACCACGCCCCATTACTTTTTGAGAATATTCCACCACTTTATATGGCTGACCATCCAAAGTTATCAGGGTGTTTTTCTTTAAATCCGTTGGTCCATACATGCTTAAGAACCCCCAGAACTACGCGCTAGCAACAAATGGCATTAATGCTAAATGGCGAGCACGCTTAACGGCTACGGCAAGTTGACGTTGCTGTTTTGCAGATAGACCAGTCTTTGAAATTGGCTCAATGCGGCCATATGCATCGACATAGCGTTGTAAAGTTTTTACATCGCGATAATCGAAATACATATTTGGATCATTCTTGTATCTCTTCATCTTTTTACCTTTCTTATCTATTAAAATGGAATCTCACTCAGGTCGATAGGTTCATCGGAAATATCATCCGGCGCGACATCCGTAGCGCTATTATTTGCGCTTCCTTTGTTTCCGCCAGAATAACTTCCGCCATCGCCATTGCCTCCGCCGATAAAGTTAAAATCTTCAACGACGATCTCAACCCGAGAGCGCTTTTGGCCTTCCTTATCTTCCCAGCTACGCTGCTCGATACGGCCAGAAACCAAAATTCCGCTACCCTTCTTTGCATATTGCGCGATAATTTCACCGGACCTCCCCCAAGCCGAGCAATCTAAGAAAGAAACTTGCTCCTTATTATCTCCCGAGCCGTCTTTATAATTGCGATTTACCGCCACTGTAAAGCTACAAACTTGAGCCCCACTTGGCGTTGAGCGTAATTCTGGATCACGCGTCATGTTACCTACAATGATTGCTTTGCTAAATCCCCGCGCCATATGTTATTCCTCCTCTTTTGGTTCTTCTTGAACTTTGCGTTCTTGGCGTTTTGCCAACATCTTTTCACGACGTGGATCCTTCGCAACTAGCAGATAGCGAATCGTTTCATCGGTAATATTGAGTACCGAAGAAATTTTTGCTGGAGCAGCTGCCGGAAGTTCCAATTCGTAATAGTAATAAACCGCAAAATCTTGACCCTTAATCTGATAAGCAAGTCTTTTCTTGCCCTCATTGGCCTCTTTGGTAATCTTACCACCGTTGGCCTCAATCAAAGCCTTGACCTTGTCGGTTGCCGGCTCAAGATTCATCTCTAAATCAGGATGAATGAGCACGGTTAATTCGTATTCTCGCATAGAACACTCCTTTGGTTAAAGCAAGAGCGCATTATTTTTTAAAAATAGCCTCTTGCTGAGCTAATATTGAGCAAATTATAACATATGCCACCCCTGTTTGGCAAGTCAAAGCCAGAGCATTCGGCTACAATTCTTCACCAACCCTCAACAGCAATACATCGCGGTAATGGCGCGAATCTTTATCACAAGTAGATAGAAGTATCAATTGCCAGCTATTTACTTCATCGGATTGCAATCTCTCGGCTGGATAGCTACCGTTTATCGTGCTGCCACCTTCAATAATAGACTTAATAATTTCTTTATTTTTACCATTTCGAATACTTGCCAAATCATAGATTTTTGTCTTAGTTACATCCTCTACCGAATAAGATAACACCTCAAGCTCAAATGTACCTTTTGTGGTAGTTATAGTGCCCCGACGGTGTTTCTGCAAATAAGAACTATCTGTATATTCCACCAAAGAACCAAACATCTTATTACGATTCATACGATGGCCATAAATAACCGTATAATTATCGTTTAGGAAATCATTCCGATGGTCCACGAACGGGTTGCCAGCAATCGAATGTTCACCTTTATAATCCACCGTTAGATACTTTGCATTATCTTTAGACTGTGTAATTGGATAATCTATCGGAGTATCATCTAGCGTTAACCACGCAACTATATCCTCATTAGTTCTTTGCAACTCCCGTATATCTGGGTAGGCTCGATCAGCCATAGCCAACTTTTTTAGACTATCTGGAATATCTGCTTCTTTCACAACTAAATGATTATCAATAAGTGCATAAATTCCAACGCACAAAAATAATATCGATACCGATAATAGGATAATATTGAACACCCTATCTATAATATTTTGGACGACAACGATTTTGTTTTCACTTTGTCCCTTCATGTCTAAAAACTCCGCGTACGCAAAAGCAAAGCGATTACACTTCCCTTAATATCAGATTCCTTAACAGCTCCAAAAGTTCGAGAATCTTTCATATCTTCATAATTGGAGTTTAAAACGAAAAAGCTATCCGCCGGAACGCGAAAACCGTCACCAAAGGGGTTAGCTTCGTCAAGTGTACTGTCATAAACTGGCGCATTCGAAACAATAACACCGTTAACCAATAAGTATCCGTCATCATTTAGCGTAATAAGATCATCTTCTTCTCCGATTATCTCGGACATCAATTCGCGTCCATCGTAAGAATAAATGACAACATCACCAACACTATGATTCTTGCCTATCCGATTAAAGAGTATGAAGTCACCATCGTTAATTCGTCCATTCATAGAAACGTCAGATATTCTGCGCAACCCTACGAATACACCAAAGCTAAGCCATAGTATGACAATAATAGCAAACGCCTTCAAGGCTAGGAGTACCCAAGTACTCCTAACCTTGTTGCTGTTTTTCATATTTTTATTTTTCCTAGCTACGGCCTAATTAAGCCTTATTAGCGAGCTTTTTGCGAGCTACATAATAAACACCTGCGGCACCAGCGAGAGCCAAGAGAATATAGATAGCTATATTCATAGTTGCGCCCGTATCGACGGCGGAGTTAAGCTTTTCGTCTATAGTAGTCTTGTTCGCGGTATTGTATGTTGGAGCGTTAGTAGCCACCATAGTCTTGGTGCCAGTGCTGGTTTGTTCAGTTCCATCGATGGTAGTTGTATATTCGTCAGTGCCAGACTTAGCGATCGTATAAGTGGTGCCAACTGGAATCTCAGACTTGGTACCATTTGCACCAATAGTAATAGTGTCGCCTGCTTTAAGCTTAATGGTGTTTCCGCTAGTTACCGTTGTAGGATTACTACAAGTAGAATCGGTAGTTAATGTATAACTATCAGAGGTACTAAACGAAATAGTATAATCAAAACACACGCCTGGGTCTGCCGCGTTACCAGATACATTGTGAGATACCTGAATATTCGTATAGGCTGGAGTGCTTGCAAAAGTGAACTCGGAATTAGTACCAGAGAAATTCGTAAGCTTGTTGCCGCCAGAGTCCTTAATGTATAGGCTAGCAACGAAGCCAGTAAGATCATTGTTATTGCGTACGCTAACTACTGCAGTATA
>DEVX01000024.1 GCA_002363515.1 Candidatus Saccharibacteria bacterium UBA3225 | reverse complement strand
GCGGCGGACACTCTGGTGGTGGCGGTCGCTCAGGCGGCGGCGGCTCTTCGCGAAGTTTCTAAAATGCTTATGTTAAAATATTATTAGTAAGGGAATATTATGGAGCAGGATGGATACCAAATCGTAACCGATATAGAAGAAATCAGGCAGTACGTGGAGACAGTGGGGGGATTTAGTGGCTTCGCATTGGGGAATTTGCAATTCGATAGCTCTGGTTTGGCATTTTCGATTGAGGAGGTGATTGATGGCGAAGATTGGCCGCACGAAAATAGCGGTAGAATTTGGTACTTGACCTTCTCGCGCATTTCCAATATCAGCATGACTATTGATATACCACTTGGCTTTTGGATTAAGAACGTCCAGATTGATGATGGCGGTAGCGTTAATGTAGAAAGCGACCAAGGCGCAATTACTTTGACCGCTGATGCGATTGAGTTGTCTATTCCTGCCGACGCGGTTATCGAGCAACCTTCGGAAGACGCTCTTCCGCCACTCATGTATTCGCCCGATGGGGGCGGCATAGCAACGGGAGACGAGTCCGTCGAGCCTATTGCTCCTTCGGAACCTATCGTCCCAGCAGAACCAATAAATAATCCTACACCTCAGGCTGCGCCTGTATCTCAGCAATTAGTAACCAATCAAGCAGCGAGCGGCGAGATTGATGACCATACGGAAACAATTCAGATGACTCCGTCAACAGCAAGCCCCCAAGAAAACCCTTTCTTGAATGATCCTAATTTTATCCCACTAACGCCGGTTACGCCTACTGCGTCGCCAAAAGCGCCCGAGCCACCAGTAGCTAATGCTATTTTTAGTAATTAATTTTTGCATGAAAAAGCCCCGGAAGGGGCGGGTATCGCTAGTTAGCAAACCTTTCTTCCGGGGGGGGGTGGTTGGGTCATGTTATTGAAGACGCTCCGTCAGGAGCAAGTGTTCATGCCTTGCTTTTAGCCTCGTAGGCTTTCAGCTGCGCCCACGGAATAATTGACTCGCTGATCCACCAGTATGCAAACAGGGCAGCCAGGATTACGTATACCGCAGTGACTATGGCAACAAAGATGACGTCGCCGCTCACGCCCCATGTCCAGGGGTCCAGCTCGAAAAAAAGCTTTCCGAATACGATCACGCCGATCAGGCAGAATGCCGTAATTGCTCCGTAGAAAGCTCCGTTGTGGGTCACGACCATGTCATCAATCCAGTCGAGGATCCGAGCGAGCACGTTCTTCGGCAGCATGACAAGATCGCCAGCCTCGTGATCGGTGCCGTCAGATTTGTAACGCCCATAGACGTGTAACCAATCCTCATGCGTGATATTGATTTCTTCAAATCTTCTTTTCATAATAACCTCCTTGGGCTCAGAATAGTTTCTCGCGGCCCATCAGAAATTCGGGCCAGCGTTTGACTACTATACGAAGTTTATAGAAGTCAGACGCTAGCTCGAACCATAGAGGTATTAACTAGAACTTATAAAACATGACTCTTTGAATGCTCTTAACTACTTACTAGGTAGCTATAACTTAATTATAGCATAAACATATTAAAAAGTCAATACGTACGTATATACGACTATTTAGATAACTCTATGTAGGCCTCGCGGACTTTCTGCGCCATAAGAACTCGTCGCTTAGCTAGGAATTCTTCATAGTTCATCTTCTCAAAATCCAGCGGCAACGCATTCTCGAAACACGTCTCTTTATATCTATCTTCGCCGAGTCGCTGACGATACCTATCCACATATTCTGCAGGCGGATCATCACTAATTTCGATATTCGTCTGATAGTCTATGTAGGTAAAGTTGGCGATTTGGTTCCTGTCACGGTCATTATCGTAACCAATTTCTTCGAGATACTTCTTTGGAAAGATATGATGTTTGTCGATCGGGTTCTTCGTGCCGCTAGCACCGGGGATTAAATAATTGGCCATTGGCACTGTACTTAGGAACATAGGCTTTCCTAATACATTTATCGCCGCAATGTAACCATTCCATTCTGGAGAAACTGCAGCCGATGTCGTCATTCGTTGCGGTAGTGAAATATTGAAGAAGTCTTCCGTCATTGCCGAGGTTATTGTTTCATCAAGATATGTCACAAAGTCCTCTTTTGTGACGATGTTTCGCATGTCTGCAAATTGCTTTTCTACCTCAGACTCAGTGGAGCCAGAATAGAAGGAGGTGATAGTAGACATAAATATCCACCGCGGAATGATGCGTTGTAGCTCAGAGGATAATACACCATAGTCGTACTTACCGATTAGATAAAGAACATAACTGAATACGACGGCGTTTGATGATACGACAAAGTTTTTGTTTAAATATCCGGCCTGAGCAAACATATTTAAGAACGCATGCCAATCATTTAGATTCGTGGCTTTATCTAGCGCATCCTTGAACTTGCGTAGGTTTTCTTCTTGCGTTTCTTTGTTTGTGTTGCCGGTCTTTAAGTCTTTGCCGCGTAAAAGCATGTATGCATAGCGTAGTCTTGCACGACGGAAACCAACGCCGACCGCAACACGAATTAGGTGTACTGGGTCAACCTCGATAATGTTATTGTATGAAGTATTCTTGGCTGGGATTCTGGAATCAGAACAGAAAGCCTCAATCTTCTCGTAGATATCATTGTCGTAGACTGCAAGTAACGTCTCGATGAAGTTCTTTTCGGTGAGCTTCTTGCCACCCGAGTTGACCCTCACGAAGATGTCTGCGACATCCTCTTCGCTGGCATTGTCGAAGATTTTGATTTCCGGTAGTGAATATTCTTTCAGATTTAGCAAATCGTTGATATTTTGCTCAATCTGATATTCTTCCTCACCGGACAACTCGGGCAAATTATTCTTTGCGCGACCTTCATTATAGCTAGAAATAAAGTTTCGACGGAATTCTGGAATTTTGTGTTCTATATCTGCGATGAATACATCGCTAACTGCGCTAATCCACTCGGGACTTTTCTCGTAAGCTTGAGACCAAACGGCGAACTCCTTTGTTAGTGGGTTATAGGAAATACGGATTCTTCGCTCTTTATAGTTTTTATCTCGGACAATAATTCCATGCATTGCGGCGAGTAGTGCAGTAAGGCGCTGCTGTCCATCAATTACCAAATCTTCTGGGGTGTCGTAGGTTTTATCGTTTTCGCCTATGTATCCAACGTTTTCGTATTTATCTGGCGAAGACCAGAGCATAATGAAACCAATCGGATAACCTCTCATCATGGAGTCTAGTAAATCCCTAACTTGAGAGTCGTTCCATTCGAATGGTCGCTGGAGATCTGGTAAGCCTATGCGGCCATTTTCTACATTAATAAGTAATTCATTCACTTTAGTTGGAATGTTTTTAAATAGTTCCGTCGACATATCTATATTGTATCAGAGTCAGATGCTTAAGTTTCAGGAACGGGTAAGAAATAATGCGCCAATTTTTCGCATTTTCGATGTCCGGTCGCCTGACCGTTCGTCGGGCAAAATTGGTGCATCAAAAAATGAGTCACTCCAGTCGTTGCAAGAAAAACTCAGATTCCTGGTGCTCCAGAGCGACTCATAAATTCAAAATTGGTGCAGACATGAAGAAAACCTCCGATAAATCGGGGGCTTTCTTTGTCTCTCGACGTCAGCGTGGAGTCGCAGATAAAACGTGCACGCCTAAGTGTGCTAATCGTTTCCCTAAAAATATCAAGCCGTGCGAGCTTTACTCGTATTAATTTCGGATAGTATAATGTCGTCATGGCAAAAAATCAGAGAGGTAAAGTCTTAATTCCTGGTGGTGTTCGACCTTGGCCACACGAGCTTCGTGTCGCTAACATTTTGGCACTAGCCGGCCATGCTGTAGAGTTTTTGCCGAAAACAAATATGAAGACTGCAGATATTCTGTTGGACGATGCAGCTTATGAAATTAAGTCTCCAAAGTCTGCTAATTCTAATACGCTCGAGCATGTCCTAAAGAAAGCGTTGAAACAATCTAGTAATATAATTATCGACACATCAAGAATGAAGAACGTACGCGACGACAATACTCGTCGTTTCTTAATCAATCAAGTCAGAATTAGGAAACAGATAAAGAAACTTATCATGATCTCGAAGCAAGGGCAGATAATTGACATATCTAGCCTCGTATAATAAAATAAAAATATCGAAGTTCTTGCACGGCGCCGAAGGTACCTACCGCAGGAGCTTCTTTTTGTGTTACAGTAATATCAGGAAGAAATTCTCGCTGTATGTTTACGTCGTTTTTTATCTGTATAAAAGACTGTTTCTAACCTTAACATTATATCAAAAAATCTCAGAAAATATAAAAAATCCCCGCAAAATCGTGCCCTCATTCCATCGCCATGCGCGAAAAACTTCGCCGATTTATGAAAGCGATCGAATTTTGCACAGAAGAAGCAACTTTCGTACTAGCAGTCTGGAATGATACAGCAGGACGCGTCGTAGTAAATGAGGATAATGTCATCTGCTTCGAACTGAAGAATAGGGAAGAGATAATAATAGAATTAAAATAGCAGCAAGGATTAAAAATCTACCTTTTCGCCATTAATTTCATCTCTGTAATATTCTTCATAGCTCTTGACTACTTCTGGAATCTTTTTACCTTCTTCGGTCAGCTTATACTTCCACTCTATTTTGTCGTGGTAATACCATTTCTTGTTCTTCATGAAATACGGCTCTTCGGCAATCATATTCGTATCCTTATTCTGAGGTTTTAATAGCTAGCGCAATAGTGTTTACAATATCCTGCTTGCTCAGATTCTCAGTTTTTCGGAATCTGGCGAGTGGGATATTCGCTTGCTTGAATATGCGCTCAACTTCATCATCGCGGGCAGAACGGTCGGCTCGGTCATGTGATGAATCGTCTAATTCTATAGCGCAAATCGGTTTTGTGGTTTCTTTGCTGAGTAAGACAAAATCTACGGATTTGCCATTGATATGCTGGAAAGCGCCTTTCCAATTCTGGCCCTTAACCTTGTGATTTAGTAATGCAGATAAATGCACTTGTGGCACTACGTACCATTTCGAGCCAAGCACTTCATTCAACGTCTTAAAGAACTCTCTCTCACGCTGCGTCATAGTGTAGCTCTTCGCATAGTATCTGTAACTTGATTTCTTAATGTCTCCACTCTCGCCAGATTTGCCTGAGAATTTTAGGTTAACGAAAGTATAGATTCCGCCGAGTATGGCGACGATAATAGTCCAGGTTATAAGATTTCCATCCATAAAGATATTATAGCAAGCATTTACAAAGTACATCTCAGTATCGGCGGCCTTGCATCTGATATAATTAAACTGTTATTAACAAAGGAGGCGTTATAAATAGCACCATAAGGACGCTTTCTGTATCCGAACAGAAAGAGGCGGCAAAAGCATTTTATGAAAGATGGAAAGATCGTGGCCGCGAGAAACAGGAAGATCAGAAGTTTTGGAATGAACTACTGCATGATGTTTTGGGTGTCGAAAACGTCTCCGACTTCATCGATTATCAATATGATGTCCGTTTCGAGAATAGCGTTAAGAACGCAGACGGATATATAGCTAAAACAAAGATTCTTATAGAACAAAAAAGTAAGAATGTTAATCTAGCTAAGGCTGAACAGCAATCAGATGGTGCATGGTTGCGCCCAGACCAACAAGCTCGCCGTTATGCGAATAATATGCCTCGCGATGATAGGCCAAGATATATCATCGTATCAAATTTCCAAGAAATATGGATCTACGACGAAAATCGCCCCCATTCCGATCCGGAAAAGATAGCA
This sequence comes from Candidatus Saccharibacteria bacterium UBA3225, assembly GCA_002363515.1. Classification (GTDB taxonomy): domain Bacteria; phylum Patescibacteriota; class Saccharimonadia; order Saccharimonadales; family Saccharimonadaceae; genus UBA2834. The sequence goes on along the minus strand of DEVX01000024.1, from coordinate 7,394 downwards.
GTAAAGGATTTACCTAAAGAATATTATCGCCTGCAATTTATTGTAGATACTGGAAATGCCCATATTAAGAAAGAGATGGAGCTTTCCATTAAGGCGGGCGAGATTGTTGGTGAAATCTACAACGCGCTTCGTGAACAATATGTCGAGCCAGATAATCCAGACAGCTTAAAAAGCCTTAATAAACTATGTGTCCGCCTAGTATTCTGCCTATATGCTGAGGATGCTGGCCTGTTTGGTAGAAAGAACGCATTCCATGATTACTTGGCGCACTTCGAGGCGCGTGATTGCCGCAATGCAATCAGGGATCTATTCAATGTACTTAACCAAAAAGAAGAAGATCGCGATAAGTACTTACAAGACGATCTTGCTGCATTCCCATACGTAAATGGCGGTTTATTTGATGGAGAGGATATCGAAATCCCCCAGTTCACAGAAGAGATACGGAATCTTATCCTGGCTAAAGCTTCTGATGATTTTAACTGGAGTGAAATTAGCCCAACAATCTTCGGCGCGGTTTTTGAATCCACGTTGAACCCAGAAACTCGTCGAAAAGGCGGTATGCATTATACGAGCATTGAGAATATTCATAAGGTTATCGATCCTCTATTCTATGATGAGCTATGTGATGAGTTTGAGGCGATAAAGAACATTAAGACTATCTCGACTCGGAACCAGAAGCTTGAAGCTTTTCGAGACAAACTTGCCGGCTTAACATTTCTTGATCCAGCTTGTGGCTCTGGGAACTTTCTTACGGAAACGTATTTATCTTTGCGTCGCCTAGAGAATGAAGCTATTGAAGCTATGCAGAATGGTCAATCGACTTTGGGCTTCATGAATCCGATAAAGGTGCATATCGATCAGTTCTATGGCATTGAAATTAATGATTTTGCCGTGACCGTAGCAAAAACCGCGCTCTGGATAGCTGAATCTCAGATGATGCAAAAAACCGAGCAGATTATGCACCAGAGTTTGGATTTCCTACCACTAAAGACATATACGCATATCGTAGAGGGGAATGCGTTAAGGGTGGACTGGAATGAGATTATCCCATCAAACAAGTTGAATTATATAATGGGGAATCCCCCATTCGTCTATAAGATGACCGACGAGCAGAGACAGGACAGAGTGAATATCTTTGGAGATAAAGGCGGGGAACTGGACTATGTTGCATGTTGGTATAAAAAAGCCGCTGACTATATTGCGGATCATAAAGTGTACTGCGCCTTCGTCTCAACGAATTCGATATGCCAAGGACTGCAAGTATATCCGCTATGGAAGCCACTGTTCGATTCGGGGATAACGATAAACTTTGCGCATACGACCTTTAGGTGGGATAGCGAAGCTAATTTAATGGCGCATGTACATGTTATCATTGTGGGTTTTTCCAGAGATGAGAAAAGACAAAAATATTTGTTTAGCGCAAAGGGGAAGAAGGCCGTCAAAAACATAAATGGCTATCTTATAGAGTCGGATAATATTTTTATAGAAAGACGAAGTCGGCCACTTTTTGACGTGCCTATTGTTATAAAGGGATATCAACCGACAGACAACGGATACCTAATAATGTCAAATGAGCAGAAAGAACAGCTACTTTTGAATTACCCAGAGTCGATTTCTTTGGTTAGACCATTTATTACTGCTAAGGAATATATACACGGTGTTAAAAGATGGTGCCTTTGGCTCGTAGGCGTATCGCCAAATCTAATAAATAGGATTCCAGAAATAAAAAACCGAGTTCAATTATGTCGAGAGTGGCGATATGCTCAGGTTAAGACCGGTGATGCATATAAGCTACGAGATATCCCTACCCAAATGAGGCCATGCGCTAAATATAAAGGTGGAGATTATATTGTCTTGCCATTACATACCGGAGAGTCTAGAAAATATATTCCGTTTGGCTTCTTGGACGATTATTGTATTCCGGGCAACAGCGTTTCGATAATACCGAATGCTAATCTCTATCACTTTGGTGTTTTGGAATCTAATGTCCATATGGCATGGATGCGCGTAGTATGCGGCCGTCTTGAGAGCAGATATAGATACTCGAGCGACATAGTTTACAACAACTTTGTTTGGCCAAATGTAACAGACGCCCAGAAGAAAAGGATTGAGCAGACGGCGAAAGCAATACTTGACGCGAGGGCTAAACATCCAGATTCGTCACTAGCCGATCTTTACGATGACACTTGCATGCCTCCGGAGCTAAGGAAGGCTCACTTGCTAAATGACAAGGCAGTAATGGAAGCTTATGGGTTCTTAGGGAAAGTCTTTTCGGAGTCAGAGTGCGTTGGCGAGTTAATGAAAAAATACAAAGAGCTTTCGGATGAGCAGAGTAAATAATAAGACCAAGTCAAGTTTTTCTGAAAAGCATCCGAAAATAAACTTTATGATAGGGCTTGCGATTCTTGCCGTCCTGGTTTATGTGTCGTGCCTTATCGTTCAGTTTATTGTTGTAAAGCTTGGCGAGTTCTTTACATGGATTGGGGATTTTGCGTCCAATGTGGATGCAGTTATCGTAGTCGCGCTGATATCTGGCACAGTATCCATTGCCGTAGTTATAATCAGTACGATCGTCGGAAAGATACTTGAGAGGCATTTTGAAAGACAGAAGTATCTTATAGAGAGAAGAGAAAAATCTTATTGTGATTTTGTATCGATGGTCTACAAAGTCATGGATAAGGCAAAAGATGACAAAAAATATACCAATGAGCAGATGATAAGCGACATTCGGCAGTTTTCCGAGCAAATCACGCTATGGGGGTCATCGGAAGTTGCTGACAAATGGATTAGCTTCCGTATGACGGGGATGTCTAATACCGAACCGAAAGAAATGCTATATAAACTCGAAGAGATTCTTAACTGCATGAGAAATGATTTAGGAGTGAGAAAATTGAAAAAAGGAAAGCTATTATCGTTCTTTGTTAATGATATTGAAAAGAAATAATGCACCAATTTTTCGCGTTTTCGATGTCCGGTCGCCTGACCGTTCGTCGGGCAAAATTGGTGCATCAAAAATGAGCCGCCCCAGTCATCGCCAGAAAATCTCAGATTTCTGGCGCTCCAGAACGACTCATTAAAACAAAATTGGTGCAGATATAAAGAAAACCCCCGAGAAATCGGGGGCTTTCTTCACGTCACTATGTCTCCATACTGACGTCTTTGTATGGTGCGCGAGACTGGACTTGAACCAGCACGCCCGAAGGCATATGCTCCTAAGGCATACGTGTATACCAATTTCACCACTCGCGCACAGGTAACGAAACATAGCGGTTTACAAGAACTATTTTAACAGAAGAGTGCAAAAACATCAATGGCACTTGCAAAAACACAGCTAGTATGATATAATATTAAAGTTGCATGCTATCCAATGAAAGGGGGATTAGAGTATGGCATCTGACGAACTTTATATGCGACTTTGGACTATTTGCCCCGCAAGCGAGAACCAGCCTAGCAAGCTGGACAATGAGGCTTTTGCGAGGCGTATGCGGAATTTCGTCCAGTACGCAGAGATCGGTGACGAACTGGTCTTCTTTACTGACGACGAAACTGCGCGTGGATGCGGTTTCTGCATCAGCGGAACCGTCCTTGGAGATGCTGTCAAGCTTAAGGATGGAATCTGCTACTTATCCCCGCCCGTAATGAGCATCAAGTATGTCGAAGACGACAATAAGCAGAGGGCCATCCTCGAGGTACGCTCCGCGGGTATGGATATGGCCTTTTACGTTTACGGATGCGAAGGCTGCGATCTGCTCGAAAAAGGCGGTTTTCGCCGCCGACCCACCAGCGTTTAGCGCTATATAGTCCATAGGTTGGCTCCCCATACATATTTTGGGGAGCTTTTTCATTCTTTAAAAAATATCAAGCTCGTGCTTTTATGTGATAAAATAAAATGTGATGATCAAGGGTGGATTATGAACCGTATTGCGATTTATTTAAATCAGCATATCGATGGCGTTGTTTATAGTGCGCCTAATGTTTTGGAACGGTATTCTACTGACCGTTCGCTTTTGAAGTTTCACCCGCGCATAGTGGCGGTTCCAGCTAATACGCGCGATGTTCGCCGTCTCGTCAGATTTTCTAACCAGCTGGCTGCGAAAAAAATATCTCTGCCAATTACAGTGCGCGGTGCTGGCTACAGCAAGACGGGTTCTAGCATTGGTAACGGTCTTATTATTTCTACGGAGAGGCTCAATCATATTCAGGAAATTGACGTGCGCCAACGGCTAATTCGTGTTCAGGCGGGCGTAACTCTGGGCGAACTTAAAAAGTCGCTTGGCGTACACGGTCTCGACCTGCCAGTCAGCGGCGACCCGCACGAAACTATTGGCGGTCTGATTGCGAAAAATGCTTCCGCAAGCGTGAATACCGAACCGAAGACGATTACGGATTTTATTGAGGAAGCGGAAATTGTCCTAAGCGATGGCAGTCTAATTCAGACAGCTAATTACAGTCGCTGGGGTCTAAAGAAGAAGCTTGAACAGAAAAACTTAGAAGGCGAAATCTATCGTCAAATAAAAGAGATTCTCGATAAAAAATCCGAGACTGTGGCAAAAATCGCGCTTACGACTCAAAATCGCTCGGGCTATGCTGGCATTAAATCTGTACGAGAGAAACGTAACTTTAATATATTGCCATTAATCTGTGGTTCAGAGGGGACTCTCGGTATCATTACGGAGGTGATTTTGCGTGTCGAGCCGGTATTTGAGAGCCCAGACTGGTTTGCAATCCCGTGTAGCGATGGCAAAGATTTTGTACGCATCTGCAAGATCTTAAAGAAAATCAAATTTACCGATATAGAAGTGTATGATACGTCTATTTTTAATCAAGCAAGCAGCACCGGGAAAGCTTGTGGCCTTTACCGAAAAGTTCCAGACGATGGTCTTTTGATTGTTGCAAATGCGAAAGATGATGCGCGTCGTGATCGTCGCCGTAAATTTCGCAAACTTCGCAAAGCTTTATCTGGCAACGACAGATTAGTGATAGAGGATATTAAAAATACACGCGATTTTATAGCCGTAAATGAGAATCTTTTGGCGTTCTTGAACGATGCTAATCCAAACTATTTCTTGCCACTCGTAGACGGAGCGTATATTCCGGAGGAGCGCCAAGCGGAGTTCTTCCAAGGCTTGCGCCTAATGACGGAGAAACTAAAGCTGAAGCTGGCCATATATGGCTCAGTCGATTTTAATACTTTTACGGTTCGCCCGAGTTTTTCGCCTGCGACTTCTGAGGGGCGTAAGGCCTTAATCGACTTCTTGCGCAAATATCTGAAGCTCGTTCAGCATTGCGACGGTTATCCTTGTGGCGATGCTCCAGAGGGGCGTTTCCTGGCTATGTTTACTCGGCCAAGCGAGGATGCGGATACGCTAGCAATTTATGGCAAGATTAAAGAAATTTTTGACCCGTATGATATTTTGAACCCAGGCCTAAAGCAAGAAGTTGAGCCACGCAATGTTTTGCGACATTTCCGTACAGATTATAATAGCGGCATTAGTGCCATAAAATAGTTACGCTTTATAATCTCTATCTGTTCATGTTATAATTTCTCCTATGAAATCTACCAGCAAAAAACTCAGTACATCGGTAGAATTTACCGTTGAGTTCGATCAAAAAGACTTTGAGCCTGCACGTCTGAAGGCTCTCGAGCGTCTTGCTCGAAATATTAAAGTACCAGGCTTTCGCAACGGCAAAGCTCCGGCAAACATTGTTGAACAGCACGTCGATCCAAACGATCTTGCTTCGCAAACCCTTGATATTGTTGTTCGCCAAGCCATCCCGAAGCTTTATACCGAGGCTGGCCTAACTCCAATCTCTATCCCGCACGTAGACGTCAAGAAGTACGTTCCTGGTGAAATGGCAGAGCTAACGATTACTTCCGACATTATGCCAGACGTCAAACTTGGTGATTATGAGAACGTCAAAGTTATTTATGATGAGCCAGAAGTTACCGACGACGATGTCGAGGATGTCCTTCGCCGTATTGCTGAAAGTTATGCTGAGCCAAAAGTTGTAAAACGCGCAGCCAAGAATGGCGACGAAGTCATTATTGATTTCAAGGGTAAGAAAGATGGCAAAGCTTTCGACGGTGGGTCCGCAAAGGACTATCATCTTCGCCTCGGATCTGGACAATTTATTCCTGGCTTCGAAGACGGCATTGTTGGCCATGAAGTTGGCGACAAATTCGATCTCGACATTACTTTCCCTAAAGATTACGCTAGCACAGAACTTGCTGGCGCAAAGACCGTGTTTGAGATTCTCTTAAAGCAAGTTTCCGAGATTAACGTTCCAGCAATTGACGATGATCTCGCAAAGAAATCTGGCGCTTTCGAGACTCTCAAAGAGCTTCGCGAAGATATCATGAAGAATCTTAAATCTCGTGCCACCTATGAGGCTGATGAAAAATACAAAGACAGCCTTTTGAACGAAATCGTCTCCCACTCGAAGACCGAGGCGCCAGCTTCGCTCGTTCAAGAGCAATTTGAGAGCATGAAGGAGGATATGTTCCGCAATCTTCGCTCTCGCGGTATAGAACTTGAGCAATATCTCGAACAAACCAAGCAAAAGCTTGAGGAGTGGGAAGAAGGGCTTCGCGAAACAGCCCGTAAGCGTGTTATTGGTAGCATCGTAGTACAAAAGCTCGCTGATGCGCTTGGCATCGAGGTTTCAGAAGAAGAAGCCGCGCAGCAGGTTGTCGAAATGCGCGCCGTCTACAAGAACGACCCGAAGGCACTCGAGCAACTCAAGAATCCTGACGTTGCTGCCAGCATCCGCAATCGCATGCGTGTTGACCGCACTATGAACAAGCTTGTTGAAATTAATAAGCCACACGCCAAGAAGCCAGCTAAAAAAGCTGCCGCCAAAAAGGCTAAGAAATAGTTCACTAATCGCCGGTTTTGCTATTCGGTAGGCCGGCGATTTTTTGATGTCTTATTGTGGGCGCGCGTCTTGTGTTTTTGCACATATGCGAAGTTGTCCAAGATTTTTGTACAATATCGCCAGATAGGCGCTTCTGATGACCCCTGGAAGAACGGCGCAAATTTGTACTCTAACTATTCGTCGCTAATTATTTGTAAAAACGGACATAAAAGGGTGCATTTAGTATAAAAATATTTGACATCTTCATATAGTTAAAAGCAAATATGCAAAAAACAAGGCTACGCGGAAGTCTAACGCTGGCGGCGATTTTTAGTGTTATTATTTGCCAAGTGCCAGTGGTCGCCATATTCGCAACGATAACAGGTCAAAGAGTTAGCCGCTAGGCCATGCTCGGCCTCTACTAAGCGCGCGCTCATCTCTGCCGTTATTTCGTCGGGATAGCATACTTTGTTTTTATCTCCAACCCAACAACGCGGCGGATTGTATGGGGCGGGGCGGTTATTTTGGGCGCGCGACAT
>DEVX01000027.1 GCA_002363515.1 Candidatus Saccharibacteria bacterium UBA3225 | reverse complement strand
TCAGTCGCACCATTTAAAAACAGCTCCCCAAAAAGCAGAGTTAGGAATAAACGAAAAAAGACTAAAAGATGGCGCCAGCTCAGAATGTTGAGACGCAAAAGCAAAAGAAGCCGGCATTAAAAACTGCCACCGCTAGACAAAAACGCACCTTCAACGCAAAAGGCCCAGATACGCAATTCGGGCCTTTTTATTTTGCTTGAGCCTTTTAGTTCAGATAATCGGATCAGGGGCCATAATTGACAAAAATAATAAAATCTAGTATAATACAACAATATTTTTGCACCGTAACATTTTGATTATCTAGCGAAGGAGGGCCACAATGCGCAAAAAGATGATAATCTACAGACTACTGGTAAACGTGTTGTGCTTTGGTGGCGGAGTATGCTTCTGCACACTCTTTATGCGCTTATTTTTCATAGAGCCACTAACACTCGACCAACTCGATTTTCTCGTTATCGTGTTCGTAGTAGTAATGATCACCATTACATGTATCACAGATATTACCCTGACTAAAAAAATCCAGTCCCACCTCAGCCCGCTGAGAACCGAAGGAATAACGGGTTTTAGGGCCGGAGCATTATTACTACTCGCAGATAGGCTAGAACATAACCTCCTGCCGCATTCTTTATCCCCCAAGGTGGCATTGGCTTTAATGCTCATGATAGCTACAAGCGTCGCGACAAACAGATTCTACAGCGCCATAAATGAAAAAGCCCTGATGGGCATCTCGCTTGCGTTAGTCATGCTATGCCGCCTTCCCGTATGGCTATGGTCATACTTTCCTAGCATACTAATCATGAGCGTGCCGCTCGGATATCATTTAACCATAATGAAAAAATTAGATATCGCAACGTCGCCACAGAATCAGAGTTCAGAAAATCAGAACTAAAAACGGTCAATCAATTGCACCTTCAACACAAAAGGCCCGGATATACAATCCGGGCCATCTTTCGTGTAAGTTTCTTACCCTATTGGCCCAATGGGAAAAAGCCCCAATAGTTCTCAGTGCAAAATATTACATGATAGCATTTCTCATTAGGATATTCCTCTTTCTTCCAGTCTTCCAAATCAAATCTATATTCGTCTCCGTTCGGCTGTACAAAAATTGCCAGCTTCTCACCGCTTTCACTATTCTCATCTATCCGATCAAAACGACCAATCACTGGCGCAACGCTCTTCTCGTACAGCACTCTAAAAACGCTATCTATTAGCCACCCAGTTTGGCAGCCATAACTTATCGCGTAATATATATGCAACGGAAGTGGAGCTATTGGCAGTATTTTGATTAAGAGTAGGAATAATAATATATACCCTACCAAATAGAATAAAAAACTTATCGCCGTGCGGAATATCGCGTTCAATTCACATGCCCGTCTATTACATCTCTCATAATAGCCGCACCCCATACCATCCTCTCTCAGATATGACACTACGAGGCCTACAGAATATCCATAAAACCGCAACAACATTATAAGTTTGCCTGACAGATCTGCTACCACCCAAGAGATAATTCCACAAGCCAAAAACACACCAACTACACTTACAACTGTTTTAAGCATCAACAGGCCAGTCACCCCCTTTCCGTCAAAAACTACTTAGCCGTGTCAAATCTATTGTCTTAAAAACGCTCACTTGCGTCAAGCGTAAGAGCTACATCTGGTGGTTGCGCTGGCGCTTGCGCATAGTTGGATTCAGCTCCTTCTTGCGTAGGCGCAAAGATTTTGGAGTGACCTCAAGAAGCTCATCCTCCATCAAGAAGTCCAAACACTGCTCCAGCGATAATTGCGTATACGGGGTTAGTTGAATCGCTCCATCCGACGCATGCGTGCGCATATTTGTCAGTTGCTTCTCGCGACAGACATTAATGTCTAGCTCATCCTTCTTCGACAAACCAACAATCATTCCCATATAGACATCAACCTGCGGCGGAATATAAAGCACCCCTCGCGCCTGCGCTGCATCAAGCGCATAAGCCGTGCTCTGACCCGCTTCTGATGCCACCAAAGCACCATTCCGCTCTTGGCGATAATGCGACGTTACTGGCTGATACCCTTTTGGTAACGTATTCATAATTGCCGTCCCCTTAGTCTCAGTCAATAGACTGTTGCGTAAACCAATCAAAGCCGCAGTTGTAATATTATAGCGGAAACGCACCGCGCCGGTCGTGGTTATCTCTTGCTCAATCAGTTCCGCCTTACGTACGCCTAGTTCCTGCGAAACTGCGCCCACAAACTCCGACGCCACCTCGACCGTTAATTCTTCAACCGGCTCCATTTCTACGCCGTCTTCCATCTTATAAACAACTTCTGGACGACCAACTTCCATCTCGTAACCTTCACGACGCATCGTCTCAATCAAAACCGACAAATGGAGCTCGCCGCGTCCAGATACTTTATAACCAAGCCCCTGCGGCTCTAGGCGCAAGGCAATGTTTGTTTCCAATTCACGCTTCAAACGATCACCAATCTGGCGAGAAGTTGTAAACTCGCCTTCGCGCCCTTTTAGTGGCGAGGTATTTGGCCCAATATAAATACTCAATGTTGGCGCTTCAAGCTCGATCGTCGGCAAAGCCTCAGGGTTATCGCCTGTTGCAATCGTATCGCCAATCGAAGCCGCACCAAGGCCAGCTAGCGCCACAATATCGCCCGCAATCGCCTCAGTGGTTTCCTCACGCCCAAGGCCACGATAAGTATATAGGCTGTCGATTTTGCCCCTCACGGTCGAGCCATCCGTCTTCATGATTGTAACAGCTTCATTCTTTTTCAGTTTGCCACGGAATATCTTACCAATCGCATACTTTCCAAGATAGCTATCTGCCGCCAAAGCCGCCACCAAAAGTTGCGCACCCTTCGAATCGTCCGTATCTACTTGCGGTTCGGGAATCTCATTAATAATCGCATCGAAAATAACATGTAAATCGTTATCCAACTCTGGCGTTTTGCCTGCTTTACCATCACGCGCAATCGCATAGTAGGTTGGGTACTTCAATTGTTCTTCGTTAGTTGCTAGTTCCAAGAAAAGATCGCCAATTTCATCCTCAACTTCGCCCAAGCGCGCTGCTGGCTTATCAATCTTATTTATTACTACAATTGGGGTCAAGGATAGCTCCAAAGCCTTTTGCAACACAAATTTCGTCTGCGGCATCGGTCCCTCCTGAGCATCCACAATCAAAAGCACGCCGTCCGCCATATTGAGTGTGCGCTCAACCTCGCCCGAAAAATCCGCGTGGCCTGGCGTATCGATAATATTAATCTTGTAGCCGTTATAGAATACTGCGGTCTGTTTTGCCGTAATCGTAATGCCGCGTTCATGCTCCTGATCGCCAGAATCCATAATCAGAGTTTGACCCATTTCTGCCTGGTTTTCACGGAAAGTGTTGCTCTGCTTCAAAAGCGCATCTACCAAAGTAGTTTTACCGTGATCGACGTGCGCTATAATCGCCACATTGCGAATTTTCGATTTGTCGTTCATTGCCATTCCTTTTTGCAAATAAAACAGGAACGAGTTTTTACCCATTCCTGCGATTGATATAAAAAACTTAACAATATTATAACAGATTACGCTTATGGAGTAAAACATAAACGTAATCTGTATTTTTTCTAAAAACTATTTCTTCGTAAAGTAGCCAGGAGTCTCAGGCGTATCAATGCGAGCATAGTCAATATCTATATGACTTGAACTGTACTTCGTACCGTTGCCGCCAACTAGCGAAGTCGCGCCATAAAACATATTATACGAGTCAGTCACCTTACTAGTATTAAACCCGTCGCCCACATATATAGTCTTAATGCGACAAGCATTCTCAAATGTCCGATTCACATCTTCTATATTGCTAGTATTCCAACCGGAAAGATCCAGCTCAAAAGGCGTAGCACTACGTCCCGCATATGCGAACATTTTCCATATACTCGTCACCTTACTCGTATTTAAGCTCGAAAGACCTTTCACATTCCATGTTCGCGCATTATATCCAGACTCTTCGAACGTTCTATCCATATTTGTTACATTCCTTGTATCCCAACCAGAAAGATCTAGCTCAAAATTATTCGCATTATAGCCAGCACCTTGAAATGTTCCAAACAGCTTGGTTACTTTTGAGACATCCCATCCAGAGATATTACCTATACTCCACTCTTTTGAGCTATGTCCTGCTTTGCTGAACATAAATGTCATATATCTCACATTACCCATATTCCACTCCGATAAATCCCCAATACTCCAAGTTCTTGCGTTATAGCCCGCTTCTTGAAATGCATAATCCATATTAGTCACCTTACCAGTATCCCATCCCGAGAGATCGCCAATACTCCACGTTGTCGCACTATAGCCAATTCTATCAAATGCGTTTGCCATATTAGTTACATTACTCACATTCCAATTAGATAAATCTAGTTCGAATGACTTTGCCGAGTATCCAGCAAGTGCTAACATCCATTCCATATCTTCCACACTACTCGTATCCCATTCCGAAAGCCCCTTTACATTCCACGTCTTCGCTTTGTAACCAGTCGAACTGAACAGATGGCTCATTTCTGTTACATTGCCCGTATCCCAACCAGACAAGTCGAGCTCAAAACTATTCGCAGAACGTCCAGCAGAATCAAACATACTACCCATGTTCGTTACATTACCCGTATTCCAACCAGACACATCTAGATTAAAGGTAGTCGCACTTTGGCCAAGACCACTAAACATACGAAGCATGTTCGTTACGTTACCTGTATTCCAACCAGCCAAGTTTAGACTAAAGGTGTCCGCACTATAACCAGCATTGCTAAACATATCGGACATATTCTCGACTTTCGACACATTCCAATTCGACAAATTCATATCAAAACGCTCAAGCCTATAACCAGCCTCATAAAACATGTCGCTCATATCAACTACGCTGCTCGTATCCCAGCCAGACAAGTCGCCCAAGGTCCATTCGGTCGCATTGCGGCCCGCAGCCGCAAACATACGTTGCATATTTGTAACTTTACTAGTATTCCACCCTGACAAATCCAACTCAAAAGTTTTAACTCTCTTCGCAACATTCGCAAACATGCTGCTCATATTCTCTACATTGTTCGTGTTCAATTTCTCCACCCCTTCTAGAGTCCAATCTTCATAATCAGTCCCGGCATTATTGAACATAAAGCTCATATTCACTACGTTTGCTGTATTAAAATTACTCACATCCAAAGACGGCGCACTATTATTGCTAAACATGTAATTCATATGTCTCACGTTAGTCGTATCGAAATTGTCTAGATTATCTGGGGTCGCATTCGTGAATGCAAAAGTACCCGTCATGTTTACTACTTTGCTCGTATCAACAAGATCCAACTTCGTACTCTCGTCGACATTGCTGCCACTAAACATATAAGACATAGAAACAATTGGTTTTTCATTTATTTCAGTACACATCTTATTATCATCAGCAACGCTTTCGGCTCGTGGTGTATATTTAACGCCCCAACCATCAATGAAGAGCGGCAACCAGCCATTATTACTATTGCCACTTATTATTACTGGAGCCGGCTCAATATTATCACCGTTTGTAGCACTCAACTTAACTGAATTAAATATTGGGCCTATTGGCGCTGGGGTATAATTGCCCTCTTGCCTATATCTATACGTAAAATTACCTTTTACGAACTCTGCACCTATTATGGGCACACCATCGTAATTACATGAGTCTGAATCCACCTTACTAATTTCAACTCTAGATTCGATACCTATCGAGGCTTTACATGCCGCGTATGCACCAACCGGAATTAAAGCAACCGCAATTACGATTGGTATAATATATTTTCTTTTACGCCAAGCTTTTATCCCAATCAATACAACAATTCCGCTAGCAATTACGGCAATTACTACGTATCTAACGATATGTGATCCAGTTTGAGGATTATCGACAGTTTTAGGTTCTCCCTTATTGACGTCTTCGTTATTCTCAATAACCTCAGTATCTTCTTTAGAAACGCAAAAAGTAAACTGAGAGTCGTCTAAATACTTGTTATTGATGAATTTTCCACCATCTACTTCCTTAGCATATTCTACTAATAAAGTAACCTCTTTAATTTGGTTAGGTTTTACAACGGCATCCTCGTCGTCAATCTCAATCGAGTATTTTATATAGCCATCCATAGTTTCAAAGTCATTCTTACTTAATCGGTAGTCCGCTTTTGAAATATTCTTAACTACAACCTTGTATCGAGCAGCATCGCCCAAACTAAACATCTTCAAATTCAGATGCACCTTATTATCAACCACAGAAGCCGGAGATGTTTCTTTGGTGCTTCCGGTTACAGTTAAAAGCTCAACGGATTCCAATTCGACATTATCCGTCCTACATTCTTCTGCGTGTGCTAGGCCCGGCAAAAACAAAACACATAGAATCGCCAACAAAAATATTTTTATTTTTCTCACTTGAGTTACTCCTCTTATTTTTAGCTTTGAGTAACTCCAAACACTCTTACCTTTATTTTAGCATAACGGGGATAAAATAACAACAAAAAACGCCACAACTGTGGCATCTTCATAGATCGTGGTGGGCGGTATAGGATTCGAACCTATGACCTTATCTACGTCAAAGATACGCTCTAGCCAACTGAGCTAACCGCCCATA
>DEVX01000010.1 GCA_002363515.1 Candidatus Saccharibacteria bacterium UBA3225 | reverse complement strand
AATTACCAGCCACCAGAAGTTTATCAAGAAATCCTTAATGCCTACCATTATCAAAGTTAATGTTGGCAACTCTTCACCGAGGTCGCTGTATAGAGACTCAACATGCGGAACGACCTCAAGCATCATATAAATAAACACTACAATAATTACGAATAAAGTAATTAACGGCATCGTCATGGCGCTCTTAATTTTGCCGAGCATCTTCTGGTCCTTCTCTTCCTGCTCTGCGATACGACGCAAACTCTGGTCAAGCGTACCGGAAGTTTCACCTGCCTTAATCAAAGATAGATATACTTTATTAAATGTATCTGGGTGTTTAGCGAAAGCCGTACTAAGTGGACGACCCGCTTCCACATCGGCCAAAATCTCTTCAATAATTGCCTTCATGGATTTATTCTGGGTCTGTTCTGAAACTGAGCGCAAAGACTGCGCAATTGGTAAACCTGCACCTACAAGAGTCGCGAACTGACGAGTAAAGTTAATGCGGTCTTTCGACGTAACTTTATTCATCTTATCAGCAAGACCGCCACCTTCCTCCTTGATATATTCCGGAACATATCCGCGATCAACCAAGAGCTTTCCAGCAACACGTTCAGTCTCTGCCTGAATCGTGCCCTTAATGACCTTGCCAGAACTCTGTTCTTTGGCCTTGTAGGTAAAACGTTTCATCCTCTAGCTAGCCTCTCGAATTCTTGCAAATCTACCGCGAATTCGCGTGCACTATCATAAGTAATCGCACCAGTCTGAATTAGTTTAACCAAAGTACGATCCATCGTCTGCATACCCTGATCAGCACCAGTCTGAATAATCGTATCAAGCTGGTGTGTTTTTCCTTCACGAATCACCGAACGCACTGCTGGATTCGCAATCAAGATTTCCGCTGCAACTACGCGTCCACCACCAATCGCCGGCACCAAGCGCTGAGCGCAAATTGCCTGCAAAATATTTGACAACTGGGAACGTACCTGCGGTTGCTGATGTGGCGGAAATACGTCAATCATACGGTCAATACTCTGAGAGGCAGAGTTTGTATGCAGCGTCGCAAAAACTAAGTGCCCAGTTTCCGCAATCGTAATAGCGGCCGAAATTGTCTCGAGATCGCGCATCTCACCGATTAGTACTACATCCGGATCCTCGCGAAGCGCCGAGCGTAAAGCCGCCGAAAATGAATAGGTATCGTAGTGCACCTCGCGCTGTACGACTACCGAACGCAAAGATTTGTGCGTAAACTCGATTGGATCCTCGATTGTAATGATATGAACGGATTTTTCGCGGTTTATCTTGTCAACTAAAGCTGCTAGCGTCGTAGATTTACCTGAACCAGTTGGGCCAGTTACTAATACTAATCCACGCGGAAAATCTGCGAAGCTCGTCACTACCGACGGCATACCTAGCTCACTAATCGACTGAATTTCGTTCGGAATTAAGCGAAATGCACCGGCCAAATTCCCCTTCTCGTGGAAGGCGTTTACGCGAAAGCGACCTAAATCGCCAAACGAAAACGAATAGTCAAACTCTTTATCTTTAATCAGAATCTGTTTCTGGTCTTCTTCGAGCGTCGAAAAAATTAATCGCTCAACCGTTGGTTCATCCAAGTTCCCGTAACCAGAGACCGGTTGCAGTGCGCCATCAATACGTAGAATCGGCGGCAACCCCACTTGCAAATGCAAATCGCTTGCCTTTGTTCTAACGCATTCCTCCAACAGACTTTCGATACGAACATCCGCGTTCGAAATCGTCGGCGTAGCCATCGACATCGCCGGAGCTCCCGCTGCCGAAACAGAATTATTCACCTGCCCACTTTGTTCCATAACACTATTGTACTTATGTTTAGTGCAAAAATCAAACTTTTTGTTATTAAATGCAGTATTTTAAAAAAATATTTCAGGACACTTGCCTGAAATATCTCTAAATTAACAACTGCGTGTCAACTTTTACTTCAAATACTCGTGTAACTTCTTTGTATCTTTATTTTTACGTAATTTTGTTAAAGCTTTCGCCTCAATCTGGCGAATACGCTCACGCGTGACCGAAAACTCTGCACCCACCTCTTCGAGCGTATGACTCTTACCACCACCTATGCCAAAACGCATTTTAATAATCTTTTGTTCACGATCAGTCAGAGTCTGCAAAATCGCAGCTATTTGCTCTTTCAAAAGTTGCGTAGCCGCAGAATCTTCTGGCGAAACACGATCTTCATCTTCGATAAAATCGCCCAGCGACGAATCGTCATCTTCGCCGTCACGCCCAACCGAAGCATCCAAGGAGGCGATATCCTGCTTGATTTTCATTACATACTCAATTTTTTCTGGCTCCATCCCCATTGCTTTCGCAATTTCTTCCGTCGAAGGCTCACGGTTCAACTCTTGCGTCAAACGACGTTGTGTACGCAAAACTTTGTTAATCGTTTCGACCATGTGTACTGGAATACGAATCGTACGCGCCTGATCTGCAATCGCACGCGTAATTGCCTGACGAATCCACCATGTCGCATAAGTTGAAAACTTAAAGCCTTTATCCGGGTCAAACTTTTCAACTGCGCGCAAAAGACCAGTATTACCCTCCTGAATTAAATCCAAGAAGTCTAGCCCGCGTCCAGAATATCGCTTCGCAATCGAAACCACCAAACGCATATTCGACTCAGCCATTTTATCCTTGGCTTTCTTCTTCTCTTTCTCCGTGCCGCCGATAATCTTCTGCGCCAACTCAAACTCTTCTTCAGCTGACAATAGCGGAATTTTGCCAATTTCGCGTAGATATAGTTTTACTGAATCGTCCGCTACTTCGTCATAGGTGGCAGACTCAAAATCGATATTGTAATCTTCTTCGCTTTCTTCACCCATCTCATCTAGCGTAGGCTCATCTAGCTCGTCATCGATGCGTAAATCTTTTTCGTCTTCGTCCATGTCCTTCCTTATTTTATTAGCACACAAAAGTCCCATGCTTTTGCAAGTTTTTTGTTTCCGATAGTTTTTGTATATTCTTGATCAATCTATATTTTCTCCTGGAAGGACTACTATCAAAATAAGTCCGCTATTCCAGCTGATTTCAGTATTTTTATACCACAAGTTTATTTTCGACGCAAGATTTTGCTTAATTTTAGCATTAGTTCGTTTTCTAACTTCTCGTCACCTTTTTCTTCGGCCTGGCGAATTTGATCTTCCAACTCTTTTCTTTCTAAATCCAAACGCTCCGACTCTGCTTTCTTCATTAATTCCATTGCTTCTTTTTGCAAATCTGCTGGCGCCCAATTTTCATATCGTTCCTCAAAAATCAATCCAAGCTCATCTACATTGTAGTCTCGTACCTCAAAGCCGCCTAAATCCACTCCGCCATGAACCTTCAACGCCGCTAAATTCTTTTCTACTTTGCTTTCCATCACAACGTCGCTAGAAATATTGGCCTTTTTTAATTTTTTCTTCTCTGGCTGCACGACTTTCTTTGCCCTAAAAGCCTCTAGAGATATACCTAGCCTATCCGCTACAATTCTTTCATATTTCTCACGCAACACTACATCCTCTGGATCAATTTGATCTATGAGGCGCTTTGACTCCGCAGCATATTCTTGAAAGCCTTTTTCCGTCTTCAAATTATACTTTCCGACATATTTTTCTAGTAGCCACTCCAAAGCTGGCTGATAATTCTCAACCGCTTCTTGCCACAACTTTGGATCCTTCTGTATCAACTCGTCCGCATCTTTGCATCCATGATAATCATCAATAACCGATAAATAGATACCGAATTTCGAGGCCATCGAAATTGCCCGCTCAGCCGCCCGCACACCCGCCTCATCTCCATCGTAGGCCAAACGAATATCTTTAGTTAATCGCGAAAAACTCTTTAGGTGCATCTCCGTCATTGCTGTTCCAGCTGTTGCTACCGCCTGATTCACTCCTGCCTGATGTGAAGATATCACGTCCATATTCCCTTCCACCACCACCACAAAGTCCGTCCGCCTAATTGCGTCTTTTGCCTGCGAAAGCCCAAAAATATGCCGACCTTTATTGTATAGAATCGTTTCTGGCGTATTTAAATATTTTGGCGAATTATCATCTTTCTCAATAATTCTACCCGTAAAACCAATTACGTTGCCAGATATATCCATTAACGGAACCGTCATTCGACCTTTAAATAAATCACCCCCAAAACGATTCACTAATCCGGCATCTTCCATTTCTTTAACCGTAAAACCCCGCTTTTTCAGAAAATCCACCAACGCTCGCCCGGATTTTGGCGCGTAGCCGATTCGAAAATTCTCTACCGTTTTCTTATTTAGATTTCTTTTATAAAAAACATATTCCATCACAGCTTTGTTTTTCGTCAAACAAAACTGAAAATACTTCGTCGCTAACTCTAGGCAATCCCGAATCCTCTGCTTATGTGCCGCCTGTTTCCGATCGTCACTATTGTATCGTTTAAGTTCCACACCCGCCTGCTGCGCCAGTTTTTCAAGCGCCTCTCTGAAGGTGCACCCCTCCATCTCCATCACGAAAGTAAAAATATCGCCGCCCTTATTACTAGAAAAATCATGCCAAATTCCCTTATCCGGCGAAACCATAAAGCTAGGCGTACGATCAGTCCCCCAAGGTGAATGCCCTTTAAAATTTCTCCCGGCACGCTTCAACTCGATGTATTGCCCGACTACATCTTCTACCGCCAACCTCGCCCGGATCTCTTCCTTAGCATCCTCCATACAAAAATTATATCATCTCTACAACAGGTATACGACCCCATACGGAAAGAGCTCCCGGCGCACCCCAAAAGTATACTAATGCCAATTCCGTTTATGTTATAATATCATCATGAACAATAAAGCTTATCTTGATCAAATCGCCGTCAAAGGCAAGAAAACCGTCAACCACGAACCGTTGCTTACTCCTGTCATGATTAAGGTATTAATTGCCGGCCTTATTGCTTTCATTACTATCGTCATTGTTGCCGTAATGATTAATAATACTAACGCAAAATTGACTCAATCCTACGAAAGACTCTACCTTCGCATTACTCAATTTTGTGGCAAAAAAGGTCCTTACGAAACCTATTCTAAGTACATCAACTCTTCTCAGCTGCGATCCTATGCTAGCCAGCTAGAAACTTCCATCACCAACACAAACAATGGCCTCAGTGGTATCTGGAGCAGTCTCAATGTCTCAAAGGATAAGCTTACAAAAGATGTGAAAACCGAGGAAAACACCGCTTTCAATAGTTATATGTCTCGACTACAAGAAGCTTCCATCAGTGGCCAAATGGACGCCTACTACTCCAGCCAAACCGCCAATCAAATCATGAAGCTAAAAACACTCGAACGGCAAATTATTAAGAAAACCACCAACAAATCACTCACGCCCGTCCTCGAGCAATCCGTTCGCGATCTCGACGAACTCTACGAACTATTCCAAGGCTTTAACGATTCTTTATAATTCTTTCCGAGACCAAAAACTCTCCCCTTCACGGGGAGAGTTTTTTATTCTATAGCTTTAGATATTTCAAAACTATGCCGAACCAAATCCAATACTTCGTCCTTAGCTAATTGGCCACTGCATATTATTTCTATGCCGTTATTTCCTAGCAAACGGCTCGTCATTACGCTTTCATATCGCTCTTGCAAAGTTTTACTCAATTTGCGATCACAACGCGTCTCAATCCTCAACGGCGAAGTCCCCGTCTCAATTATTAGAAAAATCCTTTCGCCACGAGAAAAAATCCGCATATCATCTTCTCGACGCTCCGACACGTCTTCTAATCTAGCAATATACGCTAAGATATCATCTTCCGATACCACTTCAACTCCTCTATGCTGCCACGAATATCATCGAGCGCACGATGGTTCTCTGGTTTTGCAAAACTACGATGTAACGCGTTTTCGAAATATATCTTCCATGCGCTCACATCCAACATCCGATAATGCAATTTAGCATTTAACTTTGGCCATTCGCGCTCAATAAACTTCCGATCCTGGTGGATAGAGTTTCCCGCTAAATATACCGTATCCCCAAAATTCTTTTTGACAAACTTCAACAACTCTTTCTCAACCGTCGCCGGCGCCTTACCATCAGAATTTTGCGCCATTAACGCTTCAAATGACTCTTTATTCTTCTCCCAAAACTCCCCCACCATACGTTCGCGCATTAGTTTTTCATCACATTTCACTACAGCAGTAT
Source organism: Candidatus Saccharibacteria bacterium UBA3225 (assembly GCA_002363515.1). Lineage (GTDB taxonomy): Bacteria > Patescibacteriota > Saccharimonadia > Saccharimonadales > Saccharimonadaceae > UBA2834. The sequence goes on along the minus strand of DEVX01000010.1, from coordinate 8,939 downwards.
AAGTATCATACTCCTTAAAACCCCAATCCGTTGCAATTGCTGCCACTTCCAGAATTCTATCTTCTTCTGGCGACAATCCAGTCATCTCAAGATCCACCCACAGTAGCGTAGCTCTTTCAGATGTTTTTGCCATACTATTTCTTGATATCTAATTTCAAAGCTTTTACTACGCAATAAATTACTAGCGCTAGGACCAAGAAATTAATTAAGTCATTAATAAACTCACCGTAACGCAAAACGGCAACTTCACCAGTAGGAGTAGTGCCCATTGTTAAAACCAATCCGCGGATACCTTCTGCGCTACCAAGCAAAAATCCAAGTGGCGGCATAATTACGTTATTAATTAAAGAATTCACTAATCCACTTGCGGCTGTACCAAGTATTAAGCCTACTGCAAGGCCAACGACATTTTGTTCTTTGATAAAGGTCATGAAGCCACTACCGGCACCTTTTACTTTACCTAAACCAGCTTTCGCAAGCTCTTTTGATTTTTCTTTAACTTCAGCCATACTATTCCTCTTTTAACTTAATTAAAATATACCACATCTATCATATGTTTACATCTTTGATGGGATTTCAACGCCAAGCAAATCTAACGCCCGCGCCAATACAAAATCTGCACATTCAATCATCCACAAGCGCGCCGAACGCTCAATATCTTCCGCAGACGATATTGGCGTTTTTTCATAATATCTATTCAGTTCTTGCGCCAATTCAAATGCAAAGCCGGCTATCTTGTGCATCGCAAAACCATCAACCACCCCTGCAACTATTTCTGGAAATACCAACAATAGCCGCAAAACATTCTTTTCGGCATCAAAGTCATATCCAGCAAAATCTACTCGCTCAAAATCGGCATTTTTTTCTAAAATTCTACACATCCTCACGCATGCATATTGGCAAAATGGCCCCGATTGTCCAGTCAAAGCAAATATCTTGTCCGGGTCATACAAAATCCCTGTTTTACGATCCGCCACAAAATCCGAAAACTTAATCGCACCGACGGCTATTTTACGAATATCCTCATCCGACACACCCTCCCCAAAATTCTCTCGCACGCGCTTTTCAGCATCATCCAACAACGCTTCCATCAAAACCACCCCCTTGCGCGAAGACATCTTCTCGCGTTTTCCGTCTGGCCCTATTTGGTCAATCATGCCAAAGCTCAAATGATAATTATTTACTGTCAAGCCAATCTTTTTTGCCATCGCAAAAAGCTGCTCAAAATAGAACTTCTGTTCCATTCCAGTATTAATAATAATTAGGTCCGGATTAAAATGTTCCACTCGATACAACATACATCCTAAATCCGTCGTCGCATACAGCGCGGTGCCGTTACTCTTTAGCATCAGCATCGGCACATCAATCTTGTATTCATCAAGACGACATATCACCGAACCGTCTTCATTTTTTTCAAACACCCCTTCTGCAACATATTTCTCTACCGCCTTTTTCCCACTTTCGACAAATTGGCTCTCCCCCATCTCATAGTCAGTAGAAATGCCAAGGCGTTTCATCACCTCGTGCATATGATTAATCGAAATCTCATTAAAATGCTTCGACATCTTTACGGCTTCTGGATCTTTGTTTTCTAGCTTCTTTAACCATTCCTGCGCCTCATCAGCTAAGTCATGCTTACCGGCTTTCTCCTCTGCCTTCATGTCGGCTTTCATTTCAATATAGATATTCCCGAGATCATACACTGTAACCTTATCGAAATCTAAACCAGAACGCTTAAAGCCCGTCGCCCATATCCCAAACGGCGTGCCCACATCGCCAAGGTGATTATCAGTAATAACTTTCCAACCGTTCGCTTCTAGCAACTTTTTCGCCGCCCATCCTTGCGTACCAGGACGCAAATGCCCCACTGAATATGGTTTAGCCATATTTGTACTTGGATATTCTACTAAAGCAACTTTGCCATTCCCAGAATTATTATCACCATAATGATCCGACCATTCGTCTGCTAATTGCCTTTGCAAAACTTTGCCAGACACCGCCACATTTATAAAACCCGGCCCCGCAATCGAAAGTCCAAAACCGCAATCCCCTATCTTTTCAATAATCTCTTCCGCAATCATACGTGGAGCTTTGCCTGCCTGACGCGCCAAACGCATCGCAATATTGGTCGAGTAATCACCTTCAATTTCCGCCGGCACATCGGCAAAATCGACAGCAATATCATCAACCCCATATAAGTCTTTGATAGCTCCCTTGATTGTTTCTTTAAGATTATCCATCATGCCCATATTTTACCATTTTTTCACCCCTGTTTCAAATTCTTACTATTGACAAAAACATGAATATTTGATATAATATACAAATACGCGAGTCTATCTCGCAATAGATACTCATTTTATATAGATGTAACCGGGGTCCGCCCCTTCTCGCACATTAACGGAGGAAAAAAGATGAATATCATGGATGATCTTATCGTTTACTTTTTAACCGAAGAAGAAATACAGAAGATCAAGCTGTACCAGTGCGCTCGCCACCTCGAGCCCAATCTGAGTGACATCGAAGCGAAAGAGATGTGGCACCTTCTGCACGAAGAACCAGAGTACGCCGACGAAATCATCGACAGCTACGAGAAGCTCGTCAGAATTCGGCGCATCCAGTGGGTCATAGATCACACCTTCCCGAAAAGGTAGGATATATGATGGAGAGCGCGGTTTACGTGATGCTGGAGTGGGCCGACGAAATTCTCGACTACTGAGAGGACCTCGTCAGAAATTGCAAATTCTTTGTCAACAAGGACGACGGCACTATTCGCCTTCATCGCGCAGAATGGTGCGGAACACTCAATGACGACAACTAATCCTCTTTTCAACTCCCTTACGGAGGCGACCGGCACGACCGGTCGTTTTTTATCATCAAAAACTATTTGACTAATGGCATAATCATGTTATTTTAACAAAATAGTTCAGACAAGCTAGCACATTCAAAGGAGGGAGCAATGCAAGTGCACATTGGCGCCATCGGGCACGGCGGTCGCACGAAACGCCAAAATCTAGAGAGATTCACAAGGGCATTTCGGCAAAGCCTCAAATCTTGCTAGAACTACGAATTCAGCGATTACCTAGCCTAATTCTTATCAATAAAGCCAGCAAGAATACTCCGCAAAGAGGTTGACTAATTAAAAGAATATGATACAATAAAAACATGTTTAGTCAACCCTGGCTAAATGAAGCTGGCGGCCATCACGCCGCATTAATTACTCCGTCAAAAACGGAGTCGCACCTAAAAAAAGGAGGTCAAAAATGACAAAATCCACGATCCCCGGAACAGGCGACTATGTCAAGAGTATGATTTCTTCCACGACAAAAGTGCCCGAAGACGAACTCTGGCGGACATTCACTGATCAGATGGCGAAAACGTCCGCAAGAGAGGCTTGCAAGTCCAACTGGCGCAGGTCCACCGAAGCAGCTCTTTACGCAAAAAGCCACCCTCCCAACGAGGAATAAAAAGGTTCGTGTCGATACTCTCCTTTCTGCACAGGCGGCCAATCTGGCCGCCTTTTTATTAGCACAAAAACACCATAACGCTCTTGACAATTTAATAAAATTTTGATATTATAAAACATACCTGCATATACTGTGTTTTTGGTTATGCAAATAACCGCACAGTGCAGTTTTTGTCCGTCACTGGCGGCGCCTGCAAAGGCCCGTTAGTGACGCGACTACGCACAAGAAATGGAGCGAAAGCTCCCGCACCTTAAGGAGGATTGTATGGCAAAGAGCAACACGAGCAATGCGAGCCGCGCAGCAAGGTATATCGACCTGCAGAAAAGAAAAAACAGAGGAAAAGCAGAGATCAAAGAGCTCAAGAATCTGGGAAGGCGACTTCTCGCCGAAGGGGTAAACCCCAAGAATCCGTCGCTTATGCAGATGGCTATCGTGGCAGACAACATATCTGTGGCCAAAAGCTACATCAAAGCCTGCAACGCAGCCGCCAACCATGCCGACTGGACAATCCAGCCGCACGTAAAAAAGGCTCTTACTGATGCCGGAATTACCACAGACTACAACTGGCTGACAAGAATGGTTGCGACCATCGAGCGTACCAGAAGCAACGCACGCGACACTCGCAGCCACCGCCACGCTCATGGTAGAAAAAAACCCGCAAGCATCCGCGGTCGTCATGCAGAACGCGACGCGGCCGTAGCGGTACCGGCACCACCCGATCCCTACTCGCTCACTTTTGAACAGAGATACCCCGAAGCACACGAGCCAATCACTTATACAGATTGGCTGCTCAGTGCATACCCTGATCACAAGGACGAAATCCTTGCCAACTCGACATCGGTAACGACGTCTTGAGTAACAACCTCCTGTCGGCCTACGCCACTTAGGTCGACAAACCTCTTCTCCTAATTAAAGGAGCAAGGTGGCGCCCAGTTTAGTTGGGCGCCTTTTTTATTTCCGATAAATCACATTCTACTTACTAGCCGCTCTCAACAACCCCTCGAATAACGGGTGCGCTCGATATGGCCTGCTCTTAAATTCTGGATGCGCCTGCGTAGCGATAAAGAAGTCGCAGTTCGGCGCCTCAACGAACTCTACTAGCTTTCCGTCCGGCGAAACTCCTGAAACAACCAATCCGCCCTTCTCAATTTCTTTCAAGAACTTCTGATTCACCTCATAGCGATGGCGGTGTCGCTCGACTACTTTCTCTGCACCATATAATTTAGCCGTTTTGCTTCCCTTTACTAATACAGCTGGACAGTCACCGAGACGCATCGTTCCACCAGTACTCTCTTTTCCCTTTTGACCTTCCATAATATACACGACGTTCGCGCCTGCCGGAGTATCAAATTCTTCCGAGTTCGCATTCTCAACCCCACCACGTCGCGCCGCCGCAATCACTGCCGTTTGTAAACCTAAGCATAGGCCAAGATATGGTTTGTTATGCTCTAGGCAATACTTACCCGCCGCAATCTTCCCTTCTACGCCGCGTACGCCAAAACCGCCCGGCACCACAATACCGTCAACGTTTGCGAAATCTTCTTCCGTCGCTTTCTCGGCATCAATCCAAATCGTATTTAGCTTTGCGCCAACTTTCCATGCCGCCGCCTTCAGAGCCTCCGTTACCGACAAATACGTGTCAGTATTATCGATATATTTCGCCACTAGCCCAATTTTAACTTCTTTGCCAGAGTTAGATTCAATATTCCTCATCAATTTTTCCCATTGGCTCATATCTGGATCACCATGGTCAATGAAGCGCTCTAGTGGCGCCAAGACACCGCCCTTTACAGCGTTCAATGGCACTTCATAAACAGACTTTGCATCCGGCATCAAGACTACCGCGTCTTCGCTCACTGCACAAAATGTCGCCAACTTCTTTGCAATTTGCGGGGCCTTAATCACTCGATCAACATCCATTCTTGCCACCACCATATCCGGAATGATCCCTAGCTCACGTAAGTCCCTCAAAGAATTTTGTGCCGGCTTCGTTTTAAATTCCTGCGAAGTCGACAGCCATGGCACATAACATACATGCACATAAAGGCAGTTTTCGCGTCCAACTTTAGTACCAAATTCGCGAATCGCTTCCACAAAATGCGGCCCTTCTAGATCGCCAATCGTACCGCCAATCTCTACAATATGCACATCCGAACCGAAATGTTTTGCATTGTCCAAAAAAGTCTGCTGTACTAACCCAGTCACATGCGGAACCAACTGCACCGACTTGCCACCAAACTTCCCCGCCCGTTCATCATCGATTAATTTCTTATATAACTTTCCCGACGTCCAAATCGAATCGCCTGTCATCTCTTCATCGAGGAACCTCTCATAATGCCCCAAATCAAGATCCGTTTCCGCGCCATCCCGCGTCACAAAGCATTCACCATGCTCACGCGGGTTCAAAAGCCCTGCATCAACGTTAAAATAAGGGTCACATTTCTGCATCGATACTTTTAGACCCTTTGCTTTTAATATTGCACCGATACTGGCTGCCATAATTCCCTTACCGACGCCAGAAATAACACCCCCAGTGACAAAAATATATTTCGTGTTTGTTTTCATTGGGCACCTCCTTTTTAGCCCACCTTAAATTACACCTCTAGCATAAGCCAAAAATAACCGCTTGACAAGAACTGACTTTTACATTTTTTATGCCGTAGCACTTGCAAAAACCGCTACATATAGCGTACTTAAGCAATTTCGCGGCGCTATAATCTCCATCAATTGACAAACGCATTTTTGCTGATATAATATGTAATACATTCCACCAAGATAGGAGGCGATTGTTCTTTATGAAAGTTATAGGATACTTAGATTCCGAACATCTTTTCGAAGCCTATGTCGATGACTTTTGTCACGTTACCAGATCCGATGGCGGCCATATTCGCCTTCGTGCTACCCGCCCAGGCATCGCGAACGTTGAAAATCTCAATGAGAAGGAAATTAATGCTCTTGGCGGTGCTATCCAGCGTCTCACTAAAGCTATGAAAGCAGCGCTTACGACAAACGGCGTAGATATTCGTCGCATCAACATCCAGTACAACAATAACTGGTCCGACTTATACCGGACTAAACCATCATTCTGCATCCATTTCTATGGGCGCGCCTACGACTCCGCGAAGCAACCTTTCGGCCAGTCACTATACTTCCCTTCACCACGTGAACATGAAGATTTCTACAAGGATAACGAGCCTATCACAGATGAAGACATTAATCTTATCCGTACCTTACTGAGCGAAATGCTCTAACGCCACCGCCAGCGTTATCGCCGGCGGTTTTTTCTTCATGCTAAAATATAGATGAATATGAAATGTTTTTATTATTCGCGCTACCGTTTCTATAATCAGTCCATTAAGCACGCTTTAAAATTCTTTTTAATTAGCGATATTCATTTTAGCGACAAAGTCAAATCCGCCACGCTTCGCGCCATCACTAAACAGGCTAGTCAAAAACAGCCAGATTACGTCATTATCGCTGGCGATGTTGTCGATTCTCTCGATTGTATCCAGAATCCATCAAGCCTCAAACGGCTCACAAGTTGGCTTGAGCAGCTTGGTAAAGTTGCTCCTGTATTAGTCGGGCTTGGCAATCATGATTTTTATCGCAAAAACCCCGAGCACAAAAGCATCTTTTCCAGCAAACGCCACTGGTTCTCCGAGATAAATGCCGAGTATATCAACGCCGTTAATGCTATAGACAACGTCCAATTACTCAACAACGAAGCCTACGAAGACGACAAAGTTTACATTTTCGGTTTTACGCAGGCCCCCGAATATTTCCAGTTTAATCGCGACGAAAAGCATAGCTCTTCTACTATTCATCCCGGCGATGAAGATCTCGACGTTATGTTGTCAGACCTCGATTCACTCAATCAAAAACTCATCAGCAATCTCCCCAAACATAAAGCCAAAATCGCCATCATCCATTCGCCAGTTTTTCTGATCGACTCGCAAGTTGCCGCCAAGCTCTACGAATTTGACTACTTCATCTCCGGTCATATGCATAATGGCGTTGTCCCGCCCGTCATAAACGATTTTTGGCGCTCCGACCGCGGCCTCGTCGCTCCAGGCAAAAAACTATTTCCTCGCAATGCCCGTACCAAAATTACCAGCCCATACGACAAAATCATCACGCTTGGCGCCGTTTCTACAATCCAAGACAGCGCAAGGCCTATCACTTTCTTGAATAGCCTTTATCCAATCAATATTGCAACACTCGAACTTACTAAAAACGAGTCTCTCGCTCGCAAACCCGATATAAAGCATCAATATTTTGGCTACTAAATTCCATACGGCTTATTCTGGAAGGGTCGCCTTTAGCAATGGAATTTTCCGAAACACCATCGCCACTACGCACGGCAAAATAGTCACCACGGGACTTGCGATCAAGAAATAAATTGGCGAACTATGACTTAGCGGAATACATTTTTCAAATAAAGCCAAAAAGAAATAGTGCAATAAATAAATCGCAAACGTATACTTCGCGAAACGAGCAAAGAAACGGGCAATTTTTTCATGTTCCTCTAGCCGTAAACGCTCTGTAATATTTTTAATAGCTAAAAAGACCGCCGGCGCATATATCATGTAGGTAATCACATCAAGGCCGCGCCAAGAGCCCATCACTTTACCGGCCGCATGCGATTCTGCGCTAGTTCCTAAAATCATCATAAGTAACGAGATTAAGCCAAATAGATAAATAATGATGCGCATTCGTTTAGATATCTGATAATGACTAATATAATAGCCAACAACTAAATAATATAAAGCTCCAGAAATAATCGAAATTGTGTACGGAAAATTCCAATTTATTCCAGCCAATTTCAAGGCAAACGGTATCGCAGCATTCAATACTAATCCTAACACTATTAAATATCTAAAAGTGTTCTTACGATCTTTTTTGCGCGTAATCGTAAAAAGTGGCATGCTTAAATAATTTACAAAAAGCGGAATAAAAAACCAGTAAATCGGCACAAACGTGGCACTTAAGACTCCCATTATAATATTTTGGAAACTATATGCCCCTTTAGGCAAATCCTTCAGAAACAGCGCATGTATCAATACGGCAACCAAACTCCAAGCTATAAACGGGATTAACGTCTTTTTAAAACGCTTTTTCAGAAACGTTTTCGTATCATAGCGATCGGAATAATCAATTAACGTCGCACCAGAAATCATAAAGAAAATCGGCACCGCAAAAATCAACGAACAGTTTACAATATTCGCTAGTTCCCAACGTAGGCTATGACTATATTGCCAAAAAGAATTCGTATGTAGCAATACTACAGCTATCGCCGAAATAACACTTGCGACAGTTATAAAGTTAAAACGATATTCGCTCTTTTTCATGCCGTACCCCTGCCGCTCTTAATTACGTTACCTTTCTTATATTCTGTTCAATTCCAGTATGGTAGGCCCAGCTGGAATCGAACCAGCATTGTACCCTTAGAGGGGGTATGTCCTATCCGTTGAACGA
>DEVX01000028.1:753-10290 GCA_002363515.1 Candidatus Saccharibacteria bacterium UBA3225 | reverse complement strand
GGCAAAGTGACAGGCAAAAAAGCTGGCACTGTCACAATAAAAGCTCGCTCAATTAATGGCAAAGAAGTGTCTGCTACACTGACTGTCATTCCCGCAACAACCACAATCTCAGCTACGGGCATTAAACTAAATACTTCCGTAATTACAATTAAGGTCGGAGGCTCTTATCGCCTAACAGCAACCGTCTCGCCGAGTAATGTTACAAACAATACTGTAACTTGGTCGAGTAGTAATACGAATATCGCAACCGTTACAGGCGGTACGGTGACTGGTAAGAAAATTGGAAAGGCCACAATTACGGCAAAAACTCATAATGGTATAGCGGCGACTGCCACCGTTACCGTGAAAAGCACTCTCGCGATTGATTCAACAAAACCAATCATCACCACCGTGGTGGCCAGCAAATAGTTGGCCCAAGTACCGATAAGTTAATTTTGTATTTAATGAATTAATAATAAACCGACCATTATCGGCATAGTAATAATTGAGAAAACCGTAGACATCGTGACAAGTTGCGAAGCCTCTTTTTCATCGCCACCATATTTTGATGCGAAGAGTCCGAGACTAGTAGCGGTCGGTAAAGCCTGAATAAGTGTACAAACCACCACAACTTCGTCTGGAAAGAAGAAGCCCGCGCCTCGCGCGACGTATTGTAGCGCAACAAGTAAGCCGTAGGTGGCAAGCGGCCCAACAATCAACTGTATTAGTGCAGTAAGTGCCAGCTTCCATTTCTTGAATAGCTCCAAAAACTTTGCCGTACTTAACATAAAACCTACGCAAATGATCGATAAGGCCGTGGTGGCGTTGCTCGTAAATCTTACCGCATCATCAAGAAATGGAGGTATTTTAAAGCTAGTTAAGAACACTAATACGCCCAATACAACTGCAATAATATTAGGATTCGTAATTACATTCAGAATCAGTTTACTATCAACCTTATGCTTAAAAAGATAGACTCCGTACGAGAATAATGCAATATTAAATGCGATTATGAAACCACAATACGCAATGACAGCCGAGCTCTGAGCGCCAAATGTGCTAGATATTATCGGGTATCCCAAGAAGGTCGCGTTGTTAAAAATAAGGGCAAATTGTGATTCGTAGCGAAGCTTGCCCTTATACCATTTCTTATTAAAAATAAGAAGCGACAATAAAATAATTGCAAACATTACAACAAAACCACCAATAAGGCCCGCAAGAAAAATCTCCGATGTTTCTTCGCTATATGCCGCAGGAAAAGCCATAAACAGCGAAGCTGGCATAAAAACGGTAAGGAGCAAATTGACGAGGTCTTTATTCGTCTTGGACGATATGAGTTTCAATTTACCAAGAATAAAACCTAGTAAAAGAATAACCGCAATTGTACCTAATCTCGAATAAAAATCTAATAGATTTATGTCCATATATCCTTATTCTAACATAAGCAATATAGCCATTACGTCTTAGTAATGCTACCCTATGCTTTCTGGGTCGTTTGTTTTTTATCCTTTACTAAATCAGCCGTTTTCTTGCGACCACCGACCTTTTTATATATCTCTTCGTCTAGCGCAATAATCTTATCAAGCTTGTAGCGCGCGTTTTTATCGATTGCTACATCGTTAGCGAGATTCTCACGCATTCGATTGATTTCGTGAACCATTTTTTCAACGCGACGCGATTCAACATTTAGCTCAATTTCAGAATAGATTGCAATTGCAATACTAATTGCCGATACTAGCAAAATAACACCATCATAAGCCGTATCGGCGAGAGTTTTTGGTGAAAGAATCAGAGTAACGAGGCCGAGAAATATTATCACAGCTATACTAATAGTTATAAAAAACATTGTTTTTCTAGATTTACGCATAACTATATTTTACTACTTTTAAGCATAACCTTCAGCTTGAAGTTCAAACATTTCTTTATAAACTCCGTCTTGCGCAATTAATTCACTATGTGTGCCCTGTTCAATTATTTTGCCATGGTCAAGCACAATTATCTTTTCCGCGCGACGCACAGTTGAAAAACGATGCGAAATAATAACAGTACTCTTCCCTTGCTGTTTTTTAATGATACTGCGGAATATTTCGTATTCCGATTTTGCGTCGACCGAGGATGTCGGCTCGTCAAGAATTAAGATATTAGGCGAGCGGAAAAAGGCGCGTGCGATACCGAGACGTTGCCATTGTCCACCTGATATATTGGTGGCATTTTTAGCATCTATATCCTTGGACAAAAGCTGATTAAGACCATTCTTATAATCAATAGCTAGGTTACCTAAGCCCGCATCGTCGAGCGCTTCCATGATAGCTTTACGACTATATGGCTTCTCTACATTGCCAAACCAAACATTCTCTCCCAATGTAGCAAAATCGTAGCGGGAGTAATCTTGAAAAAGTGCCCCAATCTGGCCAAGGTATGATTCGCGATTGATTTCGGAGATTGGATGATCATCTACGTAAATCATGCCTTCTTGTGGCATATATGCACCAATTAGAAGTTTTATTAATGTAGTCTTCCCTGCGCCATTTTCGCCAACAATCGCAAGACTGTCGCCTGGATTAAGTGTAAAGCTCACATCTTCAATGGCGAAATGGTCAGAATGCGGATACATAAAGCTGACATGCTTGAATTCGATTTTCGGCAAATGATTGACTTCTATATCGCCGGAATGTTGAGCGGGCGTTTCCATAAACTCCATAAAATCCGTTGCATTAACTAAGCTAGTATTGATGGCCGTTATACTCTCAAAGAAGCTACTAATATTGTTATTTAATTGAGATAATAAAGTTCGCACGGTAAGAAATTGACCAATTGCCAAACGGCCATAAATAATTTGAATTGCTACAATTATTAAAACGATATATCCGACTACATCCTGTAAAATGTCCGCGCCGAAACGTGGTAAAAAGAAGGCTTTATTATCGGCAATATCTTGTTCTTGGCTGCGTCGGCGGGCTTTTATCATCTGTAAAACGAGGTGTTTCGACAGACCATTTAACTCGATTTCTAGCGCAGAGTCAGAATTGGTAATTTTGCGCTCAATAGCCGAAGCAATGCGACGATCTTTTGTAAACTCGCGCCAATTGCGTCGCTCGCGAGCAGCTATACGAAGGCTTAATATTGAAGATGGAATTGCGGCTATTAGTATTGCTACCGTAATAAACGGCGAGACCACTAATGTTGCGACAATAATTGATATCAAACTAATTACCGAAGAGGCCACGGTGATAGCGCTCGTTGAAACATAGTCGATTGATAAGCCAAATTCGCGCACGCGTTCAAATTTATCGGCGAATTCCTGCGTTTCACGCATGGCGAGCGGAATTTGAATATATTTCGTCGCCACAAGTTCACTTACGTAAATATATGTCTCTTGGCTTGCAGAAATCGAAAGAAGACGATAAATAGCATACAGAACTATCGTAATAAACTGCACGGACAGCAGTATCGCCACAGCGATAATAAAAGAGGTTAGGTCATGCGTTGGGGAGACTACTGCATCCGAAATACAGGTCACAACATAACCAGCGATAACCGCCGTCAAGGCAGGAGTTACCGACGACACGACACGATAGAACCAGAAAAAATATCTACGCGGACCAACTGCCTTTCGGTAAATTTTCATACAATATAGGATTGATTTAAAATCAATCCGCGGATATTCCGGACGTTTGCGCTCGTCAGCCTTACGCGCTTTTCTTTGGGCGCGTCGGCTGGCCTTATTTGAATCTTTTGAGCGAGCGCGAGAAGGCATACTACTCCACAGTAACCGATTTAGCTAAGTTGCGCGGCTGATCTACATCATTACCACGACCGACTGCAATATAATATGCAAACAATTGCTGGAGAGTGTTGAGAAGTAGAGGCGCAAGAATCTTAATCTTGCTATTAATGCGAACAATATCATCGGCTTCGATTTCGGCTTTGCTATTAGTAAACACAATTGCCTTACCGCCGCGAGCGCGGACTTCATGAAGGCCGCCAATAGACTTATCAAACAGCCAGTTATCTAGAATGTCGAATATCTCGAAGAAAGTCTCGTCAACAAGCGCAATAGGTCCATGCTTAAGCTCGCCAGACGCATAACCCTCAGCGTGCGTATATGAAATCTCTTTCAGCTTCAAAGCCCCTTCTAGTGCGATTGGGTAGGCCGTATCGCGTCCAAGATACAATGCGTCATTATACTTTAAGTATTTTTCAGCTAAGGCCTTAATCTCGTCGCGATGATTCTCGAGAGTCTTTTCAATCTCTTTCGGTAGTATGGATAGTTCTTTGGTAATTTTAGCGATTAATTCAGCGTTGCCGCCGTGATATTCCGCAAGCATGCCGGCAAACATAATCATAGTTACTACTTGAGCAGTAAATGCCTTCGTGGAAGCAACGGATATTTCTGGGCCAGCATGCACATAGGTACCGCCATCAACCTCACGAGCAATCGTGGAACCCACGACATTTACGACGCCGAGTGTTTTAATGCCACGTTTTTTGATTTCACGCAAACATGCCAATGTGTCGGCGGTTTCACCGGACTGCGACACGATCAAGGCGACGGAATCTTTCGGTAAGTGGAATGAGCGATAGCGATATTCAGACGCAATTACAACCTCGGTGGTTAAATCTGGAACAAGTTGTTCCATATAATACGAGGCAAGCAGGCCGGCATAATATGCAGTACCACAACCGACAATAACTACATGATGAATATTGCGCATCTCTTCTTCGGTAAGGTTTGGACCACCTAGATGCATTTTGCCATTTTTAGGATCTATACGGCCAGAAAGTGTGTTATGGAGAGTAGTGGCCTGCTCCATGATTTCTTTGAGAAGAAAATGGTCATAGCCACCCTTTTGAATTTGCTCAACATCGCCCTCGATCGTTTCTGGGCTAGCATTGAGATGTTTGAGATTGAGATTGAATACCTCCGCGCCATTTTCCGTGCAGACAGCCAATTCGCCATCGTTGAGGTAAATAGCCTCACGGGTATAGCCAAGTAAAGCTGAGGCATCAGAGGCAATAATAGTCTCGCCCTGGCCAATGCCGATAATAAGCGGAGAACCAAGGCGGGCAACTATGATAGAGCCTGGTTCATTTGGTGAGAAAACCGCAATGCCATAAGTGCCACGAACTTTTTTAGCAGCTTTTGCGACCGCATCCTTTAACGAGATGCCGTCTTTATAGTAGCTATCAATTAGCGCGGCAAATACTTCCGTGTCTGTATCGGATTGAAATTCGTAACTAGACAGACCTTTCTTAAGCTCTTTATAATTCTCAATAATACCATTATGGACAAGATAGACGTTTCCAACATGATGCGGATGGGCGTTCGTAACAGTTACTCCACCATGCGTAGCCCAGCGAGTATGACCAATGCCGAGATGGCCATCGTGCGGCTTTGCGAGTAGGACGTTCTCTAGCTCAGCAATCTTCCCTACGGAGCGCGCAATATGTGGATTATTATTATCATCTAGAGTAGCAATACCGGCAGAATCATATCCACGATACTCGAGACGTTTTAACCCATTAATCAGTACATTCTGCGCTGTTCTTTTACCAACATATCCTACAATTCCACACATAGGTAACTCCTCATTTTTCTTGAGTTTAGTATATCTTTTTGTCTGATAGGTGTCAAAAAATACAGCCGCATTTTGCGGCTGTATAAATATTGAGAAAAATACTTTTTGTCTTCTAGCGACGTCGCTTGAGTCCGAAGAATAATCCTCCGCCCATAATACTAGCGACAATTACACCGATAAATGCTTTTGTGCTAATATCTGCCGTGTTTGGATTCTTAACTTTGCGATAACGATAGATGACTTCGATATCTTTGTTCCCCATCACGCCTTTAGCGTTGTCTGGCATTTTTACAAGCTTATAGCCTTTTGGATCGTCTGGGAGAGGAATAGTTTCATAATCATCACCCTGCGGGTATTCGCCACTGATAGGATCGCCAATTGGCTTTCCGGTCTCATCATCAATGTAACGAGCAGTGACCTTTTTTGGTGGAAGATAGCGATAAATGACTTCAATATCCTGATCCACGGTGCCAGAAGCGTTGTCTGGAGTTTTAACAAGGACGAATTTTTCAGGGACATCATCCGATTCATCAGTATCATATGACTTGCCATGCTCATAGTCTGCGGAGACTGAATCAGCAATTTCTTCTCCAGTTTCGTCGTTAACATATTTTGTAGTAACGGTGTGATAGATTTTAGTTTCAACTGGATCGGAATTGAGAGTCGTATCGCTGCCATCGACTGGAGTATATACTGTTTGAGCAAGGTTGCGGACTGGCGAGCCGCTAATTGGGCTGCCTACCTTTGCTTTCACTATTATCGTATAAGTGTGACCATAGAAATCAAGCGTGTTTGCATTTTTTGCTACGGCTTCGACTTTTTGTCCACTCACCGTAATAGTAAAGTTTGAGGTGACATTAGTGCCCTTTTCGTTCGTAATTTTAATTTCACTACTACTTGGCAAGATGAGACTATTATCGAAGCTATCTGAGATTCTTAGTGCGCTGTAGCCTTTGTTCTGCGGAATAGCACTATAGTTGCTCCAAAGCGACATGAATTGAATGATATCAGCTTCGGTGCTGTAGTTATTTGGTACTTCCTGAGTAATGCGGTAAGTTACTTCATCGCCAATTTTTGCAGTAGTTTTATTTACGGTTTTCTTTGGTTTTGGTATTTCATATGGCACAGCTGAGCCAAACAGGAAGCCAATACCGCAACCGCGGCCACTATAGCGATAAGACCAAGAACCGCTTAGGCCAGTAGAAGTAACCATGATAGAATTGCCAAACCAGATGCCATTATAGGCACTGCCATTGATATCTTTGATAGAGAAACCATTTTGTTCAGTTGACAATACAGTGCCATCGGCAGTCTTGTTGGTATTCCTATAAATAGTATTTGATCCTACGGTAGGGAGAATGCCCTCGTTACCATGGAACAGCTTATCGCCATCTTCTGTATAGTCGAACCAACCGTCATCTTTTATAATATAGTTACCATCGCTGTCTTTAGCGCGCATAAGGTTTGGAACATCAAAGTCCCACATTGCTGAGCTTACATTGGCCATATTCGTAGCAATAGTACAGCTATCGGTAGCTACGACATAGGTGCCTTTCTTGCAAAACTGGACAGTAAACAAAGAGTCGGCTCGGACGGTACTATTCCAGGCAATGATCGGATCGCCCGCGTGAACAACGGTAGATTCTTCGACTGACTCCTCTGGATGCGTTTCGGCACCGGAGCCAGTAATATTCTTTTGAAAACTGATACTGGCATTCGCTTTCGGGTTGCCATCGTCATCAAGCTCGTCCGTCCAAGCATGAACGTCTGATACTTTATAAAGCACGTCAAGAGGGTTACCATTCGGGTCTGTGGCGGTACTATCTTCAATAAGTGCAGTATAGGATTCCCCCGGCCTAACAGCGCCAGAGCTGATACTATTGCCCGTAGTCGTCATAACTGCATTTAATGTGCCAGCCGCGCCAACTTTAACATTTGTAACCTTAGTGTTTTCGGTGTAATAGATTTTTGAGTATGAGTATGCATTATTTAATGTATTGCGGTTTAGTGTGTGAAAACCTGCATACGTCACGCTAGCCGCCGCGCTCGCATCAGTAACGCCTATAATTGGCGAAGCTATAAATGCTGCAGTCACGGCCAGCATAGCCGAAGTGTGGAGTTTTTTCATATTTTTTCTCTTTTATTTTTATTTTTGACCTTTTGTAATCTTATAGTAACATTTGTAAGACCAAAATGCAAGTGCTTTTTATCACAATAAATGGAACTTGACTTTTCCACTGTATCTTTGTACACTTAGATTACCTTCCCCTGTAGCTCAATGGTGGAGCAAGAAGCTGTTAACTTCGAGGTTGCCAGTTCGAGTCTGGCCGGGGGAGCCAAGTTTGATTTACAAATATATATTCAAATAAAGAGACGCTCTTAAGCAATGAAGAGGTCTTTTTTTATTATTTTTATAAAAAATATTCAAAAGTACTTGTTTTTACGATTCGTTTATGCTTAAATACGTTTATAAATAGGTCAAAATAAAAAGGTCAAATAAAGAGAAAGGTTACCTATATGGTTAGGAGAAAGAAGTCTTTGCTTTTTTCGGCATCATTAGCATCTGCGGGTTTGGTCGCCGGCGGGCTGTTTATGATCGCCCCAAAAACGCAAGCGAGTAGCGATGAAATCGCTATATCAAATACAACAAACGCAGTAATTCAGGAAATTAGCAGAGACAGCGGAATTTCAGCTAAAGGAGTGGAGACTGCTCTGAAAACCCATGAGCTAATAGTCAACATTCCAAACCTAGATGAATTTAAAGAAAACCATCCAGACGCTATAAAGTATACAAAAATAGCCGAAAAGGTATACGTAGTCGAGTTCGCAGACTATAACGCCACATCCGCAAACTATCTTGATATAAAAGGAAAAGATAACAATTCGGGCGTTCTTTTAAATATGCAGTTAAAACTCGACGACGATGCAGAATCAAATGCGATATATAATTACGAGGAGCTAAACCGATGCACTGATCGCTCTACTACAACATACACAAATGGCACTAGTATACCAGACCAGTGCTTAGGTTGGGGGACTTCCTCCACGAAACTAGATACTTATGCAAAAAGTCTAACTTCTGGCCAAAAAGTTACCGTTGCCGTGATTGATAGTGGCATCCGCGCGTCTCACTGGGCGTTCAAGAAAACAACCACAGGCGACCGTCTCGATATGACCTATGCTCACGATTATTATGATAACGACACAGACCCCGACGATAGTGGAAACAGCGCCAACGACAGCATAACGGCAACTTGTAATATTACCACGCAAACATGTACTAACATAAGTGCTGGCACTTCAAGAGCAACGCATGGCACATCCGTTGCAGGAACAATCACCCAGGCCACTCCAGCAAGTGTAAAAATTGTTCCCATCCGCGTTTCCGGCGGTAAAAACATTAGTCTTACAAAGGTAGCAATGGCCGTTTCTGAGTTAAAGGGTAAGGTTGACGTAATCAACTTAAGTCTCGGCCTCGTAGAACAATTACCAAATCCGCTACCAGAAGAATTTCAGACCACAATCGAACCTGCTCTTAGGGAGGCTAAAGAGGCTGGCACTATTATAGTAGCCGCGGCCGGCAATGGTAGCGCTGGTTGGGTTTCTTATCCAGCGTCCAGTGAATACACCATCGCTGTATCTTCCGTCAATAATGCTAAATCATTCTCGTCATCGTTTTCTCAACATGGCGCAGAAATCGATTTCGCGGCACCTGGCGAGGAGCTTCTCCTGCCAACATCAAGTACTGGCGCAGATAATACATTAATCCTAATTGATGGCACATCTTTCTCTGCACCTTACATTTCTGCGGCAATAGCAAATATCTTAACCGAACACCCAAACTACAACTACGACCAGGTCTATAACGCCCTTAAACTCAATGCCGAAGACTTAGGCGCAGCCGGCAAAGATGAGTACTATGGTTGGGGCAGCGTAAGCTTCCATGTTAACAAATACGCGGATTTAAGTATTTCGACAC
>DEVX01000028.1:0-706 GCA_002363515.1 Candidatus Saccharibacteria bacterium UBA3225 | reverse complement strand
CCAGCCGTAACAGCAGCAACTAACTGGACAAATAGTAATGCCACCATTAAGGCTACTGCGAGCAGTAACGCGTACAATATTGATAAGTACAAAGTAGACAATGGCAATACCGCAACCGCTACTCCGAGCTCTTGGTCAACCATTTCTTCGTCCAGTAAATCATACAACCTTTCGCAAACTGTCTCCGCAAACGGAACATATACGCTTTGGTTCAAGAATAGCAACAACGAGACCGCCTCGAAGACCGTTACGGTAAATAATATTGATAAAACCGCACCGGTAATTAGTACTGCCCTATCAACAAGCAGCGTTACAGCTAATGGAGCAACTTTAAATATTGGGGTAACAGATAGCACAAGTGGTCTCGGTCGAATCATCTGGCATTATAAAGCAAACGATGCAAGTAGCTATACGGACAAGACCGAAACGTATGCTAGCTCGAATACCGGCGAGACTTCCGCAACAACTAAGAGCCTAGTTCTAACTGGACTTAATGAATCCACCCGATACGCAGCATATGCGACCGTCTATGATGTTGCGGGCAACGCTAAAGATTCTGAAACAATTTACTTTACCACTAGAGCAGCAAGCGATCCGTTAGTTCCAGCGACTAGTATTACTGTCAGCCCCGCAACCGCAAACGTCAACGTAGGAGCTACGCTAAGCTTAACTGCCACAGTCACTCCTGCAAATTCAACCGATACGA
>DEVX01000081.1 GCA_002363515.1 Candidatus Saccharibacteria bacterium UBA3225 | reverse complement strand
CTTTATTTCCAGCAACTTACGAATTCCGCTGGAGATATCTTTGCTGGTTGGTACAAAGGTAGCTACGTATCCGTGAAGCTTGCCGATGGCAAAATATCTGGTCAACTATTTATTGACACTAATGAAAACGGCAAAAAAGATTCTAGCGAACAAGATCTAGAAGAAGCGGGTTGGAAGATTGATCTCTACGATAAGGCTTCGAATCGCCTCGTCCGTTCAACTACGACCGATGCAAATGGAAAATACAACTTTATCGAGCTTGCCATGAATACTGACGGTTATTATATTACCGTTACTAATAAGCATCCTATTAATGGCACTGGGACTACTTATCTATTTACGCAAAAAGGCGCGGTTAGCAATACGGGCGCATACAATACTGACAACCAGGCGGAAGGCAGTAAGACTATCACGCCAGCTCATGCCACTGCACATATCGGCCCGATCTCGCCGAGCCAAACTACAGGAGAGGCTACATATTATATCGGCCTAGTCACATATGAGGCGACCGAGAAATACTCTGGACAAATTAGTTTCAGCGATCAAGATAACCGTTTCAATACGCGACCCACAACGATTACTATTAAGGCTACAGACAATGATGGAACAGTTACTAATATTAACGTTCCTACTACAACAAGCGATAATGGGGCGTGGTCGAAGGATTTGCCGAAATACAATGCTCGCGGCGAAAAGCTTAGCTATACTTTCAGCTCACCAGATCAGACAAATTACACTAAGTCCGACCAGCAAGTTAATACATACACATACAACACGAGCTACACGCAAAAGACCGCTACACTCACGGTAAATCATTACAAAGAAGGCACGACAGAAAGTTTAGCACCAACCACAACTTCCACCGTATATTGGGGACAATCATATACGGCTAATCAAGCAACCGTAGACAGTAATTACGAGTATGATTCCGTGACCGGTACTACATCCGGAACGATTTCAGGAAATGTTACGGTAACTTATTATTACAAGTTAAAGACCGGTACAATTACTACTCATTATTACATCAAAGATACTACAACAAAAATTGCTCCAGATAATGTGCAGACAAAGAATTATACCGAAACATATACAACTAGCCCACTAGCAAGTATTCCGGCTGCATATCAAAACTACGAGTTAGTCTCCGAGCATCCAGAGGGATACACTGGCACTGTGTCAAAGCCGAACACTGAAGTGATTTATTATTACCAGAAGAAAAATCCAAATCTAAGTTCTGACGTTTCGATACAGGCACCGGAAAACGTATCTAGCAAAACCGAGATAATCCCGTACGAAATAAAATATTCCGCCAATATTAAGGATTATATCGGAGAGCTAAATATTACAATCGTAGACAAGTTACCGTATCCAATCGTAGTCGACGGATCAGAACTCGACGGTGGCATATATGATGCGGAAGCTAGAACAATTACCTGGATCGTGACCAAAGATTATAACTCGTACACGGATGGCGAAGAAATTAATATCGCGCATAATATTAATTTAGTTTACGATGGCGCGAAAGCGAATGATAGTTTATCAAATACGGTCGAGGCGAATGTTTCATTAGACAGCGTAGACAATGATGCGGGCGATAGTGCGATTACAATCGTTAAAACGCCAGCGAAAATTATTTATCGCTTTACGGATTTGGATGGCAACGAAATTCAACACGAAGTCGAAGATGAAGGCTACGTCGGCGAACAGAGCGATTTTGAACCGCCAGAGATTCCTGGATATCGTTTAATCAAAGATAATAATATCGACTTGCGCTTCGGCGAAGAAGAACATACTGTAATTTATCGTTATGAGAAATTACCAGAACCCGTGAGTCCAACGACCGGAGATAATATTGTTATATACTTTACGCTACTTGGCGGTTTAATCACTGCTTCAGGATTTATCGTATATCGCTGCAAATATCTAAAACGCTAATTAGCAATTTATTCCAATCCTACGGTAGTTTCGTCTGGACAAA
The DNA here is from genome assembly GCA_002363515.1 of Candidatus Saccharibacteria bacterium UBA3225. Lineage (GTDB taxonomy): Bacteria > Patescibacteriota > Saccharimonadia > Saccharimonadales > Saccharimonadaceae > UBA2834. Next base: position 1,822 of record DEVX01000081.1, on the reverse strand, counting down.
GAGCGAGTACTTTTTGCATGGCTGATTTTTCGGCAGGCGTTACCCAAAGGTGATATTTGTATTTAATCGATATTTGCCGAGCAACGTATTGGCATTGGAATGCTTGATTTGAAGGAAGCCAAGTATCGGCCGCACCGTCAGACTTATCTTGGTTCGCCTGCCCTTCTACCGCCAAAAGATTAAGTGGATCTTGACTAAGCTTGTAGCGAGTTTCCGCATCAAGTTTGTAGGCGCCAGTCGCCCAAGCATTACTGAGTGCGACCACGTGATCGATTTGAATCTCTTCTGAAGTGCCCTGCCCACGCTTAAAGCTGATGACTTGGCCCGTATAGGGATCCTCTAGGGTGCCGGTTTGAACCTTGCAGCCTTTTAGGACGGTATTCTTGAGGTCGCGTTGCAAAATGACTTCGCGCATGCTGCAGCCGTGCTCATCTATTCCCCAGCTATCATAGAAAAGCTTGCGATAATACTTCTGCGAATGGTCTTTTTCTTGAACAGCAAGACTCTCTAGGACGTCCTTTGCCTTGATGGAGTCAGCCTTGGTTTGCTCCGGTTTGAGCGCGATTTCGTCCGGCTCTTGTATTGACGGGTCGAGTAGAGCGGCATACTCGTAAGAGTTTGGGTTTAGAAAAATATAGACACAAAAAGCTCCTACCGCTAGAAGTACAGCAATAATCCGCCGAGCGCGATAGGAGATTTTCGGAAACATTTTAATAATTCTGAGCCTGAATTTCGAAGTAGGCCTGCGGATGTTTGCAAACTGGACATTCTTCTGGGGCACTGTCGCCAATATGAATATAGCCACAGTTGCGGCACTTCCAAACCGTTACGCCGTCAGCCTTGAAGACCATGCCATCTTCAACATTCTTAAGCAATTTACGATAACGCTCTTCGTGCTTGGCTTCAATTTTGCCGACTTCTTCGAATAATTTAGCAATTTCTTCGAAGCCTTCTTCGCGCGCTTCTTTGGCGAATTTGACATACATTTCGGTTTCTTCATACTCTTCGCCAGCAATGGCATCCTTGAGATTTTCGACCGTATCTGGAACGGCGTTCGTATGGAGAAGTTTGTACCAGATTTTGGCGTGTTCTTTCTCATTATCACTAGTTTCCTGGAAGATTTCGGCAATTTGCTCGTAGCCTTCTTTTTTAGCCTTACTAGCGTAGAACTGATATTTTACGCGCGCCTGAGACTCACCCGCGAAGGCGGCGTTGAGATTCTTCTCGGTCTTTGTACCCTTTATTTCTGCCATATTTTTCTCCTTAGTTAATAATTATTTTAACAGAGATTACTATTGCACGAAAAGCACAATCAAAATAATTAGTCTTTATCGAGTTTTTGTTCTAGTTTTTCAATTTTGCGCTCAATTTTTTCGTACTTACGGCGGCTTTTGATGGCGCGTTTTTGGTCCTTACGGATGATTTTACGAGCAATATTTTGTTCCTTGAGCCAGTTTTGTAAGCGCAAATACTCTTCGTAATGATCTGGCATCATTTTTCCACGTTTGAAGAGCCCTTTGATTTCATTGCGCATGAACCAAGTTGCAAATTGGACTTCTTCTTTTTGGAATTTTAGTTTGGAGAGCGGGATGTCCGCCTGAAGATAGTAATCGTCAAAAAAGCATTGGTCCTCGTCAGAGCGGCCAGAATAAAATAATATGAGATCTTTGGGATTAACTTCGATGCCGAGCTCTTCTTGAATTTCCGTGACCATGCCCTGCAGGCTAGTTTGTCCTGCTTTTGGATGACCGCCAGTGGTAGCATACAGGCCATTGCGCGACTTAGCGCGTTTTTGAATCAAAAAATGCCCACTAGAATTTTG
>DEVX01000019.1 GCA_002363515.1 Candidatus Saccharibacteria bacterium UBA3225 | reverse complement strand
TAGTTTTTCCCGAGCCGACGGCCGCAATTAATTAATTGGCGATAAAAGCGTCTAGCACATTCAATCGCCAGACGGTAATTCCTCGCGATTATCGTTTTATCTATAAATGCGTCGGCTCAGGAAAGGCTACTTGAGTATTTGGATGAAAGCGTCTGGAAGGACTACGTTTTCAGAATGGTTCTTAAAATGTGGCGCAACTTGTTCCGGGCTATATCCGGCAATTCCACATCCTATTTCGGTAACAAGAAACTTTAGCTCCGGATGGTTCTTAGCAAACATAAGGAATCTGTCGATTTGTTCGAACATTTCGTCTTCGGAATCCATTGTATTTATTGCATAACTTTGTCCTTGTAACCCCTCTGCCTGGCCCATTTTAGCACCAAATTTGTGTATGGCCGTTGCAGCAGCTCCGCCGAAATGTGCACCTTGACCATTACTCCCAAAAACGAAGATTTCGTTCTTATCCAATTCTGCAATAAAGCCATTATCGTCGTATTTAGCCATTTTTTGTGCCTGCAATTTCTTTTAATGCTTCATACCAATGAGTATATAGTTTTGCTGCCTTGGGTATGTCTTTGCCGTCATCCTTGCATTTTTCATCAATAAATTTTAATATAGGCTCTTTGTATTCCGGTTTAACGAATAAGTGATTTCCAAATCCAGTATATAAATAACCCCAATCATCTCCAAATCCAGTAACGCCATCGAATCGAATTTGTACTGTTTTCAAGAAAGGTATTTTGTCTTCGAGTATTTTGTCGTTAATTTCGCCAAAATGTGTATAGTAGAATTTTAGGTCTTTATCGACTATTTCAATAGCTCCAGGATCTCCCATGGCTCCGCCCTCCGCCAAAGTTATTGCTATGAAATCTTCGGTCTTAAGTTTCTTTAATAGTTCGTCAGTTAAATTAACTGTGTTTACATTTTTTCTCATTCTAACTCCTCGAAATACTTATTATCTTTAAAACGAGTTCGGATAATTGGGCATTCGGGCATTTTTAATAAGTCATCGGCAATTTTGACGATTTCCTCAGCCCGATAGACGTTCTTGCGCCATTCTTCCGGTATTGTTTTATAGCCATAATAGGCACCAGCGAGTTGACCATATATTGCTCCATTAGTATCGGTGTCTCCGCCGAGCCTAATCACTGCCATCATTCCATCTTTAAAATTATCAAAATTGAATAATCCCCAAAGCGCAATTGCAAAGGCATCTACTATATATCCGCCCAGATTACAAAGCTTTTCTCCATCTTTTTCTAGAGCTCTATCGATTAGGCTTTTGGAGTTTTCGAGATAGAATTGATCATATTCTTCGTCCATGATCCAGCGCGAACAATAGGAGGCAATGTGATTCTTAGGAAGCCCATGCAAAGCACAGTAAAGCATAGTTGCAAACAGTGCGGTTGTTGCTTCGGCGGCGATAGAATTGTGCGTTTCGCGACACGACAATACTGCCATATCGAGAGTAGGTGTGATATCTTTCAGGTCGATAAATTCACCGTCATCGTCTTCCGGATCAGTTACTAATTTTCCTTTCTTAAAACTATCTTGTAAGGTTGGATACTTTTTATTAGAAAAAGTATTAGCGATAATAATCGGTGCGAGACGCATAATTGCGCCATTGCCAGCAGATTCGGTTTTTGGATAATCCTCTGGGATTATTGGATGAGCGATAAACTCATCGATAGCTCGTGCCGTCTGCATTCCGACATCACAAGCAGGTTTCCCGTCATATGTGCGATAGCCTTCTTCGCTCCAGGCCCGAAATCTTCGCATGATATCGTATGAATCGTAGCCTTTATTTACGAGTAGACTATCGGCAATGCAGAGTGCCATTTCTGTATCATCAGTCCAAACACCTTCTGGTGCACGATAGTTTTTATGGAAGTGCTCGATCTTGTCGCCCATTTCTTTGATATAAAAATCAGATGGAGCAGGCAAGAATTCTACTGGCGCACCAAGGGCATCGCCAACCGCTAGACCAACAAGCATTCCACGAGTCTTATCTTGGTACTTATTCATCTGGGAATTCCTTTTTTATTTTTTTCCAATCATATTCTTCTACATTACCTTTTTTATCAACGAAAAAGAAATAGAGGTTAAGTTGTTTACATACTGTCCAGTGGACCTTTTTTAGATGTTTGTCTTTAAAATAGTCTGGGTACGCTACGCCGTATTTGTTACTACCTCTCATTGCGGTTGGAATGGTCTTGGAGTGAATCCTCGTTATGATTTGAGCTAGCCCAACAAGAAAGTTAGAAACATCGGCGGAACTCGCATTTTTTGCGTTCCTGGCACCACCTTTGCATTCGACCAACCAATATCTTCCATAATTTTCATTACAAACGCGTATATCTACTCCATGTTCGTGGAGGCCTTTTGAGACAATATTTTTTGAATATCCTTTTTCAGCCAAATACTTTGAAACCGAGTCTTGAATGAATGGTTCGTAGGGATAGCCGCAATCTTTGAACATATTCCTATTATAACATTTTTGCTAGCCAACTCGAATAGCGAACACGCTACCATTGTAGAGTCTAATAGAATGGCCCTGGCTTCCGCAGACTACCCATGCTCGCGTTCTAAGGCTTGTTCCTGTTGCTTTCCATAAGCCATAGGCTATTCTCGCTTCACCATTTGCGTCTGTCATCACATGGTGTTTACAGAGCAATTCAGTGCCGCCAGAGACAGTATGAATCTTGAAGTCAAGCTCTGTTACGCCGGATACATCTGCTAGATATTCCGTACCCCATACAATCAGGTAAATTCCGTCTTTTACTGTCGTGAAGGTGTAATCCCAACCCGACGGATAATATGCTTGCCAAGCCGTCGGAGAAGTAAAGTCCACGCGGCTACAATTCTTATATTTGAGATTAAAAGCCGTCCAGTTCAGCTTTGTCGCATTTATGGCACTATTTGCAATGTTTGCTGTTCCGATGGGTAGATCTCCAGTATTCAGGATCCTTTTTTCGTTGTTGTAAACGTTTCCGTCTGTCCCTATGCGGAATATTGGCACGCCTACGGACACTACAAGTGTCACAGTTGTTGATCCTAGCTTGTCAGTCGCTTTAACCTCAAAATCATATGCCGTACTGTTATCTAGATCGAGTACTTTGTCGGTAGTGGTGTAAGTTCCGCCAGAGTTTACGGATAATCCAGACATACTAGTCCAGCTACCCCATGTTGAAGTAGATTGTGATTTATATCGGTATTGGACGGAAGATACTGTGTTCTTGGCCGTTCCATTGATAGTCAATGGTGAGTATGATCCTTTAACTACGAGCGTAGTCTGATTTTCGAAGTTATTTAGACGGGTTGCCGTAGCATTTACTACCGGTGCCGCATAGGCGAGAACATTAACGTTTTTACTGACGGAAGTCGAATATCCGCGAGAGTCGGTAGCGCGAACAGATAATGTCTGCGTTCCTGCCGTAAATGCATTCGAGCCAAAGTTAATATTCAAGTCCGATGTTGAATAGTTTGC
>DEVX01000040.1 GCA_002363515.1 Candidatus Saccharibacteria bacterium UBA3225 | reverse complement strand
TGCATGGATGAGTTTGCGACGATGGCGCGACCCATCTTTGATGACATGAAATCTTCGACGTCCTGCGTAATAGTTGTGAGACCGAGATAATATTTACGAGCACGTTTCGCAAGGCTAAATAGGAAGTTGGCTGAGTCTTCATATTTCATAAGCTGCCAAGCCTCATCTACGAGGAGGAGGCGACGTTTTTGTTCGGCGCGAACAATGTTCCAAATATGCGAGAGGACGATATACATAGCGACTGGGCGAAGCTCATCTTCAAGATCGCGAATATTGAAGACGGCCATCTGATTATTGATGTCGATATTTGATTGTTGAGAGAAAATGCCTGCGAAGCTACCAGTTGTATATTTACGTAGACGTTGTGCGAGGCTTGGGCCAGAACCGCCCATATGTAGTAGGGTGTCAAATAGATTCATAATAGTTGGCGGAACGGCAGTGTGAGTTAATGGGTCATTTGTGATGCCGGCGCGAGCATAGGTATCAATGAGTGCCTGATCGAGGTCAGCTTCTTCAGTTGGTGAAAGGCCGGCGCCATTTCCCAACATGAGACGGAAGAGGCCATGGAGTGTGACAAGGTTAGCGCGAAGCGCATCGTTAGCATCTTCTGCATCGACTACTTTTGGAAGGTCGAATGGATTAATGCGAACGTCGGAGTTAAGGCTGAGACGAACATAAGCGCCGCCGACGGCATCACAAAGTTTTTGATACTCGTTTTCTGGGTCGATAATGAGAATTTCCGTGCCGACCATCATGGAGCGAAGCGCTTCAAGCTTGACCGTAAATGATTTACCTGCACCAGACTTAGCAAAGACGACCATATTGGCATTCTCAAGCGAGAATCGGTCGAATATGACGAGACCATTATTATGCATATTAACGCCATAAAGGATGCCTTTTTCCTGAGTGAGATCTGCGGATGTGAATGGGAAACTAGTAGAAATTGCGCCCGTGTTCATGTTGCGGCGAATCTGAAGCTGGTCGGAACATTGAGGCATTGTGCTATTTAAGCCCTGCTCCTGCTGAGATGAAGCAACTTTGCTGAATACCATTTGTTGCCCAAAGATGTTTTCGATTTTATGTTGGACAAATTGTAGTTCATCTAATGAGTCGGCGTAAATGGTAACATATAGGCCGTAACGGAAAAACTTTTCAGCACCGACCTGAAGCTGGTCGCGTAGGTCTTCGGCATCGGATATAGCGGCTTCGAGCTCTGGGTCGCGAACTTTCCCCTTCTCGCTATTAATATTCATACTAGCTTCGAGCTGAGTAACCTTTTTGGTAAGGTTCTTCATTACTATGTCGGTGTCGACTGGGTATATATACATAGATACATCAATAACTTCGTCGATATTAATGATAGAACTTAACCAACCAGTATAAAGCATGCGTGGATACCCATACACATAGATGGTGCGACCGTATTTCGTACCAAGACGGAAATAATCTGAGTGAATCTCGATACTTGATGGAGAAATAAGGTCTCGAAGTGTGGTGATACCGGTCTCGAATGCTTTTTGGATTTCAACTTCTTCTTGAAGTTGAGCTTGTGCGGCAATATCTGCTGCGCTGATTTGTTTTTGCTTTGCCATTATTTTTGACTCCCTTCAGTACCTGGTTCGCCCTTTTTAACATACAAGTGGGCAAGTTTATTGAAATCTCCTAGCGGCTCACGAACAGCGGTGTCTGGGTTATTGAAGTTGTAATAGAGCTGGCCTAGCTCTTTTGTACTAAGGCGAACAGAGTGGATTCCAATTTGGAATAAGCCTGCAATAACGGCTTCTACGCGGTTGTTTATTTCTGTCACGGCCTTGTCGTAGGTGGCGCGATCGATGCGAGTAATTGTTTGGCCCTTGGCGCGGCTGAATGATTTGAAAAAATTCTTTGTTTGGGTTACGGCTTTTTCGGCTTCGGATGAAGTGTAGTATGGAATTACAATAAAGAAAGATTTATCCATAATGTTTGCTTCTTGAGACAACTCGTCGATAAAACCAATATAATCATCCATAAGAATGCCGAGGAGCATATTATCGTTGTCGCGACGGAGTTCGGTTAAGCGATCCAGATAAGGTCCAATATCGACGCGTTGAGAACGAATAAGGATTTGAATGGTAAAATTCAAGGAGTTTAAGAAGTTTTGATAAGAATATTCAACCGCTTCACGCTCAGTCTCAGACATGAGATCAAAGTTAATAGATTTACAGGCAACCACAGCCCTAAAGGAACCATCTTTCATAATTACCATTGAGTCGCGTAATTCGGAAATAATTAATGATGCTTGAGTGGAAGTGGGGTTTTCTTTTTGTGTGGTATCGCCGTTGGGGGCTTGTTGTTGTGGAATAGCGGTAGGCTGACCTGCAACTGGTTGACCAGTGACTGGCTGACCCGCGACTGGCTGACTTGCAATTGGCTGGCCAGCAACCGGTTGACCCGTGACTGGTTGACTTACGATTGGCTGGTCTGCAACTGGTTGGCCCGTGACTGGCTGGTTTATGATAGGTTGGCCAATAGGTGGCTGAGGAATACCGTTCATAGGTTGTGGGTTTTGCATTGGTAGTGGCTGTGGTTGATTTGGTTGCACGTTAACTCCTTAATGTAGTGAAATATAAACTTCGTCGTCTTTCTTTTCTTTAATACGTTTCGCTTGTTGGGCGATGGTTTCAATGGAGAAGTCTGAGTTGTTGGCGAGATCAATCATATTTTGGTCGGTTTGTTCGGTGACTTCTTTTATTTCTGTCTGACGCTTTTCTTCGGCCTCTTCCTGCTGGATTCTTTCTTGCTCTGCTCTTTCGGCTTCGATTTCAGCAACCATTGAATCTGGCTTTATGATAGTGTCGTTGTACTTTACGGCTTCATCACTTAGTGGATTACTTGGGACGATTGGTTTCGGTGCTGAAATTGACGGGTTATTTATGACGGGGTTATCTGGCAATGCAGGCGGTTGAGGCATTGGATATGCCTGAGGCTGTTGCATTGTTTGTGGCTGCGTAGTCTGTTGTAGTATTTGTTGATTGAGCTGGCCGTTATGATTAGTGATGGTCGTGTTTTGGTTGTGGGCATTATTTTCAATAGCTGCGCGCATTTGACTAATAGCTAGATCATGGCGTGCCGATGCTCCATCTGTGAGAGTTTGATTGATTAGATTGTTGCTGGCGGTTGTATTCTCGAACATGTCGGGAGTATCGTGAGCTTCGGCGTAGACTTCTTCTTTTACGCCAGAATTAAGAGTTGTGCCTTTAATAGCGTAACCCTCAGTATCGATAATGTCGGCGAGAAATGAAAGGCGGTGGAGAGCTTCTTCTTGGTCGATATTTTTAGTGCGGACTTTTTCGGTTTTCTTTGGGGCGGTAATTTTAATAGTCGTCTCTGGCTCGCCTGGCTCCCATGTGCGAATATGTGGCTTGAGATAAAAAGATACAACAGCGGACAGATAGGTTTCCATCGGCTGATCTTTCTTTAATGGTAAAGCGAGCGCGCCAAGTAGGATGATTGGCGGTATTAAGATGACAATAAAAGGTGGAAAAACCTGCCATAATAAAACACCCAAGCCAATAAGACCACCTATAATCATAAGGTAGACGAATTGACGAAAACTAAAAGGCCCGAGGAGTTTATCATCGGCCTCTACATCTTGGGGGACCTTATACTGAGCCATACTTATATTTTAGCATAATCATTAATTTTTATGGTCAGTGTAGAAGCATTTTGTAGAGTTTTAATCAAGATTTATGCCGAACATTTCGCGAACTTCTTTATTCATGGAGTTGCGTTGGTTAATGGCACTATTCTGATTTAGTGCAGCGCGCTGTCTGTCGAATGCGTTATAAAGTTGAGTACTGACACGTACGATGTTTCCGTTTACGTTTCTTTCTATATATTGGTCAGGATGAATTTCCAGCAGGGCGCCATTCATGTCTTTTAGGGTGGAACTCTTAGAGCTGACGAGCTGGCTAGCAACCATATTGTTGACGTAGCTCATAATTTGATTCTCAATCATGCCTTGGTGAGCATAGAACCAAGCATCCTGTCTTTGATGATTCTTGAACTTACTCATATCAAAGCCACCAGTGAGAAGCGTATTGAGTGTGCCGAGTTGCTCACCATCCATGAGCCCAGATACGGCGGCGGAGCGAATGTATTTTTCTGGAATTAGGAGTGGGTACTCTTCCCCGTTAGCACCTGTTTGGATTGGGATAGTGCCATCTTTGATTAACTCGAACATTTCCTTGAATACTGTGCGATCCTGGGAAGCGACTGCTGACCAGCCATTGAGATCGCTAAAGATTTGCTGAAGCGAGGCTTTTTTAAGCTTATTACTTACAGCAGTGCCATCGTTCGGCATGTTGCCACCAGAAAGAAATGTCTTCATGTCGATGTAAGATTCGATATTATTTTCTGGATGGTTAGGGTCGTTGCCATCGCTCATAGCGCGACGAATCATATTAGCTTTTGACCATGCCCAGAGGTATAAGTTTTCTTTCTTGAGGCCTAAGCCAGTGTCTGCGATAGCTTTTTGCATGGCGAAATCGTTAGATATTTGGTTGGAATTATCAACTAGAGTGCGGATAAGGTCGCCGTGGTCGCCGCGCTTTGCCATGATAGTTATAGCAGCCGAAGCAGAGTTGTAGTCTTTAGTGTTAAGTGCCTCGATAAACTGTTTCTTGACATAGCCGCCAGCTGGTGAATCGTCATAGAGTTCTAGATAATTACTCTTCATCTCGGAGTCGACGCGGCGTTTTTGTGAAATAGCATCAGCAAGAACATCGTTAACTGCGCGTTTGACAGCCAATTCTTCTGCGCTGCCGGCAACTGGGGAATTATTTTGACGAAAAGCGGCAGTAACTTGATTGTGTATATGATTGTTGACTCGTTGATTTTCATCGCTAAGAGCATCGCGTATACGCTTGGCGCGATTTTCCATATTGTTTCGTGCTACGCTGTGTTGGCGCGTTTTTACAATGTGATCATCAATAATAGCATCTTCAAAGGTGCGGTTGGCGTTGGCAATTCGTGCATTGCGCATATGGCGAACGATCGGGAGTCCGGTTGCTGAGCCATTATCGAAACCTTCATCTATATCAGTTTCAAATTGAGTACGGGCAATTTGGTTTTGCATTTTACGTGCCTGCATATCCAAGTAGCGAGCGCCGCGTCCGTTTAGTCGTTTACGATCGCGTCCGCTAATCATGCTAGTAGCAGCTCTCGTCATATAGGTATCTCTATTGTTAGCCGTAGTCTGTTGGAGATCGAATTCGCGATTAGTGCGACGCTGTTCCAACCAACGAGCTAAGCGGTTGTGTGGAAGTCTATTTGTGCTATTGAGCTGACGTGCGCGGGCGAGTGCTTGCCCTTCAGCGGCACGGCGACGCAATAAGCCAGTGGCAGGATCAGTAGTGCGGCGGATAAAGTTGCCGATACCGCCAAGGACGGTGCCAGCCATGAGCATGAGTGGTATAGACATAAATAATGGTAGGACTTGGATTGCGATGCCAAGAACGACACCGAGCCAACTAGTAGCGGAAGTGATTGTTATGAAACCAGCGAGTTGTGCCGCGCCGTATAATACACTAAACATTGGATAAAAGATAATCATGCGAGTAAATAATTGATACCAAGTACGGAACCATTTCTCAGTATTTGGGAGAAGGTAACAGACGAAGGCGAATGGTGAAACCATGACAAGTAAGAATATGAGTGCTTGGCGAGCGGCCATAGTAATAATAGCTGAGATTACGGCAATTGCGCCTGATAAGATAATAGGAATTAAGAGCCATATAATACCAGTAATGCCTCCGGCAAAAGTTAGAGCGACCGCGCCGCTCACTGCTCCAATACCTAAGAGGGTGGCAACTATACTGGCGACGGAGGTATTGGCGGCGATTTGGCTAATTGTGCCCTTTTGGATCGCCTGCTCTTGAATATTCTCGAAGATATTGCGCAAAGATATACCAAAGATATTACTGAGATCTACGGCTACTGTACAGATGGTGTAACTAAGATTAATTAAGATTGCGGCAATAACTAAACGCGGTAGCATACGTTTGATACCATAGTTGTTTATGCCGACACCGGTAAGTTGCGAGAAGATGATTGCCAAGAAGAAAAGCACGAAAATAAGATTGGTGATATTGCGAATATAATCCCAAACGACATGGATTGGCGAGGTTGGATCGTTTGGTATAGGGTCTACTAATAATAGGTTATCGAGAACGCCGTATGCTCCGTC
>DEVX01000084.1 GCA_002363515.1 Candidatus Saccharibacteria bacterium UBA3225 | reverse complement strand
GAATCCTGCCGGAGAATTCGCGAGAAGTTGATGGCGCGAACTGGGGTTAAAATTCTCGGCGTTGTAGCAACTGATTCACACACTACGCCGCTGCGTTGGGGTGTAACTGGTATTGCGATTGGTCTTGCCGGCGTGGAACCACTTGAAGATATTCGTGGCAAAGAAGATTTGTTTGGTCGCGCGATGCATATCACGCAAATTGATAAAATTGACCCGCTTACTAGCATGGCGGTTGCAATCATGGGCGAATCAAGTGAAGCAACGCCGATTGTGATTTTGCGTGATTACAAAGACATAAAGTTTTCCGACACCGCTTCGATGAAAGATTTTAAAATTGACCCGGATTTTGATTTATATTCACCGCTAATTAAAGTTCTCCCGATTAACGACAAGTGATGCTATTATTAGATAAAGGAGTTTTATGGACCAATACGTAAAAGTTAGCATTGATAGTAGAAGAGACACTATTTTTAATAGTTTTAGTGTGAACGATAAATTCAAGAAGAAGATCGATGATTTGTTTAAGAAAATTGAGGAACTTGGCAAGACCTGCAAAGACTCCGCTGATTTCGAAGCGAAGTTTGCAGCGAGTCCATTAAACCAAGAATACATGGATTTATTTACCGAACTTGCAACCGCTGGCGCGGTCAAGCCACTCGACGACAAAGCGAAAAAAGAGCAAGAGCAAAGCATGGCCGAGGCCGTGGCAGAAGGCGTAATGTCGACTACTGCTGATAACGTAAAGCGTGCTGTACTCCCAACTCGCGCCTCAATTCATCAAAAGGCGTATGACGAAGCCAGAAAAATCCCTGGCGTTGGCGAAGCGCTCCATGTTAAACAATATGCCGATTTATTTGGCGGTTTTCGTCGTGCGAAGAAAGCCAAAGAAGAGCAAGAGCAACTGAAAAAAGAGTTAGAAGATAACAAAAAAGACTAATTACTTGCGTTTTTTCTAAAAATATGCTACAATAAGTAATGGCGAAGGGCCTCTCTCGGCCCTTTGTATTATCTAAAGGGGGTATGTACATTATGAAGACTGACGAGAGAAGTGTTGTGGTGGAAATCACAGAAAACGGCAGGGCGAAACGCCTGGTCTATCCCATCGCGACAGATGATGGTGAGCTAATGACGCATCGTTTGCGTCGCCTTTTATCCGGTAAACTCGGAGCCTCCGGCGGCGACGGTGTCAGACGCGAGATCCACTTTGTCGGCATGGTCTGGCGGAAACCCTACCCTCTTCTCCAGGAGATTCTGCAGGATCGCCTGGCACTCCAGAGGGAACTCATCGAGCTTGGCGATACAGGCAAGCTCTCCCGGGTTCCGCCCATTACTATCCCCGAGCGGGCCAGCAATGGCAACATCACCACTCTGATGCAGAAGGAGATGAAGCTCCGGGACAACTTGAAGCGCCGCATTAAGCGGTTCAAGTATCCGGGCGTCAAAGTCTGGCCGTAACTCTCTCGCCCCGCGTTCTTCGCGGTAATCCCTCACAATTCGTGAGGGATTTTTTATTGCAAATTATAAAATATTTGTGCTATAATCATAAGCAAGATGGGCAAAATCGCGAGGTATTTGAATCAGCTTACTATTGGCAATACTTTTGATTCGCCAGAAATTTTGGAATTCTATTCAACCGACCGTTCGGTCCTTAGGATTAAACCAAAGGCGGTCTCTCTACCAGAATCAACTGAAGATGTGCGCAAATTAATGCGTTTTGTGAATCAGCTTTCCGCTAAAAATATTAAGCTTCCAGTTACCGTTTGGGGTTCTGGACTCGATGAAACCGGTGCTGGACTTTCGAATGGCCTCATCGTTTCGATGGAAAAGATGAACAAGCTACTTGAGTCTGACAAGCGCGAGAGATTAGTCCGCGTACAGGCCGGCATTACGCTCAAAGAATTAAATACCGCACTTTCAATTAACGGTCTTACACTTCCGATTGGTGGCCACGACAATGATACAATTGGTAGTTTGATTTCGAACTGTCCGTCCGATGTTTATGCTGGTAAATATGGTAGCATTACGCATTTTATTGAACGTATTGAAGTAGTTCTGCCAACTGGCGATGCTATTCAGACTGATTATCTAAGCGCCAGAAGCGTAGAGAGAATCGCACAGGAAAAAACTTCCGAAGGCGCCATTTACAAGAAACTGAGTGCACTTTATAAGAAGAACGAGAAGTTGATTGACGAGATTCGCAAGAACAAGAACGAAACCCGTGGCTATGCCAAAGTTGGTATGGCGCTCCGCAAAAAATCGTTCGATCTCATGCCATTATTCTTTGGCGCACAAGGCACACTTGGCATTATCACAGAAGTAATTCTAAGGGCCGTGCCGATTGAATCTAAAACCGGTCGCGTAGTTGCAGTTTTCGAAAAATTTGAAACAACGCAGAAATTCATGGATGAATTGAAACCGATGCAACCGCTCGAGCTCAATTTCTATGATATCAAAGTAGCAAAAGCGGCCGAAGAAGCCGGTAAAAAGCTTGGTATTAACACCGAGAAATACGAAGAAGGTGGCTTTGTGGTGTTTGCGAAGTTTGATAAGCGCATTAACGCTAGATTGAACAAAATCAGCGCTATGAAGAAAACATTGCCACGCAATGCTCAAGTGATTATTGAATCGACCAAAAACCTGAAGATGCTGGATGAATTTGAAAATTCATTAACTAGCTATT
>DEVX01000062.1 GCA_002363515.1 Candidatus Saccharibacteria bacterium UBA3225 | reverse complement strand
CGTAATATTATCGGCCAGCCAAAGTCTAGCTTCGACGTACGCAAAATCATGGATGAAGGCAAAATTCTCGTTGTTAACCTATCCAAAGGTCTCATCGGTGAGGATAATGCCGCTATTCTCGGCGCCTTCCTCGTCACAAAAGTACAGCTAGCAGCTATGAGTCGTTCCGATATTCCGAACGTCGAAGATCGCCGACCATTCTATCTCTACGTAGACGAGTTTCAAAACTTTGCCACCGACTCTTTTGCGGTCATCCTCTCCGAGGCGCGCAAATATGGCCTTAATCTAACCGTCGCCAACCAGTACACTAGCCAGATGACAGAATCTGTCCGCGATGCCGTTTTCGGCAACGTCGGTACCACTATTAGCTTCCGCGTTTCCGCCGACGATGCGCCTATCCTTTCTAAGCAATTCGAGCCAGTCTTTGAAGCTCAAGATTTGCTAAACCTAAATAACCGCCACTTCGTCCTTTCGATGATTATTAATGGCGAGAAGACTCCAGCCTTCTCTGCCACTACTCTCAGCATTCCAAAACCGCCGAATGATTTAACTCCACGCATTATTCGCAATTCGCGCCTAGTTTACTCGCGCACGCGTGAAGAAGTCGAAAAAGAAATCAGCGCCAGCATCGAAGCGGCAGAGAAGTGGAAGAAAGACCTATCCGATTCTGGCCGCGAGGCAGGCATGCGCGGCTCGCAGGCGCAAGAAAAAGAAAAAACCACCTATTCATTCGTACCAACCCCACAGGCTGACTTCCGCAAGCAAAAGATTTCCCCTAATGCCGCTCAAGGCGAAGAAAACTCTGGCAATGGCCTGAAGGATCTCGGCAAACTTCTCGGCGAAAAAGCCCGCAAGGTCGAAGCTGAACAACGCAAAGAGGTTAAACCTTTAGTTAGCCCCAACATTAAAAATGCCGTCGTCGAGAACGAAGTAGTTCAGGATAAAAGCGTAGAAGAATCTCTCAGCAGTCGCCCAATGATTACCTCGTCCAATAACGGCAAAGCAAAGGTCACAGAAGCTCCTAATTCGCGCTCTAATGGCTATAAAAAGAAAAACCATAATCGTAACCGCAATAAGAATAAAAACAACGCCTAGCGCAATATAGACGGCTTCTAGAACTTATCGACCACGCTTTAAGCCCCGTCTGCGCGGGGGCTTTTTGGCTGACCTTTTGCCATTTTTAGCCAAAATTAACAGAGGTCCAACAGAGGTAAAATAGGGTAGGGGAAGTAGAAAAATGGCCGCTGGGGGTTCTTTAAGGATTCTTAAAATACTCGCACAGACATCCGCCAAAATACTCTCACGATAATCTCGACCTCGAAATAATAGATGAGATGAAAGCGGAAATAAAAACCGTGAAATATTTTTCGCATTATTTTTTCACAAAAACTTCCGAAAATCGGCGGGGGAGCGCAAATTTTAAAAAACTAGTCCCCTACCCCTGTTATACAGATTAATCACCCCTCTCCTACCCCTGTTACACCGACGCGCACCTCTATAGTGAGCGCCTTTTATCACTAGAATATGCAAAAAGCCATAAGACGCACCAGGAGCCGTAAAAGCGCTGGAATAGTATCATTAAGCGTCTTTGAGGCCAAAAAGGCCATACAGCGCAAAATAGGGCGTAAATACAACAAATAAATCCCACAGCCTCAAAAACTAAGCATAAACAAGACGGGTGTATAATCAACTTTTCGCCATATTCTTAATGTCGCACAATGTATATTTTACGACGTATACATATTTAAATACCGGTTGTATAAATAATCGTAGCCAAGCATACAATAACGTACACAGAACCCTACTAAATAGACATCTCTCCCTTTACGCATATTCATAAAGACGAAGCTACCCCTGATCATAAATAGCGAAAAATAGGGGGCTCCCCCGAAAAAATCATCCGGGGGAGCGCAGCCAAAAAAACGATTTTGACAACATATCGGCAGCTTATGTGCCACGACCCCTGTAAATTCACATATTACAACATATCTTGTCGCCAAAATCCGCATTTTACGCCCGTGAAATCTTTATTTATTTGACTTTTTCACGGTTTTATTTTTTACTCCCCTTACTCCCCTTACCTACCCATTTTTCAAACATCGCGAGCTTAATCAACGCACCCTCTTTGAGAACCTGTCATTTTTTCGACCGAACAAAAACCGAACATTTAGGGAACTCAGGGGAGTAGACCGCCGACTTAGATTTATTTACTTATAAAACGCCTTCCCCTCTACGCGCAAATCTACGTAAGCAGCCCTAACCTTTTTCTTATCAAGATAGCGAATCATTCGCGCCATATCCTCCGCCTGCACAGCACTACTGCGATCTATTGTCATCTTGTAATATTCTTCACGCTCTTTAATGAATATATGTATTTCGCGCACCTTATTCAATGGCAATATTACATGATCAACCTGATAACCCTCCGACTGTGCATCGTCTTCTAGGCGCGCCACAAACTCTTTCACGCGCGGACTAATCTCCGTATCGGCATTCTCATCCGAAATATCTACGGTCGGCTCGGGTTTAGGCGCTACATATTTTTTAGCCTCTTCCTCGGCAATTATGCCCGTAACATAATGGCTAATTACAATCGCTACTAGTATTACTAGCACAATCACGCCAAACACGACCGTAACATTTTTACGCTTCGTCTTTTTGCGCTCTTTCAATCGTTCTAGTTTATTTTTCCGCTCGTCAGAAAAAGCTTCGCCCGCAATCGTACGCCCAATTCGAAAACTCTCGTTCTGGCGCCCCTGGCGGCGCGCCGGAACGGGTTTTATTTCCTCAATCTGCTTTTTTCTGCCACCCAGTAGCTTCATCTACGCCCCTTAGCGATCTTGTAGCACTTCCAGGCCTGGCAACTTCTTGCCCGACAACAACTCTAAACTAGCACCACCGCCAGTAGATATTAAGTTATACTCTAGCCCCTCATTATTCTTCATGACCGATTCAACAAATCCGGCCGTATCGCCACCGCCAATCACTGTAAAACAATCTTTTCGTTTACCGAGAGCCATGGCGGTCATTTGCGACGCCTTCGCAAAGCGAGGGTCTTCGACCATACCCAAAGTACCATTCCAGATAACCGTCTTCGATTTAAAAATCATCGCAGCTATCTCGGCAGCATCCATCATCGATACATCAAGCTTGTTACCATTTTCATCCACCTCAAAGTCTTTCGCTACGTATACTTTCTCATTGTCCGAAGTGTAACCATCGGCTGCAATCTTACCACCCACTACGATGCGATCGGCAATCGGCAAGAACTTATCAATCAATGGCTGCTTGTCTTCAACTTTGGCACCGCCAATAATAACCAAGAGTGGATGCTCTGGATTAGTCATTACGCCTTCTAGATTCGAGACCTCTTTCTCGACTAGGAAGCCGGCCACGGCAGGAAGTTTCTTTGCAATTGCATCCGTAGAAGCATGCGCACGATGAATTACTGCAAATCCATCCTGAACAAAAACTTCTGCGCCCGTGGCTTCAATGATTTGGTTGGCAAATTCGTCCGAATTCGCTTCTTCATCTGGCGAAAAGCGTAAGTTTTCCAATACTACAACGCCACCCACTGGCAACTCTGCTATTGCCTGCTTCACCTCATCGCCAACTGTCTGACCGACAAAACGCACATCCTTCCCTGGCAGTAATTCGCCAAGACGCTTTGCACACGGCGCCAGCGAAAGCTCTTCCGCCGGCTTCCCTTCTGGACGACCCAAATGCGAAATTACTACAATCTTCCCCGCACCATTATCAAGCAAGTACTCAAGAGTCGGCAAACTGGCGCGGATTCTCATATCTTCCGTAATCTGCCCATCTTTTATAGGCACGTTGTAATCAACGCGCACTAACACCGTCTTCCCTGCTACATCAATATCACGAACCGTCTTCTTGCGAAAATCCATTTTACCTCCTCTTTCGTCTTCTCTGTTATTAAATCTTACGAATTTGAATCTGATTTGTACCGCCCTCTTCGTCGCGCAAGCCAGACACTACCACTACCGTGAGACTATCTTTACCTTCCGGCACTTTTAGATAACCGCTCGCCTTCAATTCTTGAGCCGCGTCTACGGCATAATTATCGCCAAATTCGCGCACATACGCCGAGTTTGCATATGTTAAAGCCAATTGCCCTGCCACGCGCGGATTACTCGTAATCGATATCATCGGAATATTCGGACGCTGCGCCGCAATCGCCTCAGCGGTTGCACCACTCTTGGTGGCCGTTACAATTAGATCAGCGTCAATTTGTTCCGCCAAACGCACCACCGCACGCGAAATCGCATCATAATTCTTGTAGTTGCCCGTCGTTTCTTTCTCGATTGGAAGAATACGTGAATTATCCTGCGTATAAAGAATCACCTTCTTCATCTCTTTGACTGCCTCAATCGGATACTTGCCATTAGCGGTCTCATCCGAAAGCATTACTGCATCAGTACCAAGCAATACTGCCGTGGCGACATCCGAAACCTCGGCACGAGTTGGGCGCGGATTATCTACCATCGAACCCAGCATTTGTGTCGCTACGATACAAAGCTTCGAATATTGGCGACAAAGTGCAATTAGTTTGCGTTGTACAATTGGCACAATTTCCGCGCCAGCTTCATAAGCCAAGTCGCCACGCGCCACCATAATGCCATCGGTTGCTTTTACGATTGCTTCCATTGCTTCGTCACTTTCGACGGCTTTCTTAGTCTCAATCTTTGCAATAATCTGCGCCGTTGAACCATGTGAAACCAAAATTTGACGCAACTTATCGATATCGTCTGCGCTCTGAATGAAGCTCATTGCTACGTAGTCGAAGTCGCGGCTTGCGCCAAACTCTATATCCGCCAAGTCCTTTTCGGTGATAATATCGCCACCCATGTCTGTGTCTGGCAAATTGATACCCTTGCGACTCATCAAGAAACCGTCGTTCTGTGCTTTAATCTTAATCGCAGTCGGGGACACAATCTCGGTAGTAACGCCCTCTACTTTTCCATCAAATAAAAGCACCGGCTCGCCAACTTTTACCTTTTCGGCTAAATTATATTGTACAGGCAAAGTCTTCCCGCCATCATGCTCTTTGCAAGCATAATCTAAAATTAATTCATCGCCAGTCTTCACATCTAAATGGTTGTCCTTTAAATCTCCCAAACGAATCTTTGGACCCTGCAAGTCTTGCACAATCGCTACTGACTTGCCACGCTCTGCAGCATAGCGCCTAATCGTTGCAATTTGCTGATCGCGTTCGTCATAGGTGCCATGACTAAAATTTAAGCGAAAACCATTTACGCCCGCATATACCATTTCTTTCAACTTCTCTTCTGCAAATACGGATGGGCCTACCGTTGCCAAGATTTTAGTGCGTTTAAATAACTTTGTACTCATATCTTTAATTATACCATTAGATAACTTGCGACATAAGCTCTTTAATTAATGAAAAGAATCATAAAAAATCCCCCCTTTGTGGGGGGGGAAGAGGTGCGCCATAACCGGCGCCTTAAAGCTTCGGAGCGGACGACGCGCTTTCAGCGGTGCAGTCTGACTACTGTGCCTACTTGCGCAAAAATGTCGCCGCTCCAACGATCAAAGTTTGGAGTGTGGCCGCCATTGGCGGCTTAATCTAGAGCATGACGCCTCCTTTCTTACAAAGAGACAGCTCGTGAAGTTCTCGATCCGGCCGGCGTCGCTGTCGACGCAAAGGCGCATATAACTTCAGACGAGCGGATTGACTGGGGCATTCGCCACGCGTTGCGCGTGGCCCCATCTAGAGCATAGCTACCTCCTTTCCTCCCCTTTCGGGCTAGTGCAGTTTCGCAAATAAATGCCCAAGGGCACTTAAGCTCACCACCCGTTGGGCGGCCTTTCGCTGTAATTTTTCAAGCAACAGCCTCCTTTCACAGTTTTTTTAGACCCTCGTGGCCCTCTCAGATCAGCGGCCGCAAAGCGGCGAAGCGCATACGGGCAAACGGGGTCGGACAGTCGGGAGTGGAGTTGATTGTTACTCCGGGTGTTCCGGAGCGAGTAAAATGCCATGCTTTTTCATGCCTACTCCTCCTCTAAATGTGCGGGTTTTTTGTTCACCGATGATTCTATATTATCACACATTTGACTATTTGTCAATACTTTTTTCTATTTCATACAAAAAACACCCTTTTACAGGTGTTTTTTTAAATCTAAACCTGGTGATCACGGCGGGATTCGAACCCGCGATTGCCAGGATGAAAACCTGGAGTCCTAACCACTAGACGACGTGACCAGTGCCATTATTTTAACAAGTTCTCTGCTTTTTAGCAAGTCGTTTAAGTGATTCGCCAAGCAATAATCAGCAACAGCGTCAATTGCCGCTCGCAACCCCAATTACCATCTTTGCTAAGTTCTCTGCCGCATGTTCTTTCGTAAAACTATGCAAATTCACCGCTAGCCGCTCACGCTCACGCTCGCTATTTAATAAATGCACAATTGCATCCAATAAAAGCTCCGGCTTTTTCATCATTTTCGAGTCCGACACTACTACGGCGGCCTCCGCCTTTTCATAGGCCTTCGCATTCTTCACCTGATGATGTCCCGGTAGTTCTTCATTTGGCACCATAATAACCGTTTTCGCCATGCTAGATAGCTCAGTCATCGTTGAGGCGCCCGCCCGCGAAATCACAACATCTGCCGCCCCAAACAATTTCCACATTTCGCTCGAAAACTCTACCATCCGAAAATTAGACTTCAATACACCGTCTTCCCATATCTCGTAATCTTTCAGATCAATCATTTCCGGATAACGTTCGCGCCCCGCCACCAGCATAGCTGAGCTCTTTTTGAGCAACTCCGGGAGAATCTTTCGCATAGTCAAGTTGATATCCTCCGCCCCCAAACTACCGCCCGTCGCTAAGACAAGCTTTTTCTCGGGATCAAATCCTAGTTCTTTTTTTAGACGCTTCTGCTTTGATTCAGAAACCGGCCTAAACTCCTCGCCAATTGGAATCCCTGTCCATTCCGCCTTCTCTTCTGGGTAAGAGTAGTAACTAAGCGGCATCCCCGTCGCTATCTTTACGGCTTTTTTCGCCAATAATCGGTTCGTCAAACCTGGCACCGAATCACTATCATGAATCACGTATGGAATTCGCAAAATCCGCGCTGCCAGACCTACCGGCAAACACACATAACCGCCTTTTAGAAATATTGCATCCGGACGATGCGCAACCAATCGGAAAAAACTCTGGAAAAAGCCACCAATAGTCCTGAAAAAATCCGCAAAATTATGCAAAACTATATCAAAATGCCTCAAGTAATCAATGAATTTAAAACCCGCATAGCGACGCAACTTACCAGAGGCGACTTTCTTGATATCTACATCCATCCCATTTTCGATGGTGATTTTGCGAGCATTCTTGTAATATTTTTTGTCAGTCCAAAAATCAATCTTCGCCCGCGGACGAATTTTCCAAATCTCACGTACGACGGCGACTACCGGCGTAACGTGCCCCCCGCTGCCCCCGCCTACTACTAGAATTCTCATCGATTGCTTCTCTCTTTGTCCATCTAGATATTTGTAATGTCATACCCACAGCGAACGAAACGAACATCATGCTCGTACCGCCGTGGCTCAAGAATGGCAACGTGATACCCTTCATCGGCATCAACGCCAACATTCCGCCTACATTGATTATAACATGGGCAAAAATCCAGGTAAAAACACCTACTGTGAACAGATTCTGCTCATCATCCTCCGTGCAACGAGAAACATTTAGAATGCGCACCAACATCACCGCATAAGCAATCAGTATAATCACCGCCCCAAAGAAGCCCCACGCTTCCCCCACTACCGAAAATATCGAATCACTCGGTGCTTCTGGCAAATAACCAGTAGTCTGAACACTGTTGCCCAAACCCACACCAAAAGCTCCACCCGTGCCGAAACCAATCAATGAATTCATAATATGGAAATCATCCCCTTTGCCACTAAAGCTTGCTAAACGATCCAATCGGTGCGGTGCCACTTTAATCAATACAACAACGCACGCAAGAATAACTAACGCGAAAATACCCAGCTGCTTCCACGGCATCTCACCCACAAACATCATTGCAGCCAACATCAAATAAATTACTGCCGTACTCCCTAAATCCTTCTCTAGAAACGCCACTACGAAAGCCACCGCCGCAATTACCACCCCCATCGGAAGCCAAAATTCACTCTTTGCCAGCTGCTTCTTCTTGCGCCGATCCGAAATCAACCAGGCACCGTAAAAAAGCACCGCAATCTTTAGGAACTCGGCCGGCTGAAAACTTCCCAGTAACGGGAAATTTAAAGCCCTACATGCACCCTCATCACAAATAACAAAACTACCACCAATCCCCGCGCGCCCCAATGCCGCCGTCAGAAAACAGAGCGCAAACGCGATAATAGTCAGCCATTTACTATATGCACCAATCAGCTTGTATGGCAAAAAAGCGCTAATTCCCAAAACTACCAATGATGCAAAAATCGCTTTTAAGTGCCCTGAAAAATAATAATCACTAGAAAACCCCTCGGACTGCGCTGTACGCGGGCCGATCGCATAAACGATAATCAACCCTGCCGCCATCAGGCCTAGCGTTATCAATAAAATTGAAAAATCGGGCCGATGCTTTCTCACTTAATAATGCCCCCACCCATTGCCAAAAATATCCCAAGCATCGCCGTCACGCCGCCAATAATCCAAAAACGCATCACAACCTTGCTCTCTTCCCAACCTTTTGCCTGCAGATGGTGATGCAAAGGTGCCGAAACAAAGATTTTTCGATGGAAGAATTTCTTTGAGCAAATCTGAATCAACGAGCTTCCCGCCTCAACCACAAACAGCACGCCAATCACCGGGAGCAATAAGAACGAATTGGTCATCATTGCAACCACCCCTAATCCCGCACCAAGTGCAAACGAACCGGTATCACCCATCATAAAGCGCGCCGGATAAACATTGAACCAAATGTACGACAACAACGCCCCTAGCACAATAAAGCAAAAACCCGCTAAGAACCATTGTTCCTGCAATAAGGCAATTACGCCGTAAGAACCATATGCCAACATCGCTAAGCCGCCAGCCAAACCGTCTAGTCCATCCGAGATATTGACCGCATTTCCAGTCGCTACCACCGCAAACGCAAACAATACTATCATCCCCACCACGCCAATATTAATCGCGCCCATAAATGGCACCGTCACCGATGTCCAGCCGAGCTTTACCGCAAAGAACCATCCCAAAGCCGCACCTAAGGCCGTAATCATTGCAAATTTTACTGGCGCCCGCAAGCCCGCAGCTGCATTCTTGCCAAACAAGTTAATTACGTCATCAATAAAGCCAATTAGCCCACCGCCCACAAACGCCGCAATCGGCAGCCAAGTCTGACCACGATTCAGACAATTGCAAGCAATTAGCACCACCGGCACCGTCACTAGCATAATCATCCCCGCCATCGTCGGGAAATGGCGCTTTATCTTATCCTTGTGGAGCTTGTTCATTACTGTCAATTCCGCGCCAGTCACATCTACACTTTTTTGCCGCTTCCAAAGCTTATGCTTGTATGCAAAAGTCGTATAAATCGGCGTTAAAAACATCGACAGCAGGAAAGCCCCCAACGCCAAAATTAGCTCGTATCCAATATTAGAATTTATATCCGCTAACATTCCGACATAATCCTTTCTATTTTATCGGCTCTATCCTTAAATATTCTAACAAATAATTACTAATCTCAGTAAACACTGGCACCGCATCAAGCGACCCCCACAGCAAGCTGCTGCCGTCCAGGCGCACCATCACTACATATTCCGGCATTGAACCCTGTTGGTTTTTGCGACCATACCCAATCACGCTAGCTATTGTCGCATCAGACGTATATTTACCACTCGCATCATAGGTCTCCGAAGTGCCAGTCTTAATCCCAATCTTATAACCAGCCTTGTCGCCAGACCGCGGCACTTCCTTACTGCGCACCTCTTCTAACATCGAACGCATCTGCTCACTAGTATTTTCCGAAACAGTCTGGCGCAGAGGTTTCTTATCCTCATCTCTATAAAAAGCATCGTTTTTCATTGTGCCAGCAATTATCGTCGGCTGATAATAATCACCACCATTAACTAAGGAAGAAAACGCCGCCGCTACTTGCACCATCGTTAAATTCATGCCCTGCCCAAAAGTCATATTTGCATAACGTACCGCATTGCCTTCATCTTCTTCTGGGCTAATAATTATCCCCGGCGCATCATTCAACTCAATACCAGTACGCTTCCCCAGGCCAAAATTGTCCGTCAGATAACCATACAGCTTCGTTCGCGCAGCCTTAGTAATCTTACCCCCGCCCAAACGGCGCAATGCTTCAATGGAACCAGTATTAAATGAATAGTCTAAAGCCGTTCGAAAAGTAATCTCGCCCAAAGCCGTATTTGTTAATGCGTTCTGCATTCGACGATCATCGACATACGTGTAACCCTTATTGTAATAGGTGTCGGTTGGAACCATTGCCCCCTCATTGATTGCCGCCGCATAGGTAAAAGTCTTACACACCGATGCCGGCTCATATGGCGATTCAACTACGCGATTAATAAACAGGCTCGCATCCTTTACCTGGTAATATTTCTCCGGATCAAATGTCGGATAATTCGCCATCGCCAAGACTTTTCCCGTATTCGGATCCATCACGATGGCACTGGCGGCCGTTATTGCCTTGTTATTATTCATCCGTGTTTTTAGAATCTTCTCAACTTTTCTTTGTACGTTTTCATCTACCGTTAATACGATATTTTCGCCGTCTTGTGCTGGTATTTCTACATTATCGTCACCAATCGAGAGCGGAATATCATGTACGTCGGTTACAGTCTTCAATAGCCCATCCTTGCCAGACAGCCGATCATTTAATGCACCTTCAAGTCCCGTACCTACATTTTCCGCATTAATAAAGCCCAATATTTGCGCTCCCAACTGCCCTGCTGGATAAACACGCCGCGAGGTTTCTTTCTGGCCAACACCCTGCAAGTTTGCCTCCCTGACTTTCGTAACCGTCTCATAGTCAACATGCTTCGCAACCTCAACGTACCCGCTCTTCATATTAGACCAAACCTTTTTCCAAGTCGTAATCATCTGGTCGCCAAGTATATTGGTTAATTGCGCCTGCACTTTATCTTTATCCGCCACATAGCTCGGGTCTACAAAAATCAGCCAAGTCCTTTCATTCATCACGACTGGAGTCGTCGAATTCTTGCCATCCATCATATATACCTCACCCCTTTTTGCCAGCAAAGAATATTTAGAAATACGCAACTCACTAGCCGCATCGACGTATTTACGATGGTCGATAATTTGTACCAAAAACAGCCTAACAACCGCAATGAAAAACAGCACAAACAATGCGACATATATCAACAAATAACGCGACTTACGCGACATAAACATAAGAAAATTATACTACACTTAAAAACAAAAAACTCCGGCTTGCTCACCGGAATTCTTGTACAAGAAAAATGGATTATTCTTTTACAAAATCCGCACTATTTGCGTCAACCATTGTTGCCGCAACTTTATTCTTATCCTCATCAGCCGCCGCCGCGGTAATTTTCGCATTTTCCACCGCTAAAGCATCGCGCTGCGCTTCGAGGTCAACTATCTCACTATCTACCTTGGCTATTTCGACATCATAGTTCGTAACTTTCGTACTCTGCGTCAGAAAGATTAAGCCGGTCAGTAACACAATTAAAACAATCGCAATTGTATGATTAACTGGCCCCAGGACAATTTTCGAGTTATGGCGCACTGCATTACGATTACGCGCCCACGTACTCGACGATGCACTGCTCGATCCTGTCATTCTCCTAGTTGCATAATATGCTGGCATCAAAATATCCTGTTTGTTTTTACTATTCTTTGTTTTTATCTCTACACGCAAAAAGCTTTGGTGGTAGACCAGGCGCCAAGAGAAGAAGCGCCCAGTCTCACCAAAGAAGGTCAAAAATGTTTTTAGGTCTTACACACTCCGCACTAACTACACCTACTGTAGAGGCACCCCGAGACCGGGGCATATAGGTTAGTCTCTGCGTATTAAATAATAAGCATTAAAAAGATATTTACCGGTCAAAATAAAAATCTTTAATTGGTCAAAACACTGCTAATTATTTAGCGGAAGTGAACTTTTACCTGTTGTGCACGGCTTCTGTTCGTAACGATGATTTTCGCCATACTGTTTACTCCTTTTTGTTTTTTTATTTTTATTACGATGACGCCCACCCGTTCCGCTTTGAGCGCCATCAAAGATTGGTCAGATCCTTTTAGCTACTCTTAGCTTTGCGCTGCGTGCGCGTGGATTATTAACAATTTCCGTATTATCCGCAACGATCGGTTTCTTAGTTACTATACTTAATGTCGACTCTAATCCTTTGCTACTCTCATCCTTAAAATAATTCTTAATAAGTCGATCTTCCAGACTATGAAAAGTAATTATCGCTACCCTTCCGCCCGGATTTAATAACTTCGGCAATAAAGGCAATGTCCTTTCGATGATCCCTAATTCATCATTAACAACAATCCTTATCGCCTGAAAAATCCGTGTCGCCGGATGCGTATGCGAGTACGGTGATTTTGACTTTATTAAATCAGCGAGTTCGGTAGTTGTTTCGACTGGCCGATTCATGCAGATTTCGCGGGCTAGCAATTCAGCACGACCACGTCGTTCCTCTGCGTATTTCTCAAAAATATCCGCTAATTTTCGTTCACTCCATCTATTAACGATCGTCCAAGCGTCCAAATCTTGCGACTCATCCATTCGCATATCGAGCCGCGCCTCTTTAGTAAACGAAAATCCCCTTTCAGGTCTATCTAGTTGCGGCGAAGAAACTCCAAAGTCCGCCAGAATCATATCGAAGCTAATTCCATTCTCCACAAGTCGTAGCGCAGTACTATAAAAATCATCATGCATCAATTTCGGCTTCACCTTTTGGTACTTCACCTCCAAGAAATCTATCGCATTCTGATCACGGTCATTTAGGACCGCACCATTATAGTTCCGAGTTACTTCCAAAATTTTATCAGCATGCCCACCATATCCCGCCGTAAGGTCTAAATATGTTTCACCTTCAGCCGGCTGCAGATACTTTAATACATCCGATAATAACACTGGAATATGAACTTCATTCATTTCTTCATTATATCTTAGTTCGAACCCGAGCATCTAGAAATTCCAGGTTTTTGTGTTTTTTTGTTGTTTATTTTGTCCTTAACACATTTAAGAATCCACAATTACTGCTAGCATTTAGCCAACACATTAATTATGGAGTTGAGAGACTTAATTTGTGCGAGGTGAGTTATATGTTTGGGAGGTGTGTATT
Organism: Candidatus Saccharibacteria bacterium UBA3225; assembly: GCA_002363515.1. Classification (GTDB taxonomy): domain Bacteria; phylum Patescibacteriota; class Saccharimonadia; order Saccharimonadales; family Saccharimonadaceae; genus UBA2834. The sequence goes on along the minus strand of DEVX01000062.1, from coordinate 5,311 downwards.
TTAATGAATGTGCCTGCGGTTTCTGTTTCGCGTATCCTAAACGCGCCCAAAACTCCTAGATGTTCGGATTCGAACGTTTTTAACGTGCTTAAAAATAAATACCAATTATTTCTTTGACAACGTAATAATTTGGTAGCCCTGCGACTGGTCCTTTAGTTCGATCTTCTTTTTCATTTTGCTTTTCCAATCGTTCCTTTGGTTTTATTTTTGTTTCGTGGTTTTTATGTTGTTTCCACTTGTCCTTAGTTTAGACAACAAATTCACATATTGCAAGACCCATTTTTGCACAGTTTTCCACATTCCGGTGCAAAACTACCCACCCTAACAGAGAAAAAACCGAACAAAAAAATTGTTCCGCTCGTGCTTTTCCACACTTGCACATTTTTATATTACATTCTTTAATAACCGAACATTCCAGCTATTGCATTTTTATGTATTATATTTTAAAACATGCGCACTTCCCTCCATTGACTAATCGGTGCAAACATTATATGTTATATAATTATAAGATGTTATGGGCGGCATTGCACGTATGCCTCCAGCTGTCTTATAGTTCATTAATAATTTCATTCGTCAATTTGCAATTTGTGCACAGGAGGTTTCAAAAAGTATTGAGAAGAATAATAAGAGATTATTGGAATTGTAGCAACAACAAGCTTCATTCAGAACACAACAACGCTATCGTCCCCGTCCCTGACATTATTCCCGACGACGACATTGCAATCCCCAACACCGTCGCCGATTTTATTGGCGATTACGACAGCGATGATAATTACTGGAATATCTTTTCTGGTGCTATTTCAGATCTCCCCTGGAGAGGCATCGGCGGCATTATTATGGCAATTATCCTTGCAATAGCCTACATTATAAGCTCCTAATCCAGAAGAATCGCACGGTTATCTTGTACGAATGAAAGATAGCAATAAACATCCACCGGCCTAGCCGGTGGTTTTTATATGGACGGGCAGTAGCCCTCTTTTTGCTAGCAGTGCCCAGAGGCACATGTTTGAACCGTCACTTGCATAAACGCCTATTTTGTTACAAATGGATCATTCAGATCTAGCAACAACTGGTCGGTCTCCTTATCCTGATTTAATTGGTTTTGAATATATTCTTGAATCTTCTTCGTATTCTTCCCGACCGTATCCACATAGTAGCCTCTGCACCAAAACTGTCTGTTTCTGTATTTATACTTCATATTCCCCCACTTTTCGTAGATCATAAGACTAGATTTACCTTTGAGATAGCCCATGAAACTTGAAACAGACATTTTCGGTGGAATTTCCATAAGCATGTGGATATGGTCGGGGCATATCTCGGCTTCAAGAATATTAATATATTTCCACCTACATAATTCCCGCAATATGTGACCTATTTCTAATCTTTTCTGAGCATAGAATACTTTTCGTCTATATTTTGGCGCAAATACTACATGATACTTGCAGTTCCATGTTGTATGAGATAATGTATTTGTCTCTGGCATGATTTTTCCTTAAGTTAAAATTAGTGTTACAAATGACAGTTCAATTCTAATTTTAGCCAGTCATGACAGAGACTTAAATGTATAACTTAACTGAACCCCCGGCCTAGCCGGGGGTTTTCGAGTAACAAAAACCGCCCGGAAAAGCCCGGGCGGGTGTTGATAGCCTAGTCGGAGTGTATAGATACCTCCACGCCCGCGGCGTCTTCCCATTTTTCGAGACGCCGGAAGCGTTCTTTGAATTCATCTGGATGATTCCACATGCTATCCAGCATAAACTGCGCGACATAAGCTGCCAAAGGAGAAATGCGACTGCCGTCAGGGAGCTTGATTGTTCGCTCCTCTTCGTTGTCATAAAAGAATACGCGAACGACGCAAGGATACCTTGCGAACACGACGCCTTCCACGTACGGTATGCTGACTCCCCTGCTGCCATGGACTCGGATGAGCGTTCCGTTTTCGGGTACACACTCGTATGCGAGCACCCCGTCATCATTTTCGGTCATTTCCGAGGTAGTCTGATTGTAATCTTCAGCCAGACCTTGCAGGTCGAAGAACTTGCCGTTCATGTAATGCGCGTTACTCTCCTTGACATAGAAGAAACCCTTGTCGCCAAACTCCACACGGGAGTTAGCATCGCTCTCATAGCCGCTGTAGCCGTATTCCTGTACGACCCCTACCATAATGACCATTGCGCCACTAATGAGAGCTACGACAAAAAAGAATACCGAAAGCACTCTACATACGTTTATCTTTTTAAACATATTCCCCTCCTATATAAATGAACTATTCAGCTATCACATTAATTATACCACATTACGCGAAATAAATCAAGCTATAGCTTGTTCCAAGTAAGAAAAACCGTCGTAAATATCACGCAGAGAACCCTACCAGAAGTCCAGCGCACGAAGAATGGCCATACATTGCAAGAAATGAAAAATCCCCGGTAGCTTCCGCCACCGGGGGCAATAATGCTCATTTGTTAGCTACGAGAGTCAACCAATCACACCTGGTTCAACTCGTCGTCAATCTGCTTGAGCAGATTGCTCAGAGTCCGCCGCCTGTTTGACTGAATGGTTGCCGTTATCATGGTCCCCAATATAACAGATCCGATTGCAGATACTGCTAACTCGACAGTCAAAAATGCGGCGACCTGGGCCCACTGAGACTCAAAGAGTTCTGGGACGGCGATAGAAAAACCGAGCAGCTCGAGAATGACGTAGTATAATGTGGTGGCGTAGAGAATACAGATGGCCGTTAGAGTATAAGTATCTTTACTATTATCTAACGATGCCCCTCCATTCGCCGCATCCAGTAGATACGTAACCGCATTACGACAGCTCTGCAGCTTGGCCCTTATATCCGGGCAAGAGTACGACCTAGACGCCAGTATTACGCTTCTAGCGTCATCTACTGCTTGCGCGTAGTACTCTTCAAGGTGGCTGCCCACCTGCTTTTTATCAATCCGCCCAAGCAGATCACTCAGACGCTTCCGCTCCGTGCTAATCGAAGATAGCACATAAAGCTTCCACAAGGCGTAGCCACCAACGGCCGCACATACAACGAAGTGGCAGCAGACGACACAGGCCTCTGACCCCACAAGGCGGCCCAATGTCGCGTAAAGCCCTCTGAGGGGCTCCACTGAAATCATTACCGCCAGAGAGAAGAGCGACACTAAAATACCTATGAGCGCGCACGCCACCCGGTCCTTCGTTCTGGTCGTAAGACTGGTCCCACTATTTACGATGCTCAGTAAATGGGCAATCACGTAGCGATATTTCAGCAACGTGATGTCTGTGTCCTCGCTAGGATTAGCTACGGCATCCAGGAGCGCCTTTTGGGCGTTCCGCTGAGCATCAAAGTAGCTATTCCTCTCAATGCTATAGCACTCTTTCTTCATGTTTAACCCCCTTTTTTGAGCATTTTCAGGTACATCCTCGCACTACGCAAAGACTATGATTCGATTATAGCATAAACGCTATAGATTGTCAAGCATAACGTATTAACTCAGCACCTTTGCAACATTTGCGACGGAGTCATAAACCTTAAGCCTAAGTGTATGCGGTTATTGTTGTAGTAGTCAAGATAATCAGAGACGCGCATATTGAGCGCCTCAATTGTTTCGGTGGCAAGAAAATATGACCCAGTACATTCTTCTTGAATGGTGCGATTAAAGCGTTCAATATGCGCATTGTCATTAGGACGGTGTAGCCTAGTATGGCGGATTACTACGCCTTTAGCTTGCAGCCTCTTGGCGAAGTGTTTGCCGAACTCCGGTCCGTTGTCTGCTTGAACGGTTTTAAACTTAAAACCAAGCTTTGCTTGTGCTTCGAGAATGGTTTGTACGGAAAGTCCAGGCCGGAGTTCGTCATATACTTTCGCATAAGCCATGCGTGTGTATAGGTCTATGGTTGTATAGAGATAGCGTTTCTTCTTCGAGACGGGGTTGTAGAGATGGATCGTATCCGTCTCTACAAGATCTCCTGGTGCTAGTATGTTAGGTCTAGGTAATCCTTTGTACTGGCGGTTACGTTTCTTTCTGCGAGAATCTAGGCGTCCATGACGCTTCAGGATACGTCGCACGCTGGACAAACTAATCTCAATGCCTAGATTCTCGCGCAAGTAGAACCAGACGGCTTCTGCGCAACGTCTGAGCCCATCTCGTACATCTAGGACTATCCGTATAAGATAATCTGGCAGTTCATTCGGATGCGTGCGTGGAGCCGAAGAGATAGTTGGTATCCGCCAAGAACAGGTAGAGAGGCGGAAGCTAGATATGGGGTTATCTTTTTGTCTTACTTGGTTTTTCAATGCAATATGAGAGTTTAGGGCTAACCATTTACGTTTCCATCTCCAAATAGTTGTACGGCTCACACCAAATCTATCCGCAACTATTTGAACGGATAATTCATCTATGAAAAGCAATTTCATTGCTTTTCCTCTCGCTTTTTCTAGGCTAGGGTTGGTAGAATAACTCATAGGACGGGTCTCCTTTATTTAAGTGGTATTAAACAAAGTATATGACTCGTCCTTTTTTGTTGGCTATTGCCAGTTAACTATGTTGCAAAGGTGCTGAACGGTTTACGGCATAAAGCAGCCCGTTGCGCAAGATGAAAAATCCCCGGCAGCTTCCGTTACCGGGGACAATGACCATATACCGATTCGATAAAACATACTTCGTTATCACCTATAGAAATAAAGCTTTGGCTGCGAGGCATGCGATTACGATGGCCGCCGTAATACCCAGCAGAAATGCTCCTGAAAGCCTGCTTAGTAATCAAGTCGGCACAGAAGAGTGAAAACGCGAGCAAAAACCGTTGTTGTTTTTTCGTTCCTCTATTACGTCGGTGCTTTTGCTATTATTTGTCAACCGAAACAAAAATACCCCCATTTCACAGGGGGCATTTTTTGTGAAGCGCTGAATTAGATATTATCTAATTCATCTTCTACTGGCTCAGAACTCCCCTCCTCCGATACACCAGTATATTCAGCCAGCGGTTCTACGCCGGTACCTACTGGAATCTTGCGACCAATAATCACATTTTCCTTGAGACCCTTGAGATGATCGACGCGGCCAGAAATAGCACTCGAAATCAAGACGCGAGTCGTATCTTGGAAGGACGCGGCCGACAAGAATGAGTCGGAGTAGATAGATACCTTAGAAATACCGAGTAACATCTGAGTATATTGTGCCGGCTCTTTGCCTTCGGCTAGAACTGCAGCATTCTCTTCAGCTACGGCAGCTTTACTGACAATATCGCCAGTAACGAAGCTGGTGTCGCCCGGCTCATCAATCATCACGCGCGAGAACATCTGGCGAATGATGATTTC
>DEVX01000036.1 GCA_002363515.1 Candidatus Saccharibacteria bacterium UBA3225 | reverse complement strand
GCTTCAACAAGAGTAGTGCCGCCTCCGGCGAATTGGTCAAGCACCAAATCGCCTTCTTGGGAGTATCTCAAAATAATATTTCGGGGAATATACGGCGACCAGTTGCCGCGCCATTTTGCATCGTGGGTAGCCCAGTTGCCACGATTAGGGAAACTCCAGACGCTCGTCATTTCTAACTCAAAACCGTCTGGCTCCCATTTCTTTATCTCTTTCTTTTTATCGGGCATATAGGCTAAAATCTCCCAATTACGCCACTCTCGAGGTCATTAATGTTATAAATGTCGTCTAATACGTCGAATGTTTCTTCTAGGTTGTTCCTGGCGCTATTCCAGTTTTTGCCATCGGTGAACCAAACAAACTTGAACCCGTCTATTGTTTTTGCCTCTGTCGCGAGAGTCTTGTAACTACGCGCAGTTTCATTTAACTTTGAGCCAGTGCTATTATAGAAATTGGTTTCTATACCGTAAATCATATTGTCTGTTTTAATAACAAAATCGAATCTTTTTTCGGCTTTGCCTTGATTCGAAATGGCCGAGAGATCAATGCCCCACTTACTCTCGATTTCACTAATATACATTTCTTTAAAATAATTCTGACCTTTGATATAACCAGCTTTCTGGATATAACCCTCCACGAGATTTTCCATTATATGGCCGCCACGATTCTTGCGACCGTTGGAATCTAGGCCAGTTTCTACGCCAGTAGCATAATCTACCAAGTTGCTAATAATATGATTTGCGATAAGGTCGAATAGGCCAGTTTTACGCATAAAAACCTTATATTGTTCAATAGAATAGTTCATCTTTTTAAAGTTATAAGTAAATTCACCATCTTCATCTATTGCGTAGATTTCATTAGAGCGAACCGCCAATAAAATAGGAATACACTTTAGCGTCTCAGGATATTTAGCGATAAGGTCGTCAAATTCCTGCTCAATGTTTTGTGAACCGACAAGCGCGTTTAAGATATTTAATTCCACCTTGATGGCGTCTACGTTTTTATGAATCTTAGGAAAGTCGATATAGTAGCCATAGTCGGCAATGCTTTCCCGAAACTCTCCCAGCCACTCGTTAAAATTTCTTTTCATTTTGCTCCTTTCTTTAAAAATTTGATATTAATAATTCGTTAATTTTTCCGCGTTTGTCACTATTTCGGTTTATCATGCGTGTTGCGGATACGCGCTTGATATTCTGTTTTGCGTAGGCATCGTCAAAGAAGTTATCGTCTTCATTGGTATTTTTTGGATCGGAATTACTTGCGACTATCTTGGCGCCTTTTTTATCTAGCTCTTGAACGAATTTTGCAAGCTCTAATTGGTTTTTATCGTCAAACATACCCTCTGTGTAGGAAGTGAAGTTGGCGGTCGGTGTTAGTGGACGATATGGTGGATCAAAGTAGACAAACGTTTTATCGTCTATGAAATCACCGGATTCCTTATAATCGCCACATACTATCTTCACGTTCTGTAGTTTCTTAGATACTGCCTTTAAATTATGCTCGTTGCAGATAAGCGGATTCTTGTATGCACCCATTGGCACGTTATATTCGCCTTTGCGATTTACGCGATATAACCCGTTAAAGCAAGTCTTGTTAAGGAATATCATCAGGGCGGCTAGCTCGACTCCATTTTCTTTTTTGCTCTTAAGCTCGTTGAATCGCGCACGTTTGGCGAGATAGGCTTCTTTGCGTCCATCATTATCTAATGCTAGGTAATCGCTCTCAAATCGCCCTAAAACGTCTAGTAGTGCGTCGATATCGTCTCGGATTATCGTGTATGTATTTATTAGTTCTGCGTTGATATCACTAATATAAACTTCCTGAAGTTCGTACTTATTTAAGATGTCGAATAGGACTGCACCGCCGCCAACGAACGGCTCTGCGTATTTTGTTATAGTAGTATCTTTGGCGAAAGGGTAGTATTGCTCGATTTCTTTGAGTAGTTGTCCTTTTCCGCCGGCCCATTTCAGAAATGGCTTTGCTTCGTTATTAATTAAGGATGCGGCTTTTGTTCGTGCGTCTATTGGCTTTACGGCATCGCATGGAATTATCCATGAATTACCGACGAACATAGCACCGATAATACGTCCCTCAGAGCATAGAGTAGCTACTCTTCGTTGAGAGATGTCCCATTTTGTAGCAGTTTCTTTTGCAGAAATATAATTCATTTTACCTCACTTGTTCCACTTACTATTATATTCCAAATCTAGAATAATACCAGATCTATTCTTGCGCTTCTACCACTAGAAAAACCGTTATGGTTGTGATATAATATTGATATGAAATTGCGGGACGTAGATATTCTTCCGGCGTACTCTACGGACGACGGAAAGGATTTACTGGATAGTTTTTATAACCCAGTACTTGAGTGTGCTGTAAAATATGACCGGGTAACCGGCTTTTTTTCTCCTAAGGTTTTTGCGATTGCAGCACGGGGCTTTAGAAAATGTGTTGAAAATAATTGCAAAATTAGAATAATAACAAGCGTATGTGTTGAAGATGAAACGTGGGATGCGATAAATGAATCCACGAAGCTATCCAATGTCTCAAGATGTCTAGACGATTACACTCTTGATAGTGTCCATGACGAATTGGATTACAATTATCTACAGCTTTTTATGTACTTATATTCAACTGGCATGCTTGAAATGAAAGTCGCTGCAGTTAGAGAAGGTAACGGAATATTCCATGAGAAAATTGGCATCATAACGGATTCGTTTGGAGATTCGGTCTCATTTAGTGGCTCAAATAATGAAACGGCAAACGGATGGATTAATAATATTGAAGAGTTTAAGGTATTCAAAGATTGGGAACCAGTCCAAGCAACCTACTGCGCGATTGACAAGAAAAAATTCGAGACTTACTGGGATGATGAGAGCAATCGTTTCAAAGTTCTAACGCTAGATAAAGCTGAGTCTGAAGGCCTTATCAGGAAGACATTGGAACCTGACATCACCATTGAAGAAATTAAGAAAAGAATCTACGAACAGGAGAATGTAAAACTATACGGAGGTGGTGATAAGCCAAGAACGCGTCAGCTCAGACCTTATCAAAAAGACGCTATTGCCCACTGGAAGAATTCAAATTATATTTCAATATTTGAAATGGCTACCGGTACTGGTAAAACTTTTACAACCGTCAGCGCATTAAAGCAGTTTCGCGAAGATAATGGCTCTCTCCACTGCGTTGTCGGTGTGCCACTAATCTCGCTACTGGTTCAATGGCGCGGTGAACTGTTGTCTAATTTCGGGGAGGATTTAAAAATCATAGTTGCAAGTTCCTCCGTGGATAATGATTGGCGAAAAGAACTGAGCGATCTAACTATTAGGCTTAAGATGGGTCTAAAAACTGATTTTGCTATCCTTGTTCCATATGTAACCCTTTCAAATGAGGATTTTGTCAGTAAGATTAGACGCATAGGTACTGATGATATGGTTTTTCTTGCAGATGAAATGCATAATTTAGTTACAGAGCGCGCGATGGCTGTCTTGTCGGATGAAATTTTCAAGTATAGGCTAGGATTGAGCGCAACACCAGTCAGGCTTTGGGCGCCAGAAGAAAGTAAGATTGTAACAGCATTCTTTGGAGACGATCCATATATTTTCTCTCTTGAAAAAGCTATCCACGAAGGATTCCTCGTTCCGTATAATTATTATGTAAAACCTGTTCATTTAACCATAGATGAGTTTGAAGACTATTGTGGAATTAGCAAGGAAATTGGTCGCTATAGTGCTATGGGTAACCAATATAAAGATAGTGAGCTAAATGCATTATTAAAAAGAGCAAGAATAAAGAAAAATGCAGAAAACAAAATTCTAGCATTGAGTGGCGTTATAGCGGAAAATAAGAAGATAGGACCAATTAGTCACTCGTTATTCTATGTAGATAATTCGGAAATGCTAGAAAAAGTCCAGAAGACCTTATTAGAGTATAATATCGTTTCGTCGAAGTTTACCGGCGAAGAAGATTTGGCCACTAGGGAGGATATAATTGACGCGATACGCAGGAAGGATATTAACGCCATTGTAGCGATTAAGTGTCTAGATGAAGGTGTCGATATACCTTCCGCTCGGAATGCGTATTTTATCTCCAGCAACACAGATCCTAGAGAATACGTCCAAAGACTAGGCCGCGTTCTGCGCCTTGATGAGAAAAGCGGAAAAACACATTCAAATATTTATGATTTCATCGTTCTACCACCAAGTAATATGCGTTTTTCAGACGTTAGTGAAAGAACGATTGCTAGAAATCTTGTGAGAAACGAAGTTATAAGAGCAAAATTCTTCTGTGAGTTAGCTAAAAATGCCGAATCTGCGCGAGAGGAGGTCGACGATATCGTAGGGGGAATAGGTATGACATTTACAGAAGAGGAGTTGGATTTAACAAATAAGGAGGATGATATTGATGGAAATATTGAATAAAAATATTGAAGTCGCCCTTGAAAACCTAGATACTAGTGAAGATAATAAAAAGATTCTAAAGTCAATACTGTACAAGGAACATATTAATCGTGAGCGTGATTGGGACGCAGATGCTCCAAAGGAAATAAAAGAGATTATGCACGGCATATCTAATACTGGAGAAGAAAATGATTAGTATTAAAAACATTATTCTTAATAATTTTCGTAACTATAAGAACGCGGAAGTTAATCTTTCTCAAGATAATGGGGTATTCTTTATCTATGGTGATAATGGCGCAGGTAAATCAACTATCCTGAACGCAATTAACTGGTGTCTCTATGGCGACATTGTATTCCATGGAGTCGAGTTTACTCCAGAAGTAAAGCCAAACTGGGCCAATGAGGGTGATACTACTGAAGTAAAGTTAATAATCCAAAACGACGACAATACTTACCAATTTAGACGTACGGCTTCGGGGTTTGATAATGTTGGCGTATTAGAAGCAAGAGAAATCTCCGACACTGGCAACGCGGGCAGAAGTCTGCCGGAGTATGAAGTTAATTCGATAATAAAACAGGTATTACCAGAAAATATTAAGAATTTATTCTTCTTAAGTGAGAATTTTTCCAACGAAATCCTTGGCCATAAGAGTACCAATAGCTTGAAGTCCAATGTTTATAAAGTCTCTGAATTGGACACTATAACTAGTGCCATTGAGCATTTAGACTTGACTGAGAGTTACTATGCAAAAACTATTAGTAAGGCCACTAAAGATTACGAGAAGATTACATCGCTGGCCGGCATTATCGAACATGACAAAAAAATGGTTGACGAAAATGAGAAAGGCATAGAGCTTGCGAAGACTAAAATAGCAGAACACGAAGAGGCACTCAATAAGCTAAAAGAAGCTTTAGTTAATTCGAAGCAAACAAGAGAATTAGTTCAACAACGCGATTTTTGGAAGAGCCAGCTAAATGACGTGGAAGATGATTTAGCAAAGGATGACGCAAGCATAACGGAGTGTATGCATAATACGTTCTATAAAGTTTTGCTAGTAGACGAAATTGCGGAATACTCCGAGGCTCTAAGTGTTGCGCGTGAAGCCGGAAAAATTCCTGCTCCTATCAACCCTAAAATCATTGCCCAAAGTAAACGCGATGGGATTTGTGCTTGCTGTCTTAGAAAAATTACCGAAAAAGAAATCGAGGTTATGGATAAGCAACAGGCTAAATATGAAGAGATTGATAGATTGAAATTCTTAGCAGATGGCATCAATGAGTTCTCTGACTTAAGAGAGCAAATAAAAGCTTCTTATTACGTTCTTTGCGATGCAATGGAAAGCCGTGACAAAAACAGCAAAAAGAAAATTAGCGTAGAAGAGCAGCTTGACGCCGTCTCTGAGAAAATTGATAGCGCTGCTGAGGCGAATATTCCAGACAACCCTGAGGAACGAAGGAGAGAGATTGAAGGCAAAATAGAGAAATGGCAAATTCGTCGTAGAGAGTATGCCAATAATATTGTTCAGCTAAAGACTGAAATCGAAAAATCATATGCCGAAAGAAAACGTCTTATGACTTCTGCTGGTGGTGATGCACAAAGCCTAGAGGCTGAACTTGATAAAATTAAGGAATTGCGCGATCTATTAGTTGAACTCCGTGAAAGCACAGAGGAAATCATCAAAGAGCGTATTAAGGAAGGTGTTTGGGAATCGTTTAAAAAGATATTACCGGACACTCAGTTTGCGGAAATCTCTCTTGACGACAATTACTCGTTTAGTTTCATAGACAAGGGCGGATTTGAGTCTAAAGTCGGCAAATTAAGCGTTGGAGAAGCTAAAACGTTAGCATTAGCCCTTATATCAACACTATCAAATGATATTGGCTATTCCGATACACCACTATTTGTCGACAACCTATTTGCTGGTATCGAAACGTCTCACTTTGAAGATATTACTCGTTGCGTAGAATCATTGTCTGACAAGAAGCAAATCTTTATTACATATTTGTATGCTAAAGAGGGCGCCAGGGTTTCTAGATACTTTAACCCAGCCGTAATTAGACAAGAGATAAAAGTAGTTAAAGGCGACGATGGCATTTGCCGCGCAGAGGAGACAAAATAATGGCAAAAGATGTAACATGGCCAACAATTAGGTCAACCGTGACTGATAAAGGTATTATAGATGCCATAAAAGCTCATGACGGGAGACTTAGAAATATTGATTCTAAAGATTTATTATTAATAGCAGCCGCGCTAGCCGTTAAGAATAATCTTCCATACGATAAAGGCCTAGAAGAAAAAATGTCCGATACTATTAGCTATGCTAACTTAAACGGCCCAGCGTACCAAGAATATCGTCACTACATATCAGCAATCTACTTCTCAACAAAAGCAAATAAAAGCGTTGAGAATATGAAGGACGTTACGGATATGGTTAGAAATTTCGAGGACTACGCACATCGTGGCATACTTTATTTAAAAGATAAATATCTTGATACTAAAGATGGTGACGAGGAATTATTCGTTAATTTCGTTGAATTGCTGAATAAATAAGAAAATAACTCTCCGTTACTCGTCAAGAAAAAATCCCACCCCTATTTTCTGCACAATAACTTTCAAAA
>DEVX01000064.1 GCA_002363515.1 Candidatus Saccharibacteria bacterium UBA3225 | reverse complement strand
GTATTATTACTGCCGTTAATAACTATCAGTCTAACAACCAAGGTAAGGTTCCATTTAAGGATGGTGCGGGAACAGAAGATTTAGCTAAGTTCGTAAGCCGCTATGTAGATAGCACTTGTTCTTGGAATGGTACTGCAATCGAGTGTGATGACAGCTCCAACGAGTTCCGCGATCCACAGGGTGATACCTACAAGATTGAAAACAAAGGCAAAGCTAATGACGGTACTGACGTAAGCGGTTCTATGCAAGAAAAGACTTTCTACGGTTACTACAACGCTACTTGTGGCGATGAGGGTATCGTAAAGAAAGGCACTGGTGACCGCGATGTTGCTGTCTTCATGAAGCTAGAAGGTGGCGCTATCGCTTGTAACGATAACCACTAATATCTGTCTAGATATTCAAAGGAGCTCCGTAAGGGGCTCCTTTTTGTGGTAATATAAGAGGTATGGAAAGCGTAGGCGTAATATTATTATTGTTTATCTTAGGCGCAACGCTTGGGTCTTTTGGCTGCTGTCAGGCTTGGCGGATTCATAAGAACGATAAGTCAAAATGGTCACATTGCATGAAATGTAAATACCAGTTGCAATGGTATGATAATATTCCGATAATTAGCTGGGTGACGTTAGGGGGTAAATGTCGCAAGTGTCGAAAACCGATTGGTTACTCTGAAATATTGTCGGAGGTTGGTCTAGGATTGGCTTTTGCGGCTACTTTTTGGTGGTGGCCATCAAAAAACGATTTAGTAATGGGCGATTTTGCCGAAGTACTAAAGTTTGGGTTATTTTTAGTTAATTTGGTATTACTGCTTATTTCATTTGTGTATGATGCGAAATGGAAAGAGTTGCCTGTAGGGATATTAATAGCTTCATCGGTGTTGGCGCTGGCCTTTTTGGGGATAGATATTTTTACGACGTATGGAGTGGTTGGTTCTTTCGATTGGCTCAGTTTGGGAGGTGCGATCGTGATTCTGCCGGTATTTTATTATTTGATGTATAAAGTAAGTAAGGAGCGTTGGGTAGGTGGGGGAGATTGGATACTGTGCGTGCCGTTAGCGTTGATGTTGGAAAATTTTTGGTTAGCTCTTTTTGCATTATTTATTTCGAATATTATAGGAAGCGTGATATCTTTGCCGATATTGATTAGGGCGAAAAATAGAAAGATGACAATTCCATTTGGTCCGTTTTTGATTTTGGGTTTTTTGGTGGTATTCTTTTTGCAGTCGCAAATATTGCAGCTAATAACGGTATGAGAATAAATGTACGTAGCAGATTTGATTAACGAATTCCTGGAATCATTGGAAGTAGAAAATGGTCGTTCGCGTTATACGACGAGAAACTACGAGTTATATTTGGCGCGAATAATCGAGTTTAGTCAGGAGTCGAATCCGGAAGATGATTTAAAGCCAATCGATATAACTCCAGAGTGGTTGAGAAAATATCGATTGTGGTTGAACCGTTATATCACGGAACGTGGCAAAGGTTTATCGGTGATGACGCAGAACTATCACCTGATTGCGTTGCGCGGTTTTTTGAAATATTTGGCGAAGAGAAATATCAAGTCGTTAGATCCTGTGCTAGTAGAACTTCCACGTACACATCGAGCACAAGTGACGTTTTTACATGTAGATGAGATTGATCGAATTTTAGCAGAAATACCGTTGGATACAGAAGATGGCTTGCGTGATCGGGCGATTTTTGAATTGCTATTCTCGACGGGACTACGCGTGTCGGAATTGACGAACCTTAATCGTGATCATGTAAATTTGGAACGTAGGGAATTTATGGTACGTGGAAAAGGGCAGAAAGACCGACCGGTATTCGTATCGCAGTCGGCGGCGGATGCGGTGCGTGGCTACTTGGACGAAAGAAAAGATTCGTTGCCTGCGCTGTTCTTAAACAACTCGCGAAATCAACCGATGGTAGGGACGTCTGGAGACTATAGAAGATTGTCGCCGCGAAGTATCGAGAGAATTATTAATAAATATGTGCGAGCGGCCGGAATAACAAAGCATGTAACACCGCATACTTTGAGGCATTCGTTTGCGACGGATTTATTGATGAATGGAGCGGATTTGCGTTCGGTGCAGTCTTTGTTGGGGCATTCTAATATTTCAACGACGCAGATATATACGCACGTAACGGATCCGCATTTGCGCGAAATACATGAAAAATTCCACAGCGAAGTAGAAAAGTAGAGCCCACATTGACAATATGATACTTTTGTGGTAGTGTAATTAGTAATCGAGCGAGCTCGGGATGATTTTCCTGTGTTCCTCAAGAGAGAAGCTCCTTGATGGGGGCTTCTTTTGGTATATAATGGTGAAAAGGGAGAAATGTATGGCAGAGAAAAAAGAAGCCGAAAAGAAAATTGGAAAAGCAACCGCAAAGGTAGCAGCCGAGAAAAACGTGACAGCAGCGAACATCGGTTTTACGAAAGAGAATAATCCGAACGGCCTAGTGCAGCGTACACTGATTGTATTCAAGCCGGATGCAGTGCAGCGAGGTATTGTCGGCGAGATTTTAAGTCGATTTGAGCGTGTTGGTTTGAAGATTGTAGGCGCCAAGATGGTCAACCCTGACAAAGATCATTATTATCAGCACTATGAAGGTATTTCGAAGATGATTTCGCGCCGTGGTCAGAAGACTTTTGATATTACTTTGAAGTTCATGACTTCTGGTCCCGTAATTGCAATGGTCCTTGAAGGCGTAGAGGCAGTGCCGCTTGTACGTAAGATGGTTGGTTCAACTGAGCCGATGGCGGCGGACATGGGTACAATTCGTGGTGATTATGCGCATATTTCCTTCGGTTATGCAGATGCGCACGATGAAGCTGTACCGAACTTGATTCACGCCTCTGGTAATCCAGAAGAAGCAGAAGCTGAGGTTTCCTACTGGTTTAAGCCAGAAGAAATCCAGATGTATCATACTCTGAGCGAAAAGTTCACGCGCTAGTTGCTGCGCACTTTAGACACCTCGCTTGCTGGGGTGTCTTTTTGTTGGAGTGAACATGGTATATTTATAAATATGAGGAATGGCGAGTTTGCGAGGCGGGAGGATTCATACGAAGCTAAGCTGCGAATGGCTTTTGAAAATAATGACATAAGCGATCTTGTGGCTCGTTATGAGGAAATGGGATATGGCGGAATGACGCCAATACCGCATGAAATAATCAACGAGATGCCGAATGGTCGCATCTTGCTGGGCAATAATTGTGCAGAGTACCTAAAAATGATGATAGAAGTTACGCAGCAAAGAAGAGTTGAGGTACCATTCATAATGATTGGTGAAACGGTATACGACACTAATAAAGTGCTCTTTGACGATTTTTACACCATAAAAGGGGACAGCGCTAGTCGATTGGAAGAGACGGCGTGCGATATACAAACGGTATTAGATGAGCACAAAGATTTGGAGCCGAACTTTACGGGAAGAATAAGAGCATTACAAAAAAGAAACGATGGAAGTCGTGCTATTATATGTTTTGGTCACACTCATCCGAATCGTTCTAGCTATTATGGCACGTATAGTAAAGATGATTTTAAGAATATTATTCAATATGATGATAGTATAGAGCGAGCTCGGTCTTCTGTGGGCGATGATAGAGCGCAAACGCTAGGTTGCATGGTGGCGGCAAATGGCGATGTGGATTTTATGTTTTATGATCGTACGGCTATCAATTTCTATAAGTTTACAAGCGTAGCTGGTAGGAAGTCGGATGGTAGAGTGGAAAGATTTGAAAGCTATTCATTTAGAACTCCGATGCCAGGTAGGTAAAGGTAGCGCGTAAGTGTGCTAAAATATAGACGTTGGCCCAGTAGCTCAATGGATAGAGCAGCTCCGTCCTAAGGAGAAGGTTGTGCGTTCGACTCGCTCCTGGGCTACCAAAAGGGGGTATTTTTTTGTGGCTTCTATTTCGCTATTGTTTTTTTATTCATATTTTGTTAGTGTAGTATTAGTACTACGTTATTTGAGAGGTACTTGGTAGTGTGTGGTTCTTCAAAAATCTCAATTACTGCGAGAGAAATGGAGAATGATCGATGTTATTCGGGAGGAGTCCTGCAGCATCTCGCGCCAAGGAG
>DEVX01000018.1 GCA_002363515.1 Candidatus Saccharibacteria bacterium UBA3225 | reverse complement strand
ATGGGCTATAATTCTGTACGTTTTGACGATGAATTTATGCGCCATACTTTTTGGCGAAACTTTTACGACCCATATGAATGGCAATGGAAAGATAATCGCAGCAAATGGGATTTGCTTGATGTAGTTAGAATGACGCGCGCATTGCGTCCAGAGGGAATTAACTGGCCTGTTACAACAGAAGGCAAGGCAACGAACCGCCTTGAACTAATTACTAAAGAAAACGGTATTTCGCACGAACATGCACATGATGCCTTGTCTGATGTAGAGGCGCTGATTTCGGTTACGCGTTTAATTAAAGAAAAACAGCCACAACTTTACGGATGGCTTTTCAAAATGCGTGACAAAAAATCTGTTCAAAAACTAATTAATCTCGAGAAGCCGACGCCTTTCGTCTATAGCTCTGGTCGTTACTCTTCTGAATTTGAAAAAACTACCATTGCATATCCTATCGCACCCGCCAGAAATGGCAATGTGTTAGTGTTCGATTTGCGCCAAAATCTTGATGACTTGCTTGCGCAAGAAGAACCAAAATTCTTTCCGACCGTAAAAGAGCTGAAATATAATCATTGCCCAGCCGTAGCGCCAATCGGCGTATTGGAACAGGGGGATGGGTGGCGAAAAATCAAACTAGAAAAAGCCCAGATTGAGAAAAATCTTCAAGCATTATTGGCGCATCCAGATTTTATTGAAAAAATGCGCACCGAAAACGAAAATCGCGAAGAGTTTCCTCCAGCCACTGATCCAGAGTCGGCGCTGTATGACGGCTTCCTGGATAATTCCGATAAGACTCGTTGCGATGCGGTACGCCGCGCCACTATTAATGAATTGACGGATTTTCATCCCGATTTTCATGATCCGCGCTTACCGGATTTGCTATTGCATTATAAGGCGCGCAACTTCGAGCAAACGCTTTCCGAGGCAGAGCATCAGAAGTGGGAAGAGTATCGCATGGGTAGAATAAAGGCTCGCCAGAACTCATATATTAAGGCCATTCAAGAAATCGCTGCTTCTCCGAATGCGGACCCGTACATTTTGGAAGAGCTGCAATTATGGTATCAGTCTCTACTGCCATATTAAGTCGCGCTCATGCTCGCGAATATCTGAAAAAGTCATTATAATTTAAGCATGCAGTGGTTAACGGGCATCAATTCATTACGGTTTTTTGCAATTTTTTTGATTGTCATCTATCACTTTTTTCGCAATTTTTTGCCAGGTGGCTTTATTGCAGTTGATATCTTTTTTGTAATATCTGGCTTTCTAATAGTAGGTAAACTTATTCGCGAATCATCGCGCGGCCATATACATTATGGACGCTTCATTGGCGGGCGCTTATTGCGGATTTTCCCAGCTTTATTGGTATGCGTTTCAGTGACTTTGATTGTAGCTCTTTTTGTGCACCCTGACGTATTGGCCGGCATGAAACTAAATACGATTGCGGCATTGTCTTTTACGACAAACATCGTGCAGCTACTGACTGGTGGGTCGTACGAAAATACTATTTCGCCAAATTTATTTCAGCATACTTGGTTTTTGGCGCTCGAGGTGCAATTCTATCTTCTTGTGCCATTGTTAGTAATTGCCGTACTTTCGGTATCAAAAAAGCATAAAAGCGCCATGAAGAAACTTACTATTATATTTCTTGCACTTGCGATTATTTCGGATTTATTGCTCGCAATCTATGGTGGCGTGTTTGGCTTGCAGGATCGAGCGTATTTTGCGATCGATTCGCATATGGGCGCTTTTTGTCTCGGTGCGGCCTTTGCGGCTTTCAATTACCTTGTGCCGCGCACTCCAAGAACGCCAAAACTTGTACCAACTTTCGGAATTTTGATTAGCTTAGTTACGATTTTAATCCTATCTTTCAAGCTAGACTACGTAAATCCTATGACTTATTTCTTTGGCCTACCTTTTACAGGCTTCCTGACGGTAGTTACAATATTTTGCATTATTAAATTACAACCAAACATCCACACGCGCCGCAAACCGGCAAACTTTATTCGAGTTCTGGAACGATTAGGCGCGTTGTCGTATGGTATTTATCTATTTCATTATCCGCTCTATATCCTCCTACCGAATCTCCTACCCGCCGACGTGCCGTTTTGGTCTTATGCGGTGATTGATATTATTCTTAGCGTTGCCGCGTCGGCCATAATGAATAGGGCGCTACATGTGGAGCGAAGGTTAAAGATGCTTAAATATTACAAACGGCGTCGTTTTGCGTATGCTGCTATTGGTGTCATTCTTTTAGTTCCGTCAATTTTTAGTTATCTACGCATACCTACCACTTCTGGAATTGTCGACCAACTCAACGATATGTCCGCTCGCGAAGAGCGCCTAGAGGAAGAATCAGTCGAATATCTCGGCATAAGTAGCCTAACGAATATAATTGATAGTACATTAGATAATCAGCTTGGGCTAGCCGCAAAATCCACCAGCCTACCAAAAGTCGGTAGTGGGGCTGGTGCAAAAAGCGCCAATACGGCCAACGTGCTAGTCTTGGGCGATTCGGTTACGCTCGGCGCAAAGGAGGCGCTGGAGTCAATTATTCCTGGTGCTTATGTCGACGCAAAAGAATCGCGTTCGATTATTGCCGCTACGGGAATAATTGCTGGATACTCCGCGAAAGGGAAGTTACCAAACACTATCGTGATTAGTTTAGCTACAAACGAATATAATATTACAGATTCACTTTTGCAGGATATTATAGATACGGCCGGAAGAAGTAAAACCTTCGTGCTCGTCACGGCTTATGCTGGACCGCAACAACCGCGCGAAAAACAGAATGCTTCGCTAAAGTCATTTGCCAACAAGCACGACAATGTTTATATAGCTGATTGGTGGGAGATTGCGCATAGCGATTGGTCATTAATGTATGCCGACCATATTCATCTAAACCCAGAAGGGCGAATCACTTATGCGAATTTGGTGCATAATGTTATAAAGGATGCACAGAGATGAAACAAGGGATAATAGAACGTCGCCGTACGCGCCGCGAGATTCGTAAAGTTAATCGTATTGCACGTGTAGATAGCCGCCATTCGCAACGGGTGCTCGTTGCGGTGGCTTTGATCATATTATTGATAACTTTTGTCGTAGCTGAATGTTTTGGCATCGTCTGGGCGAAACGCGTGCATGATCGTAATTTGATTCGCAATCTCGCCGACGAGGCAACTGTTGAATTGAGCATGATTAATGCCGGTCTAATGACTGGCGACCATGCGCTTTTAAAAGATTCTCATCAGAAGTATCGCGTGACACTTGCGGAGCTTAATGCAAATAGCTACATGAAGCGCGACCAATTGAAATTGCTAGATGATTTGAACGAATATGACGAGTTATTGAGTGTCGAAGAAGAAAAAACTCAACTGACCAAGTTGCGCACTGCTATTATGATATTTCAGGAGGAGCTACGGAATGTCGACTCCAAGAAAATCAGCTCCAAGAGTATGGTTGAGCTCAAAGAGCATTTTCAAGATTTTCGAGATAGTCTAGATTATCTCGACGGCAGCCAGTTTGACGAGATAAAAGCGCAACTATCTAACTATAGCGAAGAGTTGATTGTGGTAGTAGATAAGATTTCCGTCTGCGTAGGTACGTGCACGGAGAGCACATTTAAAACGCGCAGCGGCGAGTTAAAAGAAATATCCAGAAAATACAGCAAAAAGTTGGCCGAACTCGATGCGTCGTTATCGGATTACTATAGCCCAGCTAGACTAGTTGAGTCTCTAAAGATGCTACAATAAATGTATGTATAAAATTCTTTTTCCTGAATCTAATAACGATTTCATTAAAGCTGCTGCTACTCTACTGAAGGGGCAGGGTGTTTGCGACCCTATCCTTGAAGAGAGCGATATGTCTATCGCCGGCAAGAAGTTATCTGAAGGATTAGCGGACGGGATGGTTGCTGGAATCGATTTCTCTTCGCGCGACGTAATCTTAGCCTGTCGTGACCAGGTTGGTGTTGCTGGCCAAACCGATCCATCCGAAAAGAAGACTTTTTCTAGCCTTTTTGCGGCCGACTTTCCAGACGGTCGCCGCTATATTATTTCCGATGGCGCTACCTGCAAAAACCCGACAGC
>DEVX01000047.1 GCA_002363515.1 Candidatus Saccharibacteria bacterium UBA3225 | reverse complement strand
GCTTCTTCATTTGTAAAAGTCCAAGTACCTAATCCAATAATTGGCATTTTAATACCATTATTAAGAGTTACATATTTGTTACTAAAGTTAAAAGAAGTATCTTTCATATTAGCACTTTTACCTTTCCATTTTGGAATAAATAATATTGCCAGGATAATTAGTATTAATGTCAATATAATAGATATAATTACTTTTTATTCATTAGATATTTCTCCAAGATATGCTTACTCAATGGTATGTATCGTTGGAGTCGATATAATCTTTTGGATGGGTGTATGCTTCAGCGCAGAATTCAAATTTTTCAGTAGTGGCATCCTTTATTGTTGCATATGGAACGGAATCGTCTTTGCTCATAGTTATATTATCCGTTATTTCTTCAGATATTCCCAGCTCTTGCGGATATAGACATCCTTCTCATATGAATGCCGGCTCTCATCGCACGTTATTATAGGTGAGTCTTCTGTATATATAACCTATAATAATATAAAAGGAGGCATATGGGAGAGAATACGGGAAAACTTGTTCTAAAAGATTTGAAGGACAAAAATCTATCCGATGATGAAATTGAAGACTTATTTCAACTTGGTCAACTATATGAATTTGGCAAAACCGTAGAACAAGATTATGGAGCTGCTTTCGAAATTTTTAAGAAATGTGCAGAGCTAGGACATAAGCCAGCTCTGAGTAAGCTTGGTTGGTATTATCTTAACGGCATAACTGTCAAGAAAGATTGCAATAAAGCACTCGACTACTTCACTAGAGGGGTGGAAGCAGGCGATTCGGCAGCAATGGTTAATCTTGGGAATATGTATGAAGATAATGATATTGGCGCAGAAAAGACTAATTGGAAAACTGTGGCTAAATGGTACTTAAAGGCTGCACTGCTAGGTGACACGCGAGGCAAGTATTGTTATGCAAGATGTTTGTATCATGGTAATGGCGTAGAGCAAGATTACGAAATGGCGCTTTGGCTATTCAGAGAAGTTGCCGATGAGGGTGAAGATGACGCGTTATTTTATATAGGCTTGTGTTACGAAAATGGTTTTGCCGTCGAAAAGAATATTCAGATAGCCGTTGGATTTTATGAGCAAAGTGTTAGGCATGGTCACGGTGATTGCTGCGCTAAGTTGGCCAGACTTTATGCGGATGGGTTTAATGGGCGGAAGCCTGACTATAAAAAAGCGGCTGGATATTATCTCGATGCACTTTCGCGCGGTGACGCATCGGGGTATGCCGGGGTTGGTCGCCTATACGAAATTGGCGCCTTACCTGGCGAGGAGAACATCGAAACTGCAAAAAAATGGTATCAACTAGCTGCGCAACATGATTACGAGCCGGCTATTAAAGAACTGGTGCGATTAGGCGATAAGTATAATTCGAAAATAAGAATTGAAGAAGGTATTCTTCGGGCTAAGTGTGTTGCGGCGATAGACGATGAGCTATCGATTGACGATCTAGAATCGGCGGTAAAAATTATTCGAGAGTGTGGCTGCCGTTCATGTTCGTCGATAGCTAAGATGCTTCATGTAGGCGCTTATCGTTCGGTGGCTATTTTTAATCAATTGGAGCGCATTGGTGTCGTGTCAGTTCAAAGCTTTAATTCTGGAGATAGAACGTTCCATCCAGAGAAAGCGATGGATGGTTTTGAAAAGATAATATCGTCAGTTAAATCGACTAATATTGCCAGCCGTCGGGCAAGTTGAGTTTTTGGTTGAAAAATCCCAAAAACTCGGTTTCTTTGCTATGAATTCATAAGTTTATCCTTCCCTTTAATGTTAGCATTTCTGCGTAGTTCACGGTATGGATAACTCCGTATAATGATATTATAAAGGAATGGAAGACGTTGATATATTAGACAAGGCAATCATTTTCGCGACGAATGCTCATAGTGGGAGTTTTAGAAAAGGTACTAATTTGCCATACATTATTCATCCTATGGAGGTGGCATCTATTGTTTCAACGATGACCGATGATAGGTCCGTGATAGCCGCGGCCATGTTGCATGATACTGTAGAAGATACGAACACGACGATTGATGATATTCGTCGTGAGTTTGGTGATAAAGTTGCCGATTTAGTTTCGTCTGAAAGTGAGAATAAACGCGAAGATTTACCCTCCGGTGATACTTGGAAAATTCGCAAACAAGAAACTGTTGGTAGATTGAAAAATGAATCGTCGAAAGAAGCAAAGATGATTGCACTCGGCGATAAGTTGTCTAACATACGCGCGATATGGCGAGATTATAATACGATTGGCGATAAACTATGGGAGCGGTTTAACCAGAATGATCCGCATGAAATATTGTGGTATTACGGCGCAGTTGCCGAGTCGTTGACGGATTTGAAAGACGAGTTTGCCTATAAAGAATACGTAAAGCTAGTTAATGAGATGAAAGGGTCTATTTGATGAAAGATCAAACAATCGTTTGTTATAAAGGATCGAGTTCTTATCTCGGGGGTGAAATTAAAGACGGGAAACTTCATCTAGAGTCTGACGTTTATGGCGTGAATAGTGGCGAAGGTGGCGAGAAGCAATATTCATTTTCAAAGGAAGAAACGCAAAAACTTTTTTCGATTATTTCCATTGATGATTTTAAGGCTCTGTGTAAGAAGAAGCGAGTAGGCGGCATGGAAGAATTCTTGGAGAAAAACGGTATCGCCTACGAGTCATTTTGCTGGTAGTTCCATCAAGACGGGATTGGCGTAATGCCTTTAGCGATAAATACGACAGCTAGAATAATAGCTCCAATAATAAGGATTATATTGGCGACTATATCAATGTAAATAATCCAGCGAAAGATGTCAGTAATAATACGTACCCATGTTTTCTTGTGGGAAAGGCCCTTCTTGAATAGTTGATATTTGGTTGAAATAAATTTGGCCAATATACCAACTAACAGCCAGAAAATGCCATGAGCTAATGTGATGTAGGGGATATAAGGCAGTATGAGCGCAAATACCCCCACCGCTAGAACGATAGGCCAAAATATAGTTAGAAAGAATATAGCACCCATAGGAATCCTTGTTTATAGTTTTTTATGGCAATACGAGGTATCGCCGTTGGTATAATTTAAGCATATTTAATATTGTCGTTCAATCGTGTATGCGGATGGCGATATCGCTTTCCGGAGAGGCGATTCTGCTAGATACTTCGTCTGGGGATTCGTAATTATGGCTCATGGTTGCCCCCTACTGTCGTTGTAATTTTATGGGGTTAGCACGTAGGTGTAGTAGGCAGCGAAGATCATTACCATCATAATGCCTTCGACTCTAGTTAGTTTTTTACTGCTCCTGCTGCAGAGATAATACATAATGGCAGCGAGCAGAACTACGAGCGTATCGATAATATTGAATGCAGTGGAGGTGAAGCCGCCAAATATTAATGTTGGCAGGCCTAAAACAATACATATATTAAATATATTAGTGCCAATAATATTGCCGACCGCGAGATCGTGCTCGCCTTTCTTTGAGGCATTCACGGTCATAATTAGTTCTGGCAGTGATGTTCCGATTACGATTATAGTCATAGAGATAATTTTTTGACTAATGCGTAATTCCTCCGCTAGATATACGGCGTTATCTACGGCAATGTCGCTGGCAAGCGCGATTAATAATAAAGTAATAACGATATATAAAATAGAGCGACTAAGTGTATATTTGGCCTGACGCCGTCTATGGTGTTTTCGACGTTGATGGTTTTTGTCGAAATGGACGGTAACAAAAATGTACAGCAAAAAGAATGCGAACATAAATATGAGAATGATGGCATCAATTTGTGAGAGCCCATTTATTGCTGCGCCAAATAAAGTGTCATTCAAAGAAACGAAGAAGGCTAATGTGATAGCAGCTAAGATAGGAAGCTCGTTCTTTACCGTCTGCTCTTTGACGGAGATTGGTGAAATGATAGAGGCGATACCTACAACGAGCAGGATATTCACGACACTGGATCCGATAACGTTTGCTAGCGTCATATCGTAGTTTCCTGTCGCCATAGATTTGAAGGATATGGCTAACTCGGGCGCGCAAGTGCCAAAGGCGGCAACCGTGAGCGCAACAAGCATTTTAGGCACGCGCAAATGCGCAGCGAGTGAGCTGGCGGCGTCCACAAAAACATCACTCGCTTTGACGAGTGTAATTAGTCCAATAGTTAGAAGAATGATGTACTGAAATAGCATGTTTGTTTTTGGCTTACGCTTATTATTAGACTATCACAAAAAGCAAAAGGTTGTACAATGTAACTATGGCAGGTTTCGAGAATAAAACTCGTATAGCAGTATTTATATTAATTGGAATAGCAGCTACAGCTTGCGCAACTTGTCTCATTCTGGCGGGCATCAAGCAACAAGAGCAAAGCTCTACTGCCTCAAACGCTAGCTCGTCCGAAGTGGAGCTAGAACCAGAACCGGAGCCAGTCGCAACAAGCGCAAAGATGAAGATATTGCTTGCCGGTACGACCTTTTGGGGACGACGCACAAATCAATTGGCACGCGCGTCGGAGTTGGGTGTAAAATACCCGTTTTCTAAGTTAGATACGTTGAAGCCTGATAGCTATGACGCATGGATTGCCGGGTTGGAGTGTCCACTAGTGCAAAAAGAAAATAATGAGCACAATTACGCTGAAGAAAACAACTCTTATATCTTTAATTGCGATCCGGATTATTTGCCGGAAGCGAAGAAGTATTTTACGGCATTCTTGTTGGGTAATAACCACACGGATAACCAAGATGGAGGGGTAGGTTTAACTGAAACGCGAAAACATTTGAGTGATGCTGGCATTCAATATTTTGGTACGCCGAAGTACTCTGGCATCGTCCAGAGTGAACAAGCGCGCGATACGGCGGAGGCGGAAAACTGCGATATTGTAGTTCTGCCAATAAATGTAACTTATGACAATAAAGAGACGAAGAAAATTCAAATGCCATTCGGCTTTTGTTCTGCACATGGCGTGTTTGGCGTTCCTGGAAGCGATTATATTGATAATATGAAAAAATATGCGACATATGTGCCAACGATTGCAATGCCGCATATGGGTGCCGAGTATAAGCAGTCGCATGACGAGCTGCGCCAAAATTTATACCGCAGAATGATTGATTATGCGGGCGTTGAGTCGGTAATTGCCGATCATCCGCACTGGGTGCAAGATGCAGAGGCATATAATAATAAATTGATCGTATATTCAATGGGTAACTTTATGTTCGATCAGTATAGTGGCGGTGAGTATTCGCGTTCGGCGGCGATTGAGGCGAATGCAGACATTAATGTAAAGGACGTTGATTTTGATAAGTGGGATGATTTGGGAAAAGCCTGCCTAAAGGACAATGCCTCCTGCTTGGAAAAAATTCAAAATGCAAAATTAGCAAAACTGACAGTCAGCTGGAAATATGACTATCACGCAACCACGTCGGCGGGTGATTGTATTACGCGCATGGCGGACGCGAATGAACAGAGTTCCGTAGGTCAACGCTTGCGCTGGTCGACAATTCCGACTAGTCTCAAAGTTGAAAAATAACGTTTTTTAACGGGGGCGTTTTGTGGCTACGGCGTGGGCCTTATTTTCAATTGTGTCGTCCAACTTGTCTAGCTTGGTTTTTTGTCCGGTCTTGCGCTCTAGTGCCTTGACGATGAGGAAATCGGTCAGTTTTGGATTTTTTGGTAGAATCGGTCCATGCAGATAGGTGCCAATGCAGTTTTTGTAGCGGCATCCTTCGGTTTTGTCTTTTGCGTTGTTGCCGGCGCCGACGATTACTTCACCAAGTGGCTTCATATTTTCGCCAAGCTTTGTGAGGCCGGAATGGTTTTCGTAGCCGACTATTTCACCAAATTCATTAGACTTGATTGTGACATTGCCGATGTAGCGTTCCTTTCCTGCGTCCGTAGTGACATTAAAGACATTAATGCCTTTAATGGTTTTACCGGAGCCGGTTTTGTAGTATCTGCCGAATAATTGATAGACGCCGCAGATCACTAAACAAGGCGTATTGTCGTTGATGAGGTCTTTGAGTTTTGGTGCGATTGCTTGCAGGTCGTCTTCGATTTTGCCCTGCCCCGAATCTTGACCGCCGCCGCCAAAGATAATGTCGATATCGTCAGGGATTTTGTTGCCCGGTTCGTGCTCAATGACCTCAACGTCGATACCGCGCCATTCGCAGCGTCGCTTGATAGCTAGCACGTTGCCGTGGTCGCCATAGAGGTTCATTTCCTTTGGGTATAAATGGAGAATTTTTAATTTCATAAGATGCTCTTTCCGGAAATAATTTTGCGTATTTCTAGCATGGCCGTATAGGTTGCGAAGATGCGTTTCGGCTTTTCTCCGTCGGAGACGAAAGCGTCTACGGCTTCTTCTAGATTTTCTATAATACGGTCTACTGTGATGTTGTCGTACTTTAGGCGTAAAGCCATATCGTAGGCGCGAATTCCAGATACTAGCTTGATGTTATTGTCGAGTTTGCCGAAGTTTACATTCCATAACCATGAAATATCGCGTCCATCGGCAATCTTATCGTTGATGGCAATCATGTAATCGTGGTCGTCGTCGGCAAATGAGGCGATGCTTAGTTGGAAGGCGGATGGATTTTTGACTAGGAGAATTTCTACTTCTTTGCCGTCAATTATGAAACTTTCGCCACGTCCGAAAGCAGATTCGATTGTTGAAATATCGTCAATAAATCGTTGAACTTTAGCGTCTGGCATGACGGTATGGCAAAGTGCAAGTGCGCCAGCCATATTGTAGGCATTATAAATACCCTTCAACTTCAGGTTAACGGTGCAATCCTTTTTATCTATTGAATATGTCGCCCGTTGCCCTTCGAGGCGTTCGAAGATTACGTCGGCGTTTTTGTTAGAGCTTTTTGTGTTGCTGGTTACTATCAAGTCGTCGTCGGACGGAAACTTCTTAATTAGTGAGTTGGACAGTCCGTAATATTTAATATTTTTGGCTTTTATCTTCCCGACACGCGGATCTTCGCGATTCAATACGACAGTTTTTCGCGTTGCGTCGGCAACTTTCTGTAGCAGACTTGCCGTGTAATCAATTTCGCCGAAACGGTCGAGCTGGTCGCGTTGTACATTTAACAACAACGAGTAATCGATGGGTGCGACCTCGGTGAATTTTACGGCATGCGCCTCGTCTAATTCGAGTACGGCAATGTCATAATCGAATTTTCCGGTTATTTTGATATTCTGCAATATAGCCGATATAACTCCGCGTACGAAGTTGCTACCGGTGTTGTTCGTGAAGACTTTTAGGCCTTGTTTTTCAAACAATTCGCTGATGATTTTTGTCGTGGTGGTTTTCCCGTTAGTCCCAGAGATTACTACGACTCCAAGCGGTAGTTTGGATAGGATTTGTTTGATAAACTTCGGATTAATTCGCTCGATTACAAGACCAGGTAAAGCTGAGCCGCCGCCACCACGAAGGCGCGAAATTGCCTGAATACTTTTGCCGATAATTATGCTTAGTTTTTCCATGTCTTTCGCGGAGCTCCAAGTAATTTTTTGAAGTCGATTTTTGATGTGGACGCGATGGCGTTATGGCAGAAAATGTATGTGGCGAGTCGTGAAGAGATGAGACCGACGATTGTTATGTCGACAATGCCGATAAGTAGTTCCCAAGTTGGTAATGTGCCAAATAATCCACGCATCATCAATGCGAGCGGAGCGCTTGGCGGAAAATATGATAAGAAGTATGTGAGCGGTTGAACGTTGTGATTAGCAAACGAGCTCATGAAAAAGATTGGCAGGATTGTTAGGATAATAATTACGGACATGAATGAATTGGCGTCTTTTGCGCTCGAAGTGAGCGTGCCGATTAGAACACATAATGACGTGAATAGGAAATATGACATAATCAGCAGAACGCCATATTCCAAAATAAGCACTGGATCGAAATTAATTGCGATATTGAATGGGAT